>JADGOY010000232.1 GCA_017882715.1 Nakamurella sp. | reverse complement strand
CTCGGCCAGGTCGCGGGTCGTGTGGTGGTAGCCCGCGACGAACTCGCTCACCTCGCCGGACCCGGAGATATGGGTCGCCTGCTGATCGACGTCGAGGGGCCCGAAGATGTGCTCCAAGGTGCGGGTCATCGCCCCGACCATCGAGTACTCGTCTTCCAGTCGCGGCGCTGCGGCTGGCCGCGGGTTCATGACGAACCGGTCGCGGTCGGGTTCCCAGCGGATCAGCAGGACCCCCGCGGCGAACGGCTCCAGGGCTTCGGCGAGGTCGGCGCTCAGGTCTTCGGTGACATGCCCGGGGGCGTACCTCAAGACGCCTGACACCAGTCGGCGTCTTCGCCATCCCCGCTTCCAGCGGGACCCTTTCAACGTCAGCTGATTCGGGCCCAGATGCAGACCTTTCCCGGCCGCGGCGAGCACCCTGAACGTCGCCGCGCCTCGAGGTTCACAACACAGCTGGATGATCAGTGCGGTCAGGCCGATGACGATCGCCGCGATCGCCGCCATGAGCTCCCACCCTGAGCGAATCAGGTCGATGAGCTGGGCTTGCGCGTCAGTGGCTGGGTGAAGTTGCGCCGCCATCGACCGGACCGCGAACAGTGCCAGACCGGACCCGAGAAACCAGATCGGCCACACCGGCCGGGGGCGCCGGGCTTGCACGAGTTGCTCGGGCGTCGCAGGCGGGCGTAACGCAGTGGCCTGCAGCGTGGATCCCGCTGACTTCGATCGTCCCAGCGACTGTCGCATCGACCCGGCTCCCTCGCTTCGTTCCAGTTGAGGCCGGCGTCTCGACTTGGCGGCCGCTCCCGAGGCGCCGGCCCACCCCGGGACCTTACGAACCGAGATCGAATCTCTATGCGCCGGATTTGTGGCGGATAGAGAAGGGTCCGCCGGTTGACCATCCCTTCCCCGCTGCTGGGTCAGGTCGCCACAGTCCCGACGTGGGTTCTTGTATTAGATGTGTTAGTCTTTGCATTAATACGTGTGTTCTCAGGAGAAGGCGGCTATGGCGTCACATCTGGTGGTTGCTGTGGCGAACCACAAGGGCGGCGTCGCCAAGACCGCGTCCACGCTGGCGTTGGCCGAGGCCGCCGTCTCGCGAGGTTTGACGGTGGGATTGATCGACCTCGATCCGAACTGCACGTTGACCGAGACCTTGGAGCCGGTGGACCTGGACGCGGCCGGATCGAAGGATCTGCTGCGCGACGACCGGGATCTGAGCCTGGCGGCCTGCTTGACAGCCACCGGGGAGCAGTGGGGTGGCGTGAGGGTGTGCGTGTCCGATCCCCTGCTGTCCAATCGGGAGTACGACCTGACCGCCCCTGCCAGTGAGGAACGGCTGCGCCGGTCGATCTCCCTGGACGCCGGTGGGGTGGACCTGGTGATCATCGACCTGCCGCCGGCGCGATCGCGGATTGCCCTCACCGGTTTGGTCGCGGCCGACCTTGTGTTGGTCCCGACCACGGCCAGCACCTACTCGACGCGGTCCATGTCCCTGATGTTCGATGATTTCCTCCCCAAGGCCCGCAGGTTCAACCCGGAGTTGACGGTGGCCGGGATCCTGGTGACGAAGTTCGCTGGTCGTGCCGAAGAGCGGCGAGTGGTCGGCGAACTTGTCGCCGCGTACGGCGACCTTGTCCTCGACCCTCCGGTCCCCCGACATGAGATCGTCGCAACCGCGTTCGAGTCGCTGCATCTGCCGCTGCGGCAGATGCATGATCCTTACGCGACCAAGGTCGCCGACTCCTACGCGGACCACCTGCCGCGGATCCTCGCTGCCGGCGGCATGACGCTGACCAAGCCCCGGAAGCCGCGGCGGCGATGACCAGTTGCGTTGTCCGCGAAAGCTCAGGGCAACCTGACGCTGCCGCCCATCACGAACCGGAGGAAGCGATCTGATGCCACCTCGCACCCGTAAGGCACCGGCACCGGTGGTCGGCGCCCGTCGCACCGAGGAACCCGACGTCCTCGATCCCAAACCAGCGGCTGCCACGGCCTCGACCGATGGGAGACGGCGGCGAAAGGTCGGGGCACCGAAGGCGCCTGCGCCGACCAAGAAGACCAGGGCAAAAGTGGAAGAACCGTCTCGCACTCACGTGGACGCTCCGACGGTTGCCAAGCCGGCAGCACGGAAGGTCCAGAGATCGTTCTACGTCGATGTTGATGTTCTGGAAGATGCTCGGGCCGCCGTGACCTACCTCGGCGCGTACGTCCCGGAGGCAGGGGTGCAATCGCTGGCAGACCTGGTGAACCCGGGGCTCTCCGCGATGGTCAAACAGCTGCAGGACACCTACAACGATGGCAAGCCGTTCCGGCGCGTCTCCCACATGCAGGTCGGTCGGCCCCGGCGATAGGGCGATCTTCAGCAGGAATCTGCCCGGCTCAATCCCTTGACAGGCCCGTTACGCTCCGAACGACCCGACGTAGGAGGAAGCGGATCGGAGCGACCGGTCCCGCCCAGGGCGGAATAACACATCCATAACATCATCAGTGCCGGACGATTGGTGGTGCAATACATCCATTCATAATTTTGGATGTAGACACTCGTTGGTGAATTGCACCCGCTCGCCGCTATTCCACCCGTGCCGCCCGTCCTCGGAGGTCGACATGCTTCGTCAGCTTCACCATCGCTGTTGGGTGGTGGGCGTGCCCGTCCGAGGCGCGGAGGGCACCCATCACCATTCTGAGATGGCAGCGTCCGGCGCGGTGGTCGACCATCTCCTACAGGCCAGCCTGCAGGTCGCGATCGGTCAGCGAGCGCCGGACGCGATGCCGGTCGAGGACCTGTGGCAATTGCCGCGGCCCTGCTGGACGATGCGCTGCTCCGGATGCCGACGCCCTTTCTCCGGCGCGGGGCAACGACATTGGCCCAGTCCAGATGCCGCTCGCCTTGCCGCCGACGGGCAGGAATGGGCCGGTGACCTGGAACTGTGCCCGGCGTGCGTGGCGCTGGTGATTCCGCTCAGGCGCCGCCGGATTGGCTCACCGGTCGAAGCACCCGCGGCCGGCTGAGGCGCCGCGGCTGACCGGTCGCCGTGTCGATGCCGGTGGCCAGATCGGCGACGCGTTCCAGCGACGTCAGGTAGGTCTGTGCCACTCGACCACCCTCTCGGCGGCGTAGATGCATCACCGGAGCCGCCGAAGCGGGCAGGCCGAATACGTGCGGGTTGACCAGGATGTTGTCGTCGACTCTCAGCACGGCCGCGTACAGAGTCGTGTCGTGCATGCACATCTCGATCCCGGGAACACCGGCCAGAGGGCGCAGCAAAGCCCAGGCGATCTGGGCGCGGGCACGGATCAACTCGCCCATACCGTCCTCTGCGCCGCGGACCGCGACCGCTTCCCCGTCCGGATCGGCCAGCAGAATGCGGACCGCGACGCCCGCGGCCGCCCGAGCGGCCAGGGTGGGTAAGAGACCGTCGACGGTCTCCCACAGGTACGCCGCGGAGATGGCCAGGATGTCGATCCGGGTCGTGGCCTCGGCCATCAAAGATCCGATGAAAGCAGAGGGCACCGCTGACCGCGCGGGATAGAGAGTGACCAGTTCCGGTTGGGACTGGGCATCGTCGACGGTGCCGATGGGCCAGAGCTGCCCGGCGGATACCGCCAGCAGCTTCTCGACCCGGGCGCGGGTCTCCGGATGCGGCACGACGGTGTCGTCCGCGAGCCAGCGCCGGACCGTCTTGGGGGCGACCGCCGCGGCCTTCGCCAGGGTTTCCGCGGTCAGTTCCGTGGCGCGCAGCGCCGCGGCCAATGCGTCGTTACGCATCGCAGGTGGCAGCCCACGGCCGGAGGGAACCCCTCACGCCGCGACCGTTCTGCGCTGCCGGCGCCGGCAGTTGCCATCGCTGGCGTACTCGACCAATGCCTGCTGGGTGAGCAGCGGTTCGCCGGTGTCGGTGTAGGCGGTGCCCGCCCAGATGACGCCGACCGGGTGCTCGTTCGGGTAGAGACGGTTGCGTGCTTCCCAGCACTGCTGGACCAGCGGGCACCCGGTGACGCAGATGCGGATCGCGCGGAGCCAGTCGGGAAGGCCTCCGTGGTCCAGGGACCAGCTCTCCGGATCTGCTTTGCAGGCCGGACCGAGCGGTGGTTGGGTGCGCGGTGCGTTGGGTCGGAGATCTGCGGCGGGGCGGGAGATGTGGGTGCCCATGAGGGGTCCTTCTCAGGTGCGGAAGGGCCAGCAGCAGCGGACCCGGGTGACGCTCCAAGCCTGGAAGTTGACCTTGGTCGTTCGGTTGGTGATCAACTGCCAACTGGGTGTGCTCGGGCCGGTTGGTTTGACCATTCGCGCAGGTCAGTTCCCACCAACCGGGGGTCATCGGGGGTGGCTGGGACGGCCCTTGGAGGGTCGTCGGATTCAGCGTCCGTGCAGCCAGACGATGGGGTTGGCGGCGGCGGGTGGGGTGACCAGGGGCCGCGAGCGGACCACCCTGACGATCGAGTGATCGGCCGCGGTGGCTTCGCCCGAGTCGGCGCCGGTCGAGGCGTCCAG
This sequence comes from Nakamurella sp., assembly GCA_017882715.1. Taxonomy (GTDB): domain Bacteria; phylum Actinomycetota; class Actinomycetes; order Mycobacteriales; family Nakamurellaceae; genus Nakamurella. The sequence continues at coordinate 1,116 of JADGOY010000232.1, read as the reverse complement.
GCGGCGGGTGTCGGTGAGGATCTGGCCGGCGGGCGCCCATCGACGGTTCGTTGTTGGGTCCTGCTCCCAGCCGGCGACCCGGTAGACGGCCAGTGGGTACCCCAGCCGGTAGGCGACGATCACCCGCGGGCGGGCGGACATTCGCCAGAGCCCGCGGACCGCGGGCCACACCTCGAGTGCGTCGTCGAGCAGGTCCGCGCCCAGGTGATCACGGGTGAACGGTTCCGTCTCGGTGGCCGGGCGGCGGGGGCCCAGGCGCATTCCCACCACGGGCACGTCGACCTCGGCTGCGGACAGTCCTGCGCTGACCTGTTCCGGTGTCTGTACGTCGCGTGCTTCGTAGGCTGCGCGGAGAGTGAGGGCGGCCTCTTCGACCGGCTCGACCGAGCCTCTGAGCACCAGTTCGGCGCCCTCCTCGCGGGAGAGTCCGTACGTCGCCGACCAGTGTTCGATCCGCTGCACCAGGTCAGCTGGAATCGCGAGGCGACCAGAAGAGGACTCCACGCGGGGCACGAACGTGGACGATTCCACACCCGTCATCGCGTCACCATCCCTACCCGCCCATTCGTTAGATGGGCGGACTCATCTGTATTGAATGGGCGGCCGCCCATCAGAAACCACGCTACGTCCGCGATGCTCTTTTCCACAAGTGGGCGGCCGCCCATTCACCCCAACAGTCGCGTCCTTTGTCGGGAAGTCGGATCCGTAGCACCGCGACACGCCGTCTCACCTGCGCAAACAGTGCTGCCCGCTACGGCTTCGTGTTCTGCCCGGCCGTGCTACTCAGAGTCGCGTGGTCTGCGCCGGAAGGGACGACAGATTGGGCCGACCGCGGCCGCTACGGCTTGGGCTCGGCTCAAAGCCGTAGCGGGGCGACACGCCCACCACCTAGCCCTTCACCTGGGCAAACGCGATCAAATCTCATCGGCGGCCCCTCAGTCGCGACCAGCGGCCGTAGCACCGCGACACGCCGTGTGACCTGGGATGATGGCATTGCCGCTACGGCTGCTACGGCTTCTTGACACGCAAAACGTCGCGTGAGGGAGACATCGAAACCAGCACATCACTCCGCCAGTGCCCGGCCCCGCCCATCTAGGGACATTTGAGGGACATTTG
>JADGOY010000084.1 GCA_017882715.1 Nakamurella sp. | reverse complement strand
TCGACCGCACCGCCAGCGACGGCAGCCAGGTCATCTCCACCTACGACTCGCAATGGTCCCAGCACTACGGTGGCTGCGACGGTGTGATCGTCAACGGCGACCACCTGCACCGGTTCGTCGTGCACGGACGCGAGTACGGCATCCGTCACCGGCCATTGCTTCGTGGATCAGGTCGTCCGGTGTCGGCGCCGCCTCTCAAGTCCCGCACATGCGAGAGTGTCAGCGGCCGGTCGGGCGGCTTTTCGACGTTGCGACTGCAGTGTGTTGGCCCGCCCGGTGGTTCGCTCACTCCGTGGTGGGGCGTTGACACGCTCCGTTCCGCGCGAATCGCTGTGCTGCCGCCAACGGCGGTCCCGGGCATCATTGACCGGGCACCTCCGATCAGATCGGCGCACCCGCACCGAGCAGAGCGCCCTGATCAGATCGGCTGACCCGGATCAGAGGAGTGGGGATGGCTCAGGTTGCACTTGTCACCGGTACCTCCAGCGGGATGGGCCTGCACACAGCGGTGGGTCTCGCGGCGAAGGGCGTGCAGGTCGTCGCCACCCTGCGCGATCCGACCAAGGCCGGGACGTTGCGGGCCGCCGCGATCGGGGCAGGGGTTCAGTTGGATGTCCGCGCCCTGGATGTCACCGATGTCGCCGGAGCGAGAGCGTGTCTGGATGCCGTGCTGGCGACCTATGGGCAGATCGACATCCTGGTCAACAACGCCGGCCGCGGATCGGTGGCATCCCTCGAGCAACTCACCATGGACGATCTGCGGGCCCAGTTGGAGGTCAACTACCTGGGTGTCGCCGCGCTCACCCAACTGGTGCTGCCGCACATGCGGCGTGCGGGGCGAGGCCGCATCGTCACGGTGACCAGCGTGGGCGGCGTCGTCGGGCAACCGTTCGCCGACGCCTACTGCGCGGCGAAGTTCGCCGTCGAGGGGCTCATGCAATCGCTGGCGCCGGTGGTCGCGCACTTCGGCATCGGGGTGAGTGTGGTGGAGCCGGGCGCGGTCGCCAGCGAGTTCGTCGCGAATGTCGCCGGGGTGGTCACTCCGCAGGGCGAGCCCACGCTCCCGGATCCGGCCGGGGATGACGACCCGTACGCCGGGATGCTCCGTTCATACCTGGCCCGCACCCGAAGCGCCTTCGCCGCCGCGCAAAGTCCGGCCGATGCCGCCGCCGTGATCATCGACGCGGCCACCACTGACAGTCCACGTTTCCGCTGGCAAACCTCCCCGCTGGCAACGGGTTTCGCCGGTCTGTCGCTGGCGGATCTGGACGGCGGCCGGGTGCTGGGGCAGACCGCCGGGTGGGTTCAACAGGGTTGATGGCTCTCGGCGCGTGCTGTGCTGCCGCTGTGGCTCGAGTTCGGTGTCCGGGATTGCCGGCCGCTCATGTCGATCCGACCGGAAGCGGTTCGTGTAGTGGGTGAGAACCCACGCATTGCACAGTGATGTGTTGTGCAGCCACTGTGACGTCAAGGAGGCCACCCGATGAGACAGTACCTGCTCAGTGTGTACCAGCCCGACGGTCCGATTCCGGCGCCCGAAGTCCTGCAACAGATCTCGCGGGATCTGGATGTCGTGAACGCGGACATGAGGGCCGCCGGTGCCTGGGTTTTCGCCGGCGGCCTGTTTCCGCCGAGCACGGCCACCGTCGTCCGGATCCAGGACGGCGACGTGCTGACGACCGACGGCCCGTTCGTCGAGGGCAAGGAACACCTCGGTGGCTTCACCATCGTCACCGCGCCTGATCTGGATGCCGCGCTCGACTGGGGTCGCAGGCTCGCCCGGGCGACGACTCTGCCCGTCGAGGTGCGCCCGTTCCAGGACGGCGGCGAGCACTGAGAAACGGCGTGCCTGCGCCATCCGCCTCGGACATCGACCGTGTCTTCCGCGAGGAATACGGACGCGCGGTGGCCGTGCTGGTCCGCGTGTTCGGCGACATCGACGTGGCCGAGGAAGCGGTCCAGGACGCGTTCACCGCGGCCGTACAACGGTGGCCCGCCACCGGAATGCCGGCCAGCCCGGCGGGTTGGATCATCACCACCGCCCGCAATCGGGCGATCGACAAGCTGCGTCGGGAAGCCTCCCGCGAGGATCGGACGGCGCAAGCCGCCCTGCTGCACGCCCGCGACAAACCGGCCGAGGAGGGCGCCGTGCGCGACGATCGGCTGCGTCTGATCTTCACCTGCGCTCACCCCGCGCTCGGCCCTGGTGCTCAGGTCGCGCTGACGCTACGACTGCTGGGCGGCCTCACCACTGCGGAGATCGCCCGCGCGTTCCTGGTTCCGGAGCGGACCATGGCGCAGCGGCTGGTCCGGGCCAAGGGCAAGATCCGGGACGCGGGCATTCCCTACCGGATCCCGAACGACGCCGATCTCCCCGATCGGCTCCGGGCGGTGCTGGCCGTCGTCTACCTCATCTTCACCGAGGGCCACACGGCGAGCTCCGGCGACCGGCTCGTCCGCGAGGACCTGTGCGCCGAGGCCATCCGGCTCGGACGGGTGCTGGCCGGGCTGATGCCTGACGAGGCGGAGGTGATGGGGCTGCTCGCGTTGATGCTGCTCGTCGATTCCCGTCGGCCGGCTCGCACCACAGGCGACGGCCACCTGGTGTTGCTTGCCGACCAGGACCGGGCCCTGTGGGATCGGGCACTGGTCGCGGAAGGGCAGGCGATCGTCCGAGAGTTGTTGCGGCGCAATCAACCGGGCCCATATCAGATCCAGGCGGCGATCAACGCCGTGCACAGCGACGCCCCGTCCGCGGCTCTCACTGACTGGTGGCAGATCCTGCAGCTGTACGACCATCTCCTGGTTCTCGCCCCGACCCCGGTCGTCGCGCTCAACCGCGCGATCGCGGTGGCCGAAGTACGAGGGCCGGACGCGGCGCTCGCGTTGGTCGACGACCTTCGAGGGCTGGACGGCTATTACTTGTTCCACGCGGTCCGGGCCGATCTGCTCCGCCGACTGGACCGGGATGCGCAGGCCGCGGTGGCCTACGACGCGGCGATCGCCCGCACCGAGAACGTCAATCAGCGCGAATTCCTGGTGCGCCGCCGTGCCGGGCTCAGGTAGCCGAGTCGTGCAAGAACTGCTCTTGCCGACCGGGAATCCGGGACGGCTCAGTCGGTCAGCACGGCATCGGGCAGCGGACCGGCGCGGAAACCGGTGACCTTACCGCGCTGGCGCCGCGCCGTGCCCAATGCACGTGACCGGCTCCGCGAACCACCGCCGAGCCGGTGGGCCGGTTGCCAGCAGAGTGTTCTCGTCGATGGCCAGGCCGAACTCGACCAGCCCCGCGGCAATGGCGGCACCCGGTCGGGCGAGCGTTCCCCATTGGGCGGCGTGCACGTCGACGGTCGCCGTCACCAGGGCGAGCCCGTCGGTGACGGTGAGTTCGGCCAGGTCCTCGCCAGCGTCCTCGGGGCACACCGGCACGCCGCGATCGAGCCAGCCGCCGACGAGGGCTCGCCGCGCCGCGACGCAGGCGCCGGCCGAGAAATCCGCGTAGGGGGTGTGCCTGTCCGCCAGGGCTGCTCGGAGTTCGGTCGACATCGGAGCGAGCGCGCCGGCGTAGCCCGGCGTCAGCCCGCCGCAGACCAGCACTCCGTCGGCGGCTGCCAATGCACCGACATCGAGCACGCCGCCGAGCGGCACCAACACGGGCACCGGAGTGCAGGCGGCGGTCTGGGTCAGCGCGGCGGCCCACCGGTCGAATTGGTCGGCGCCGTCACCCTCGTCCAGACAATGCAGGTCACCGTCGGGTTGGTGCCCGCGGCGGACAGGAACGGTCCGTAGACCTCGTCCCGGCACTCCGGTTGCCAGCCGCCACCGATGAGAAATGTCGTGTGGTCCTCGGTCATGCAGCACATGGTGGCCGAGGCTCGGGCGGGACGCTCAGTCGGCGTCGCGGGTGGTGATCGCCGGGGTGGTCGCGGAGCCATCGGACATCGTTGTGCCCGGTGATTCTGCCTTGCGCAGGGACTGTCCTGTTTCCCAAGCCCGGGTTGCTGCAAGAGACCCGGTTGGATCGGGGGACCCTGCGGGGCCGGCTGCGGTCGATCCGGCAGCCGCACCACCTGCCACCGGATCCGACAGGTCAGTACTGCCGGCAGCCGAGTCGATGTGTGGCGCTGGTGGGACCGGCGGCCCGGGCGGCTTGGCGTGGATGGCTTCGGCGTACTTGGTGTAACCGCTGCCCATCGTGACCGCGAGGGCGCCCAGGGTCAGAGCGCCGGCCACCGCCGAACCGGCGGCGGAGTCGAAGATCCCACTCTCGCTCCGCAGAATGCTCAAAGCCGAATACGAGGCCAGGAACACCCACACGGCGGCCAGGGACCTTCCGGCTTCGCCTGCTTTGGCCCGCTCGATCGGACCGAGATCCTTGGCGTTGAATGACCATCGGGAGGCGAGCGTCATACATATCGCGTGAATCGCGAATGCCAAGAGCAGCAGACCTTCCACTCCGGTCTCTTCGGTGAAGAGAGCCAGCAGGCTGATATAGAAGATCCACACATCAAGCGCGGCAACGGTTGCCAGCACCACCCAACCGGCCCTGGCTGCGTATGCCGATCCCCCGCCGGCGAGCAACGCGCCGATGACGGCCAGGACAACACCACTCAACGCCAAGGTGCCGCTGTTCCGGTCGCACAGTTCGGACGTGAACCACGACAGGATCGCCGCCGCTACGACCGCCAGAACGCCCAAGACAACGACCCCGATTCCCCACCGGTACAGGCGCACTCCGCCGGCCCGGCGGCCCTCCTGCAGCAATGCCTGGGCCGGGTTTTTGTGCGCGATCCGGGCGATCATCACGACCGCGACGACGGGAATGGTCAGCGCCCCGACGCCTTGCAGCAGATCGGCAACGGTGACGAAGTCGACCGTCACGCAGGGCGAGTCGGTGTCGACCGGCGCGAACGTCATGGATGGATTGTCGCAAGAGTGGCGGCCCGGCACCGATCGGACGCTCGGACGACCCGGTACTGCGTCGGGTGACGGGCCGAACGGGTTCGGCCATTTGGCGCGTCAGCGGGCGAAGTGGGCTGCTGAGATGACGGTGGGACACGGATGTGCGGTCATTCGGCGAGTTCGGTAGCGCGATGCCGGCGCAGGCGATATGCCAAGCGCCCATCGTGCGGACACCGCTGATGATCACCCGTCGCGGCGCTGGTCGGCAAGCAGGACGCCGTCGCCGACCGCGCCCCACCCGTGCGCGATCGCGATCGCCTGATCCCGCTGGTCGCGGTCGACCGCCGGGACGGCGTGTCCTGTGGATATCACCCTGCCCAGGTGATCATCACTCTCGTTGGGACCTGCGGACCCGCCCTCGACGAGGCCCGGGTCCGCCCGGACGGTAGCGTCGGCATGGTCGTCCGGTTCCGTGCCGGTCGGACCGGCGCAGTCGAAGGAGTTCGCGGTGCTCGTCGTGCACGGCCTGTACTCCACGGACCGCGGCGCGGGGCTGTGGGCCGAGGACCCGTCGCGGCCGGTGAAGAGCACCGCTGCGACGCAGCGGGCCAGATCCCATCCGTTCGCCGCGCCCTTGCCGGGTCACGGTGAGAGCGCAGAAACGTTGCTCCTGCTTCCGTCCTTGCCCAGCGCGCCAATGGACTCGCCCGACCTGCTGCGCAACCCGCCCCGGCCGGCGTCGCGAAGGCAGCCGGCCCTGCTGCCGTGGCGGGTCCCGGTGTTGTGGCTGGAGCCTGCGCAGGCCGTCCGACTGCTCACCGATACCGGCGAGGGTGACGTCCGGCTCGGCTCGTCCGTGAATTACCTGGCCGCGATCGTCGCGTTCGCGTCCGACCTGGTCGACCGTGGCCGGGTATTGCCGACTGTCGACCTGCGGGAGGTCGGCGCGGTGGCTCGTTGGCGGCCGGTGGTGCAAGGGCCCGATCTGCTGGCGCTACATCGGCTGGCGGCGGCCATGCCACCGGTCTGCCGGGCCGAGGCGCAGGACCAGAGCGACCGGGACGGACGCGATCCGCACACCCTGGTCTCCGCCGCGGTGGACGCGTTCGTCGACGCCATCACCAGGAACCGACTGGCAGGCACCGGCCCGAGCGACCAACCCGGCCCCGGCGAGCCGGTGCTCGCGCTCGACTCCCCCCCGCTGGATCTGCGACCGCCGCGCCGCGGCCGGGCCCGCGCGACGGTCGTCGAATCCTGGCTGGCCGGGCTGACGTCGTTCAGCGGCGACGTCGACGCCCCGGATCACGCCGTGGACGATCTGGCCGCAGCGCTGGCGCCCTGGGACGAGATGGGGCCCGCCAGCGGCACGGCGCGGTTGACCCTCCGCCTGCAGGCGCCGGGACCCGAGGACGAATCGCCGGACCAGCCGGCAGCCGATGACATCACCTTCGGTAGAGGCACTTTCGACGGCGAGGGGCCGGTCGACACTGTTGGCCTCCGCGCAGATGACAGCGAGAAAAGCGACGCCGCATGGCGCCTGGACTTCTTCCTGCAGTCAACCGAGGATCCGAGTTTGCTGGTCCCCGCCGAGCAGGTCTGGGACGGTGGCAGCGGGCTCGGCCGCTGGTTGGATCGTCCGGAGGAAGTGCTGCTGACCGAGCTGGGCCGGGCCGGCCGGATCTATCCGGACCTGAACCAGGCGCTACACCAGGCACGGCCGTCGCGGTGGGACCTGGATGCCGTTGGTGCACACGGTTTCCTGGCCGATGCCGCCCCCCAGCTGGATGCCGCCGGTATCGGGCTGCTGCTGCCGGCATGGTGGAGCCGGCGTCACCGACTGTCGCTGCGACTGTCCGCCGGCACGCCCACCGAAGGCGTCGTCGAGGGCGCGTCAACGTTCGGGCGCGCGCAGCTGGTGGACTTCCGGTGGCAGATGGCGATCGGTGACCAGGTGCTCAGCGAGGACGAGCTGCGCGCGCTGGCGGAGGCGAAGAGCCCGCTGGTACGGGTGCGTGGCCAGTGGCTCGCAGCCGACCCCGAACAACTGCGTCGTGGGCTGGACTTCCTGCAGCGCAAGGGATCCGGACGGATGACTGCCGGTGACGTACTGGACCTGGCGGCCCGGCAGGACATCGGTCTGGACACGCCCGTGCCGGTCGACGAGGTGTCCGCGCGGGGCTGGCTCGGCGCACTGCTGTCCGGCACCGTCGACGACGCCATCGGCGCTGTCGACCCGTCGCCCGACTTCCTGGCCACCCTTCGCCCTTACCAGCAAAGGGGTTTCGCCTACCTGTCGTTCATGTCCCGGCTCGGTCTGGGCACCTGCCTGGCCGACGACATGGGCCTGGGCAAGACCATTCAACTGCTGGCCCTGCAAAGTCGTGAGCGCGCGGATGATCCGACCATCGGGCCGACCCTGCTCATCTGCCCGATGTCGGTGGTGGGTAACTGGCAGCACGAGATCGCGACATTCGCCCCAGCGCTGCGGGTGTACGTCCATCACGGCACGGATCGGCTGCGCGACAACGACTTCGATACCCGTCGGCGGGACGTCGACCTGGTGATCAGCACCTACGCCGTGGCCACCAGGGACGGCGAGTTGCTCGCCGGCCACACCTGGCGCCGAGTGGTCCTGGACGAGGCGCAGACGGTGAAGAACAGCGCCTCCCGGCAGGCCGCGGCGGTGCGCCGCATCCCCGCCGAACATCGCATCGCGTTGACCGGGACGCCGGTGGAGAACCGGCTCGCCGAACTCTGGGCCGTCATGGATTTCGTCAATCCGGGATTGCTGGGCTCCATGGAATCCTTCCGCACCCGCTTCGCCATTCCGGTCGAACGTTACGGAAAGACCGAACCCGCGCAGACGCTGCGCGCGATCACCCGGCCCTACCTGCTGCGCCGGGTGAAGACCGACCCGAACGTCATCGACGACCTGCCCGACAAGATCGAGTTCAAGCAGTACTGCGCGCTGACCGTGGAGCAGGTCTCGCTCTACCAGGCGGTGGTCGACGAGATGATGATCAAGATCGAGAAATCCGAGGGCATCGCCAGGCGCGGGAATGTGCTGGCCGCGATGGCCAAGCTCAAGCAGATCTGCAATCACCCGGCGCAGTTCCTGCACGACCGCACCCCTCTCCGGGCTCGCTCGGGAAAGGTGATCCGGCTGTTGGAGATCCTGGAAGAGATCCACCGGGCGGGGGAGAAGGTGCTGTGCTTCACCCAGTACACGGAGTTCGCCGGGATGCTGCAGCCGCTGCTCACCGACACCTTCGGTCGCGAGGTGCTGTACCTGCACGGTGGCACCCCCAAGAAACGTCGTGACGAGATGGTGGCGCGTTTCCAGGGTGCCGAGTCGGCCGAGGTCGCGGGGGGCTCGCCGGCGATCTTCCTGCTGTCGTTGCGAGCCGGGGGCACGGGCCTGAATCTGACCGCCGCGAACCACGTGATCCACCTCGATCGCTGGTGGAACCCGGCAGTGGAGAACCAGGCGACCGATCGCGCCTTCCGGATCGGCCAGCAGCGCACCGTGGAGGTGCACAAACTCATCTGCACCGGGACGCTCGAGGAGCGCATCGATGAGATGATCGAGACCAAGAAAGCCCTGGCCGACACGGTGGTCGGGGACGGCGAAGGGTGGTTGACGGAGCTGTCGACCACCGAGCTGCGCGAGGTGTTCGCGCTGACGGCGCAGGCCGGCGATGACTGACCGGTTCTACCCGGCATCGAAACCCCGCGCGGTCGACGGCGGGATCAAGGCCCGCAGCAAGCGCGGCGCGATCGCCCAGACCTGGTGGTCCGGCCGATTCATCCAGGTGCTGGAGGACATGGGGCTGGGCGGCCGGTTGCAGCGCGGGCGCCGGTACGCCAGGGCCGGGCAGGTCATCGACATGGCGGTGGCGGCGGGGTTGGTCTCCGCCCAGGTGCAGGGCAGCCGGCCGCGGCCGTACCGGGTGCGGATTTCGATCGCCGCGTTCGACAAGGCCGAATGGGCGCGGCTGGAACAGGCCCTGGCCGACCAGGCCTGGTACGCCGCGCAGCTGCTCGCGGGGTCGATGCCCGAGGACCTGGAGGAGGTTTTCGCGCAGGCCGGCCTTCCGCTGTTCCCCGCCAGCGGCAAAGACATGTCGATGGACTGTTCGTGCCCGGACTGGGGTGTGCCGTGCAAGCACGTCGCCGCCGTCTGTTACCTGCTCGCGGAATCCTTCGACGAGGACCCCTTCCGGATCCTGGCCTGGCGTGGCCGCGACCGCGAGGACCTGCTGGACAACCTGCGGGCATTGCGGTCGTCATCGGCCACCCGCGGTTCGGCGCCGCGCACCCGAGTGGCGCCGCTGACCGAATGTCTGGCTGCCTATTTCGTCCCAGCAGCGGCCCTTCCCCGGTACGAACCGGCGCAGCTACCGGTGGACGCCGTGCTGCGGCAACTGCCTGACGTGCCACTGGACGTGCGCGGGATTCCGCTGGCGGAGTTGTTGCGGCCGGCGTACCTGCGGATGGCGGGGGGCGTGGCGCAGGTCGGGGATGCGTGACCAGTCGCGGGTGGCCGATTGTCACCGGCGACTGTCAGGGGTCGACTGCCACGTGAGCGGCGTTCTTGGGCTGCCCTGGTGTCCTGGCGACTGTCACTGGCGACTGTCACGTGAGCGGCGTTCTTGGGCCTCCCAGCTGACACAGGCGCCAAGCGCTCCTGAAGGATCGGCGCCCTGACGGAAGGGGCGTCGGCGACATCGGTTTGCTACGCCTGCTACAGGACGAGCAAAGGGGCAGCGTGGTACGGACAATCCCGCACCGAGAACTGAGAAACAACAGCAGCGCTGTGCTCCGGGACGTCGCTCGTGGTGAAACCATCCAGATCACCAACCACGGTGAGGTCGTCGCGATCCTGGTGCCGCCGACCGATGCACCGCCGTCGACCCTGCGAATCCGGCGGGCGGTTGTCCGCGGGGGGTTCGCCGACCTGATGCGCACAAAGCTCGACCATCCGGTCCAGGAGACGCTCGACGATCTTCGAGGAGAACGGTGATGGTCTATGTCGAGTCCTCCGCCGCAGCCAAACTCCTGGTTTCGGAGAGCGCATCGGCTTCGCTCGCCGACTATCTGGACCAGCGTGTTGCGACAAATGACAGCGTGATGTCGTGCGTGTTGCTGGAGACCGAACTCCGTCGACTTGCCTTCTGCGAAGGCTTGCCGCAGTTGGCAGTGAGCGCGCTACTCGATCGATTCGACGTCATCGACCTCGACAGGCAGATGTACCGGGAAGCAGGCCTGCTCCCTGGGAAACATCTTCGCAGCCTCGACGCATTGCACGTCGCAGCCGCGTTGCGTGCGGGTGCGGACGTCGTGATCACTTACGACGTCCGGCAGGCGGCAGCGGCAGAGTCAGCAGGACTGCCGGTGCACACGCCCGGAGGCTGAGGCTCAGCGGCCCGGCCAATATCAGACTGACAGATCCGCGGCCGAGAAACTCCGATCCCAGCCGGCATTCTTCTGGGCGCGATGCTCGCTTCAGGCCCGGTCGGACGGCGATCGGCCGCCCGACGGTGACGGTCGGCGCAGCGATCATCACCGCTGCCAACGCCACCGGGGAGCCCCAGGAATTGGGCACCGATGATCGGCGCGCTGCTGGGTGCGACGCCGACGACGAGCATCAGCCGGGCCAGCACCTTGCCGACCTGCACGCCGTGGTAGCGGTCGCGAACGATCGCCATCGACAGCACCATTCCGGCCGAGGCGGCCAAACGTTCGACGAAACGCAAGGCGGTCAACGCCTCGACCGACTGGACGAACACGATGCCCAGCGGGTGGCGCGGTCGTGTCGATTGTTTGTGTGATCCACGTCACCGATGATTCCCTGCATATTCATCAAGAACCGGAATATCAAGGTGTCGGCGGGAAGTTGCGGCGAACATCCGAACATCCGAACGTCCGCTTGGAGTCGGCGTTGAAGTCGGCCCAGACCGCCCTGACCGGAAGGATCTCTCATGACGAATCGCGCGCTGGTTTTCACCGAATACGGCGGCCCCGAGACGGAGAGCTTTGTGGACCTGCCCGATCCGCTCGCAGGTCCCGGCCAGGTGCGCATCGCGGTGGCGGCATCCGCGGTCAACCCGGCGGACTGGAAGTTCCGGCAGGGCCTGTTCCGGCAGTACATTCCCTTCGAGCTCCCGCACATCATCGGCTCCGAGGCCGCCGGGGTGATCGACCAGGTGGGCGCCGACGTCACCGATTTCGCCGTGGGCGACGCGGTTTTCGGCAACACGGCCGAGGGTGGCATTTCCGCCTACGCGCTGCTGTCGGTCGATTCCATCGCGCCCAAGCCGGAGTCGGTCGATTTCACCGTGGCCGCCACCCTGCCGATCGCCGGGGGCACCGCCGCTGACGGCCTCGCGCAGTTGGCCCTGCCGGAGGGCGCGACGGTGCTGATCGTCGGGATCGGCGGCGGTGTGGGCTCGGCGGCCGCGCAGCTCGCCCGGCATCACGGGCTGCGGGTGATCGGCACCGCGGGACCGGGCAAGAAGGAGTTGGTGGAGTCGCTCGGGGCGGTGCACGTCAGCTACGGCGACGGTGTGGTGGACCGGGTCAGGGCGGTGGCCCCGGACGGTGTGGACGGCATCCTGGACACGGTGGGAGGGCCCGGCCTGGTCGAACTCGCCGTGGTGGCAAAGGACCGGTCGAAGATCGTCAGCACCTCAGATCCCGCGGCCGCCGCGGAGGCGGGCGGGGCGTACATCTCCCGACGTGGTCCGGGCACCCTGCTCGAACTCGCGGACCTGGTGGCCAGCGGCGCGTTGGATCCCAAGATCTCCGCGGTGTACGACTTCGAGCACGCTCGGGACGCCCTGCGTGATGTCGAGAGCGGTCACGCCAACGGCAAGGTGGTCGTCGTCATCTGATCGGCATGGTCATCTGATCGGCATCATAGGTTGACCGGTGAGTCCGCGCGCTGCACCCGGACCGCGTCGGGTCCGACCAACTGGTGGTGGTGTGGACAAACTCGGCCGCAGCTCCGGTCGGGTGTCCGACACTCTCTGGAATGCGGGCACCGGAGGAGGCACCATGGTCGGTATGGCCGGCCCGGCAACGACGGAGCAGGCGACAGGCTGGCCCGCCCACGTCGACGGCGAATGGACCGTCGACATGCTGGAAACCCTGCCGGACGACGGCCTTCGCTACGAGCTCATCGACGGGACGCTGATCGTGAAGCCTGGTGGTCTCGGGCCGGCGCAGATCTCGTGGTGACCGAGTGACTCAACGGGTCTGACGGGGCCAGTGGGAATCATGTGGTCACGTGCCACGCGGATCGCGCCACAGCTCCCCGGCGTTGTCGGACTCGGCCCCTATGGTGTGTCTCGTCACCACTGAGAGGGGGCGCGACGTGATCGCGACGGCGGAACTGAAGCGTGGGCCAGGGCCGGCGGCTGTCGAGGACCCGGTGGTCGAAGAGCTGGCCGGCTATCGAGCGCTGCTCGAGGGTTTGCTCGGCGGGGCTCGGGTCAGCACCGAACGTGTGCAGCTGGTGGATGCGGCGGCAGTGGTGTGGAGCCGGCCGGGTTTCGACACATTGCTGTCCGGACCGTCGTTGGCCTTCGACCCGTTTGACTATCAACTGCAGACCGTGTCGACCGTGCTGCGGCGGATGCGCGGTCGCGCGATCCTGGCCGACGAAGTGGGCCTCGGTAAGACGATCGAGGCCGGTCTGGTGTTGTCCGAGCTGCGGATCCGTGGCCTGGCTCGCCGGGTGCTGGTGGTGACGCCGGCAGGTCTGGTCGATCAGTGGAGGGAGGAGCTGGAGCGCAAATTCGCGCTGCCGACAACGGTTCCGCGGCGCGGCGACTGGGAGCGGTCGACGGATTCGCCGATCGTGGTGGCATCGATCGCGACGGCCCGCCGGGATCCGACGAGGGCGGCCCTGGTGTCCGAGCCGTGGGACATGATCGTTATCGACGAGGCTCACCGATTGCGCAACGCCCGCGGAGCCTCCGGACGGCTCGCTCGGGAGCTGACCTCGCGCTACCTGTTGTTGCTGACGGCGACGCCGGTGGAAAACCGGCTCAACGATCTGTACGAGTTGACGAGTTTGGTCGCGCCAGGCCTGCTGGGTACGCCGACCGAGTTCCGCCGATCCTACGGAGGTGCCGGTCCGACGTCGGATCCGAAAAGGCTTCCGGAGCTTCGCCGGAAGATCTCCGAGGTCACGATCAGGCACCGCCGGAGCGAGGTCGCCCTGCGGTTGCCCCATCGGCTGGCGGAGACGGTGATGGTGGCCCCGACGGACACCGAATCCGGCCTTTACGCGGAGATCGCTGCCCGGGTGCGATCGGAAGCGCGCGATGCTCCGTCCGCTCGTCGGTTGTCGCTGCGCTTGGTGACCAGGCTCGCCGGTTCCAGTCCGATGGCCGCTGCGCCCACCTTGGGCAAGCTGGGATGGACCGATCTCGCCGACCGTGCCCACGCAATCTCGCGCCCGGCCAAGATCGCCGCAATGATGCGGCGGATCCGACCGTACCTGGAGACCGGTGAAAAGGTGCTCGTGTTCACCGCCTTCCGCGAGACGTTGGCAGCCATGACGGACGCGCTCGGAGAAGAGGGCATTCCGGCGGCGGTGTACCACGGAAGCCTGCCCCGGGCCGGGAAGGAGGCCGCCGTAGCGGCCTTCCGGGACGATGTGCCGGTCTTGCTCAGCACCGAATCGGCGGGGGAGGGCCGCAACCTGCAGTTCTGTCATGTCATGATCAACATGGACCTGCCGTGGAATCCCATGCAGATCGAGCAACGGGTGGGCCGCCTGCACCGCGTCGGCCAGCTGCACGACGTGGTGCTGACCAACCTGGTGGCTCGGGACACCGTCGAGCAACGCATCCTGGCGGTGCTGGAGGCGAAGATCAACTTGTTCGAGCTGGTGGTGGGGGAGCTGGACATGATCATCGGACGAATCGAGGATGACTTCGATTTCGAGGCGTCCGTGTTCGATGCCTTTGTCGAGTCGGCCGACGACGCGGAATTCGATGCCCGTCTGCAGGCTCTCGGTGGGCAACTCGCCACCGCCCGGGATCAGTACCTCGACAACCGCGCTCGCATCGATGCCCTGGTCGCCGTCGAGGATGAATCATGACGGTCGTCGATCCCGGGCTGGATTTCTGGCTCCGCTACGTCAACGCTGAGGGAGGAGCCTGCGAGCAGGCCGGCGACACGACGTTGGTGCTGCTGCCCGAGACGCTGCAGCATCGGCATGCCCAGCCGGAGGACTTGCTGGTCACCAGCGATCCTGATATCGCCCGGGAAGACCACGCCGTGCTGCTCTCGGCGGGTCACCCGTTGCTCACCGCTGCCGCGGAAACCGTTCTGGCGCGGGGGGATTGCGGCAGCGTGCGGCTACCAAATCCGGCGACCCGGCCGCCGGACACGGACCACCTGTTGGCCCACGCCCGGGACCAGTTCGTGGTCGACCACGGACGCATC
Source organism: Nakamurella sp. (assembly GCA_017882715.1). GTDB lineage: Bacteria > Actinomycetota > Actinomycetes > Mycobacteriales > Nakamurellaceae > Nakamurella. The sequence continues at coordinate 2,923 of JADGOY010000084.1, read as the reverse complement.
GATCTGACCGGTGGTCCACGCCCCGGAGTCCGTCACGTTCTGCGGGTCAGCTCGCTGGTCACGTTCACGCTGTCCGCCGACGACCATTTCCAGGAGCAGGTCGAATGCTGGATGGATGTGCCCGAAAGGCTTCCCCTGGGCGAGGACGCGGTGCGCGAATTGGCGCGGTTGCTCGCGGTCGATCATCCTCAGCGCGACCACATCGAGGCCGATGCCACGAGCCTTCGGCCGGCGCTGGCGGAGGCTCACCGGGAAATTCGTCGAAGGGCCGTCGGCCGTCAGGAACTGTTGGCGGGTCAGGTATCGAAGGCCCACCTCGACGAGGTGAGTCGCGCCGCCGACTACTACCGCCAGATCGCCGAGTCGCTGGAGCGACGCAGGGATTGCGCAACCCCGGACAGGATCGCGGCGTATCAGGCGCGGCTGGAAAGCACCGCTGCTGAACGGGACCGCCGGCTGGCCGAGATCGACGACAAATACCGATCCACGCTCTCGCTGCTGCCCTTCCGGATGCAGCTGATCGGTGTACCGGCGCTGCGAGTCGAGGTCGACGTCCGTCGCGGCGACCGCCGGTACCCGTTGGAGCTCGATTGGCTGCTGCCGTTACGTGCGTTCGCGGGCGTGCGTTGCCCCAGTTGTGGGTGTGTCGGGCAGTTGGTCGCCGGAAAATCACGGCTCGGCTGCCACCAGTGCCAGCCCCGTGGTCCGGGGTCGCTTCCCGGGGCGGGATTGTCCGTGGCGGGCAACGGACGAGCCCTGGTCGTCAACGGTGGTTCTGGTGGGCCGGTGGTTGCGGGAACCGGAGCGGCATTGACGAACGGAAAGCTGCTGCCCACCGCAGTGGCACCGCCCGGTGGTGCTGCGCGCCCAGGCGTGGGGTCCGTGGATCGCCCGGGAACCCAGACACCGACGATGGGCGCCGCCCCGAAGGACAGGTCAACGGCCGACTTTCGGCCGGCGCCGGTGAACGGTCGTGCCCACGTTCCCGGCACTTCCCCCCCGCCGGGCGTACACAGCCCGGCTACCTCCCGGCCGCTATCACGCGCGACCATCCAGCAGGTGGGCGCGAAGCTCGTGCCACAGCTCTGGGAACGGGTGGAGCGCGGGGACCGGAGCCTTCGTCGGCTGTTCGGGCACGGGTCGCCCGCGGACGCGCTGTTCCGCATTGCGGGTCCGGTCGGGCCACGGTTCGCGATCGGCATCGAGCCAACGTCGTACGTGCAGGACGTCAGTACATCGGCCAGCCGACCGGTCCGTGGAAGCGACTATTGGGTTCTCGACGGTCAGCTCGGCTGCACCGATCAGTGCAGGTACCGATTCCGGCTGTGTTGGCATGCAGATCACGGCCGCCCGGTGATCGACGAGATCATCCCGTCTGGGTCGGTGCCTTGGCCCATGCTGCCGGACACCGGATATCGCAATCTGGGCCCGGCGCTCAAGATGTTTCGGCCGACCGCCTCGATAGTCGAATCGCCCCAACCGTCGGTCACCGGCGCGACGTTGCTCGCGGACGATGCGGTGGCGACCGTGCTGTGGAACGCGACGGTCAGGCTGCAGGGACTGCCGACGGCGCTCCGATGCTTGGCTGCCTGGTGGCGTCTGGAATCGATCGCCGATCTGGTGGCCGGCTATGATGCCGAACTGCTTGCCGCAGCGATCGACCGGTTGGTGCGGTATCGGTGCGGAGGTCGGCACAAGTACGCCGAAGTGGCTCTCGAGTATGGCGTCGACGAGGGCGATTTGCGGGCATCATCGGGGTTTCTGCAGCGCCGGCTGCAGCTCAGTGGAACCCGGCCATGGTGACTTACGCGCCCGGGAGCGCGCCGACCGAGGACGATTTGCGGCCGCCGCCGGTACCGGCCTGTCGGCGACAACCGCTACCCCAGACCGATCGGAGACAGCCGATTGGAACAGACCGATTGTCAGTCCTGCGTCGCGCCCGCCGTCAACCGCTCCAGCACATGCTCCGGCGCCGGCGCGTGACGCAGGTATTTCCGGTTGAAGACCCCGGTGCCGTGTGCGATCGAGCGCAGATCGATCGCGTACCGGGTCAGTTCCACCTCGGGAACCTCGGCCAGCACCGACGAACGTCCGGCCGTCGCGGGTTCGGTGCCACGCACCCGGCCGCGCCTGGACGCCAGGTCGGCGAGTACCGCGCCGACGAACTCGTCATCGACGGTGATCGTCACCGAGTCCATCGGCTCCAACAACTGCACACCGGCGGCGTGTGAAGCATCCTTCAGCGCCAATGATCCGGCCATCTGGAACGCCGCGTCGGAGGAGTCGACGCTGTGCGCCTTCCCGCCGATCAGCGTGACCCGCAGGTCGACCATCGGGTGCCCGCTGACCCCCCGGTCGAGTTGGGTCCGCACACCCTTCTCCACGCTGGGAATGAACTGCCGGGGAACGGCACCGCCGACGACCCGGTCGACGAATTCGAATCCGCCGCCCTCGGGGAGCGGCTCGACCTCGATCTGCGCGACCGCGTACTGGCCGTGCCCGCCGGACTGCTTCACGTGCCGGCCGAGACCTGCGGCCGAGGACTTGACCGTCTCTCGGACGGCAACCCGGACCGGCTCGACGGCCACCTCGATGCCCGCCCGGCCACGGAGCCGATCAAGCAGCACCTCGAACTGCTGCTCGCCCATCGTCCAGATCACCATCTGTTCGGTCGCGGGGTTGACCTCGACCCGGACGGTGGGATCCTCGGCCTGCAACCGGGCCAGGCCCTGGACGAGCTTGTCCTCCTCGCTGGAAGAACGCGCCGAAATCGCCACCGGGAGCAGCGGTTCGGGCATCACCCACGGGGCCAGCACCGACGGGTCCGACGGGTCGGACAGGGTGTCGCCGGTCTCGGCGTGCGCCAACCGAGCGACCGCAACGATGTCACCGGCGACGGCCTTTCCCAGGCCGGTCAGCGTCG
>JADGOY010000231.1 GCA_017882715.1 Nakamurella sp. | reverse complement strand
CTCGGAGACCGGGAACACCGACCGCAAGGGCCAACCGATGAGCAAGGCCGGCTCCTGCCTGCTGCGGACCACCCTGATCCGGGCCGCCGACAACGCCCGCAGACAGGACCCGCAACTGGCCAGGATCTACTACACGCAGATGGTCGAACGCGGCGCCGAGCACCTCAAAGCGGTGTGCGTGGTCGCCGGCGCGCTCGCCGAACGCGCCTGGACCGTGATGAACCGGCAGATGCCCGACGTCATCTGCGATATCGACGGCCAGCCCGCTCCGCTGGATCTCCCGCGAAATGCCTTGTCAGCAGGTCGGTGTCGATGAGTGTCCACAACGATCTGCGTGCACTCGCGCAGGATGGGCCTGCCGCCGAATCTCATCCCACGCCACACCGCGGCGACCGACCGGGATGTCAGCCATGCTGGCAACGTCGAGCAGGCTGCCGTCCCGCGACCGCGTCACCATCGCCACCCCGCGAGTGGGACGACGGCAGCGCGGGAGGTCACCACCCAGGCCGACTACCTCATAATCAAAACCGCGCTGCCCGACCAACCAGGTCACCAGCAGGCGCCACTGAAGGGCGCCCAGAAGTGCGACGCGTCACCCGAAAGAGCCTGATGGTTCTCACGCTGCGATAATGGTGCGACATCGCGCAGTCCGCGTCCGGTACCCACAACCGCTGGAGGGCGAATGCATGGCCACCATCTCCGAGCACGAGCAGAACAGCATCGACCAGGCGAACGCTTCCGGACTGACGCCCGTCGTCTTCATCCACGGACTGTGGCTGCTACCGAACAGCTGGGACCGCTGGCGCACGGTCTTCGAAGAAGCCGGCTACAGCACGTTGGCACCCGGTTGGCCGGATGATCCCGAGACGGTCCAGGAGGCCAAGGCGCATCCGGAAGTCTTCGCGCACAAGACCGTCGGGCAGGTCGCCGACCACTTCGAAGAGGTGGCCAGGGGACTGACCAAGAAGCCTGCCGTCATAGGGCACTCCTTCGGCGGTCTGCTGACCCAGATCCTCGCCGGTCGCGGATGCTCCGCAGTCTCCGTGGCCATCGATCCCGCGCCGTTCCGGGGCGTCCTGCCCCTACCGATCTCGGCACTGAAGTCGTCGTCCCCGGTGCTGACCAATCCTGCCAATTACAGTCGGGCCGTGCCGCTGACCTACGAACAGTTCCGGTATGCCTTTGCCAACGCGGTCAGCGAGGACGAGGCGAAGGAGTTGTACGACACGTACGCCGTGCCGGCGCCCGGCGCCCCGCTGTTCCAGGCGGCGACCGCGAACTTCAACCCCTGGACCGAGGCCAAGGTCAACAGCAAGAATCCCGAAAGGGGTCCCTTGCTGATCATCTCCGGGGAGAAGGACCACACGGTCCCACCGGCCATCGCCAACGCCTCGTTCAAGAAGCAGCAGCGCAACGAGGGCGTCACCGAGATCAAGGAAATCCCGGGCCGTGGGCACGCGCTCACGATCGACAACGGCTGGCGTGAAGTCGCCGACACCGCGCTGGGTTTCGTCAAGCGTTTTGCCTGACCTGCGTCGGGTCGTCAGTCGCCGGCAGTCGGCGCAACCGGTACAGCTGGCCGGATAAGCGCCGACACTCGCCGTGCCCGGCAAGTCCCGACGCAGGCTGCGCAGCCGAGCAGTGCGCTGATCACCTCTGTCAGCCTCCGTCGGTCATCGGCGGATGACCCATCGATCACGTTGCGCGCCTGGCGTTTTCGGCATCGTGCACCACCTGCGCCAGCGGAGCGGAGCGAGGCCATGTCGGTCAATGGATCCTCGAATACGCAGGTCGGTTCGTCCGATGCGCACGACGAGAACGCGGAATACCTCGCCAAACGGACGTTGAAACGGGCACCGCAGGCTGAGGCCGGCTGCTGCCGGCCGGCCCCGGGGTCAGCTATGTCATCTCCCCTGTCGCCGGCGGGAGCCCGCAGGCTCGGGCACTCGGGTGTCAAACTCAAGGACACCTCGCGGTCCGCGTCGCTTGCGCCCGGGCCGCCTCGGTACTGAGCGGAGTTGGGCTACTGAGCGGAGCTGGGCTGAGCCGGCCTATCGGACGGGTCCGTCAGAACCAGCGCTCCAGGACCTGCGCGACGCCATCGTCGTGGTGATCGGCGCCGACCTCGGTCGCGATCGCAATCAGGTCGGGATGCGCATTGCCCATGGCCACCGCGTGACCGGCCCAGTGCAGCATTTCCAGGTCGTTCGGCATGTCCCCGAAAGCAACCACCTGCGACGCGTCGATGCCCCAACGTCCGGCGAGCTCGGCCAGCGCAGACCCCTTGTTGACCCCGGCTGCGGCCACCTCGATGAGCCCGTCATCGGTGGAGTAGGTGATGTGCACGGTGCCCGAGCCCGTGTCGCGGGCCGCCGTGGCCAGCGACCGCGAGTCGCCCGTGCCCCTGACCAGCAACTTCGCCGCCGGATCGGCGAGCAGGGTCTCGCGATCCGCGCGCCGGAAGTACCCGAATGGCCAGGGATGCTGGTACTCCTCCTCGGCGATGCATGCCTGCAACGTCACCCCGAGCCGTTCGACAGCGAGGGCGAATTCGTCGGTCTGCTCGGACAGCGCAGCGACGAAATTCTGCATGGTCGACGGGGTCAGCGGTGAGGACGCGACGATCTGGTCCGTGCCGATGTCGTAGACGACCGCACCGTTCATGCACACGGCCGTGCCGGTGAAGCCTGCCTCGATCACCGGGCCCAGCCACCAGATCGGGCGTCCGGTCGCGATCACCACGCGAGCCCCGGCGTCCTCGGCACGACGCAGGGCTTCGATGTTGCGGGGGCTGATCCGATCGCCTGTGTGGTCCAGCAGGGTGCCGTCCAGATCGGTGACGACCATCGCCGGCGCCTCGCCGTCACCGATGCGGCCCACGGGCGCGCTCGTGGAGGCGTCGGTGTCGACGGTCAGGGTACGGAACGAGGGAAGCGTCACTCTGTCCATTGTTCCTTGCCCATGGCCGGGCATCCGTCACGGTGGCGTGACGACCCCCTCCAGTCGCCCAGCCGTCGGGTGGCTGGAGGGAGTTTCACCTACGGCTCCCACAGATCCCGGCGTGACGGTCTCCGAACATCGGGCTCTTGTCATCCTGATCACCAGGCGGTACGGACCCAGCCCCAATGACGGAACAGCGTTGGAGTGGTGCGGGTCGGCTCGACGAACTACCGCCCAGATGATCACGTTCCGGATCAGGAGGCCGGTGGCGGCAGCGATCCTGTGTGGTGAACCGCTCTCTAGGTCGTCCCGAGATCGTCGACTTCGTCGTTGGTCGTGATGACATCCAGCCCGCGCCTGACTCACGGGCATTGCGTCGTACTGCGCGTACGAACGCAGAGCCTATCTGCGGTCCGTAGTCAGCCGCTCCAGAGACGACCTCGGCGGCACGCTGATCATCGGCGGGCGCTGCGCCGCAGATTTCCGTCCTCGCCGAGCCCTCCAACCCACCTCCAACCCCGTCCAACCGTTCCGGGTACCACAGGCTCGGCGTCGACCGGATCGACGTCGAACTCGTCCGCACAATCCCCATTGATCAACGTGATATCGCCAGTCACGTTAATGTTGTCACCGTGCACGTTTCCGACTGCGCTGATGTTTCCCTTTGCGGACACGTGTGTGGCGTTCACCGTCGCTGACGCGTTTCGCGTTTGCCGAGCGCGTTCCCGCTCGCTTCCAGATGTTCGGTGTTGGTCGTCCCAGAGACGTTGGTGTCCGCGCCGTTCAGGTTGCCCAGCCCGCTGATGTTCCCGTGTGCGACTACGTTGGCCCCGATTAGCGCCGGCTCGCCCGGTACGCGCGACCAAACCTGTGGTTCGCATTCGCTATGATGTCCTCGGCGGTCGCTGGTCGGGTGACGTTGCCGTTGCCGGCCAAGCCGAGATCGTTGTTTGCGTTCAGATTTGCGTCTGACTTTGACCGCTGACGCCGACGCCGCCGACGCTCGTACCGCTCCACTCATCACCCATGACGCACCTGTCCATCCGACGAAAGCTGGCAAACCTGTTCAGCCGAACCTGCTTCACCGCCGCCGCAAGCGCTTCGCACCGTCGATACCGATCGGCTTGCCGGTATCCAGGCCACCATCCCGCAGAATCTGGTCATTGGCTACTCAAAGCCCTTGTGCGGTGCGGTGTTTGCTCGGGACGAACACCCGGTGGATCGCGGCCGTTGAACTCCTGCTGCAACCATGACCCGATTCGCGCAGGCGGCGCCGACCGGCGATGCCCGGAACGCGGCATCCGCGCCGAGGCGCTGGACACCTACGTCTTCGACCGGATCCGCATCGCCCTATTGCAGACGGACACCCTCCTGGCCGGTGAACGAGGCCGTCGCCTGCACCCCGACACCCACGACGAACTCCTCGCCGCGGAACTGACCCGCCTCGACCGCAAGATCGCCGCAGCCGACGACGAACGCCTATTCCTCGCGGACCTCTACCAAGCCTGGCTGCTCGCGTTGGGCGATGCTGCGCATGCCAGTGGACCGGAAAACCCTGCCCCGCAACGATGGTGACCGCGACAGGATGCGGGTCCTGCTCGTCGCGCGCAAGGTAGATCAGCACGGCCAGGACCGCCCAGATCAACAGGCTCCGGGCGTTGCTGCTCCTCGGCGACTCGACCGCACGGCTGTCTGCCCGTTCAGCGGCGCCCATGCGATGGTGTCGTTCTCCCACCTCGGTCGGTGCCGCAACGAGGCCGCGTTCGCGGCCCTGGCCGAGGTCAGCCACCTTTGGGCCAGCAGTGGACGCACCCGCCGGCACCGCATCAATAGCGCCGGCGCGGATGAAGTCGCGCCGAATGTGACTCGAGTGACGAGAGTCAACCAGTTCAGCCGCGCTAGGGAACTTGATCCGCGCTGATCAAGAGGCGCTCGGGACGGGACGGGGTCAAGCCAGCTCTTTCGCCAGCGCGACGCCCGCGGCGGTGAGCAGCGGGACGGCTCTGTCTACGGTCTCCGGCGACATCCGGCCGGCCGGGCCGGAGACCGAGACCGCGAGGTGAGCCCGGACGCCGGGGACCGCGACGGCCACGCACCGCATACCGAGTTCCTGCTCGCCGTCGTCGATCGCGTAACCGTGCTCGGCCGACCAGACGAGCTGCTCGGCGAACACCGCGGGATCGGTGATGGTGTGCTCGGTGTGACGCGGCATTCCCGTGCGGGCCAACAGTTGTCGGACCTCCTCGGGTGGTATTCCGGCCATGATCGCCTTGCCCACCGCCGTGCAGTGCGGCAGCACTCGCCTGCCCACCTCGGTGAACATCCGCATCGAATGCCGGGAGGGCACCTGCGAGATGTAGAGGATCTGGTCACCGTCCAGTGAGGCCAGGTTGGCGGTTTCGCCCAGATCATCGACCAACTGCGCCAGATGCGGGCGGGCGATGGCGCTGAGCATCAACGACGAACTCTCGGCGAGCAGCAGGATGCGCGGCCCAAGGGCGTACTGCCGGGAGGGTTCCTGCCGGAGGTAACCCAGGTCGACCATTGTACGCGCCAGCCGATGGATGGTCGGCAACGGCAGACCAGACTCGGTGGCCAGCGCCGACAGCCCCATCACACCGCCATTGCCGGCCAGGGTCTCCAAGATGGTGAAAGCGCGCTCGATGGATTGAACGCC
>JADGOY010000083.1 GCA_017882715.1 Nakamurella sp. | reverse complement strand
CCCCGTTCTGAATCCTCACCCCGTTCTGAATCCTCACCCCGTTCTGAATCCTCACCTCGTGGTGGTGACCGGGGGACCGGTTCCACAAACCGGTCACAGCACCTCGGGACACCCACACACGACGGGCGGGCTGGTCGTCCAGGTCGGCGTGTGACGCCGGTGGCGGATGTCGGTCACGACGGCCGACGCCCGATTCCACACCGCCAGGCCGAAACATCCAACGTCTCATGACCAACACGGACATCCCACGGCCGCAGGCGGCGGCGCCAGTGTTCGCCCGGACCAACCGCGGGATCTCCGGCGTTCCCAAACCGGACTTCACCCAGACGTCGGTACTGTTCCACTGTTCGAACATCCGATGATCGAACGCGGCGTCGCCGGATTCGGTTCGCGACTGCCGCCACCCTCGGTGCGGGGAGAGCAGGGAGCTGGCCTTGGTTATCACGGCATCGCTGGTGCAGCCGGTCGCTGAATCCGAGACGGTCGCCCCCCGCGACCGATGGGCTGGGCGTGTCCGTGTCGCCGAGGTCCTGATTGCCGGCAGCGTCATGTTGGTCTGCCTTTACCTGGTCCACCTGGCCGCCCGACATCACCCGGCCCCGGTGGTGAGCCCCACCCTCAGCGGCCTGGCGACGCCCTGGGCAATGGGCATGTTGGGGCTGCTCGGGGTCGGTTATGTGGTCGCTGGGCGGCGGTATGCGCGCCTGATCATCGCGGCGATCGCCGGAGTGGCTGCGGCATGGCTGACGTTTCCCCTGACCGCGGGGCTGCTCGGCACCGACCAGCCGTTGGGTTCCGTGCTGCGTGGCGACAACGGTTTTCGCACGGAGTACGTGACCAGGTTCGCCTCCTCGGCGGCGCTTCAGGACTACATGTTCCATGGTGAGGGCGCCTTCTACCCGCCCGGGTGGTTCTGGGTGGTCGGCAGGTTCGCCGCGTTGACCGGTGCGGAGCCCTGGCGGCTGCTTCAGCCGGCAACTCTGGTGACCATGGCACTGTCCCTGGTGGCCTCTTTTGTGCTGTGGCGCCTGGCGGTCCGGCCGCCGGTGGCTCTCGCCGCAGCGATCGTGTCCTCGGTGACGATCAGTCAGATATCGTCCGACACAGTTCCGGCGTGGTATTCGCCGTACAGCGCATTCGTTGCGGTGGTGTTGGTGCCGTGGGTGGTCGCCGTTTATGGATTCGTGTCGGGTGAGCGCGCGACGCGGAGCCGGGCGGCGCTGCTCGTGGCCGCCGGCGCGGTGCTCGCACTCACCTACTACCTGCTCTTCCTGATCGGGCTAGCAGCGCTTGCGGTGGCGCTTGTTCCGGTAGCCGCACGTCGCCGGCCGGGGGCGTGGCTTCGGTTACTGCTGATCCTGGGGGGAGTGGCCGCGGTGACCGCCGTCTTCTGGGTGCCGCTGGCCCTGGCCCTGTTCTCCGGGACGGCGACCCAAGGCACCTTCTTCGACCCGGAGTTCCTGGATGTCGATACCGGCTTCCAGGATGGCGGCGCGGCCATCGCCGTGATCATGGTGGCCGCGGCGGTTCTGTTGTTCCTCACCCGCCGGGCGCTCCCAGCCGCGTTCTCATCTGCCTGGCCGCCGGTGCGATCCTCTATCAGACGTTGTCGGCGTTCATGCTGGCCGTCGCGGACCAGCAGATGCAACCTCAACGGGCCGCGACGCTGCTGTGGGCCACCGCCGCCGCCTCGTTGCCGGTAGCTCTGGAAATGCTCGGCAAAACGGTCCTGCCCTCACAGCAAGAGCTGCTGCCCGCGCGAATCATCCGTCCGGTGGTCGGCGCGGTTGCGGTGCTCCTCCTGCTGCCGATGCTGACCGTCACGAGTGATTTCGCCGCCCCCATGCTGGACAACGACCTTGTCAAGGCCGCCCATCCCGCTTTCGACCCCACCGATGCGGACGCCTTGGCCACCACGATCACCACGATGACCGGAGCGTCGCCACAGGATCTGGTGGTGGCCACCGACGACAGCGCGCTGCTGGCGATCCACCCGTTCTGGGGGTTCTTGCCCTGGAACGTGCACTTCGCACATCCCGATGCGCGGATCGTCGAGCGCGTGCAATTCCTGCAGACAGCCGCAGCCTGTCCGGATGCCACCTGTTTCAACCACGCCATGAACGCGGGCACCTTCGAACGGATCGACGCCTTCGTGGTGCGCAAGGATGAGAACGGGCTGCTACATCTGGGTACGGAGCTTCCCGGCTTCCCCGCGCCGCAGCCTGTCACCATCGATGTCGAGCCGCGGCTCTTCTCCCCGCAGCAGTGGAGTCATGTCACCGTCGCCGGTTACGCGGTCTACGTCGCGGTCACCTGACCACCTGCGGCGTCACCGCACCACACCGCACGGCTGGCCGCGGGGACGTGCTGGTGATCGACGAGGCCGGGTGCTCGCCCCGGAGACTGCCCGCGCCCTGCTGCACATCGCCGACCACGCCGATGCCCGGCTGGTGCACGTCCGGGGTGGTGATCGAGCCGCCCACCCGAGCAGATCGCCGAACCCGGACAACATCCGCGACCCCGGGCCGCGGGTCTCACACCGTTGACCGCGTCGGTCCGCGAGGTCGGCGTGCCGGTCCCGCCGATCGTGGTGCCCGTCGCCGCCGTCCCGGGCCACGAGTTCGATACCCCGGCGTGACCCACGTCGCGGCCGCGACCGCAGCCGCCGCCAGGCCCGCCGCCCGCGCGGCCGGGCTACCACTGCCCTGCCAGGTCCGCGACGACCTGGCCACCGCACGGCACACCGCCGTCCACGACGGCCGCGACCGGTCCGGTCCGCGACGGGGCCGCCCCGGGAGGAAGCCGGAGCGTCCAGACGATGCTGACCCTCGGCGTCAACGCGACCGCCATCGGCCGGGCGACACCCGTCACCGCACCCGCCGGCGACGAAGGGGTCCCGGTAGTAAGCAGCACAAAATCTACGATTGGTTGCCGTGTCCGGGCGTGGTGCTGCCCGGTTTGGTGGGTGTTTGGATCCTGCGTAGCGTGCTGTCACCTCGACGGACGGTGCTGAGCAGGGGGCCGGGTGGCGACGCGCGATGTGTTCACGGACGAGGAGTTGGACCAGTTTCGACGGTTCCCTGGCATCAGCCGGGAGGGTTGCGCACTACCCCCCGGCTGGCAATCGGGCACGGCGGCTGCCTCGTGCTTCGACTCGGGGTCGCCGGCTGTGCCGTCCGGGCGGCACAGCGCCGTCGGTCAGCCGTCGGCTGTCACGGTGACACGGCCGCCGTCGGGTGCCATCACGCTGACGGTCACGGTGACCGGCGCGGTGAGCGGCACCCACAGGCCGTAGTTGCCCTGGCCGGGCGCGGCCAGCCGGTGCCGGACCACCTGGATCCGGTTGGCGGGCAGCGGCGGCAGCAGGTCGTCGGGAATGGTGTCGAACGGGAACGACGCGGTGAGCGTGCGGGGCAGCAGCGGCGGGAAGCCGCCCCCCGGGAACGGTCGGTGCTGCACCGCCCGCACCTGCAGGACGAACGGCGGGGCCGCGGCGGGGTCGGCGTCGCACAGCACCTCCACGGACACGCCTCGCCCCGCGATCGCGGTGGTCCGGACGATCGACAGCTGCACCGGCGGCGGCGGCGTGAACCCCGGCACGGTGATCGTGCGTTCGGACGCGCGGCCGAGCGGGTCGACGAGCCGGACGGTGACGTCCACCGGATCCGCGGGTACCGCACGGGTGAACCACAGGCCCAGGGGGCTGCGGCCGGCGGATCGCGCGGCCCTTTCGAGCACGGCCCCGGCCGCGGCGGCGGGCGGCGGCGTCGCGAGCGGCGTCTCGGGCAGGTCCTGCAGCGGCGTCGCGGAGGCGACCTGCGAGCCGGCGATCGCGAGCAGTCGGTGCGATCCGGTCACCGTCGCCCGCGCGGGTGCCGATGTCGAGCTGCGGACGACGACGCCGGCGCCGTCGCCGCTGGTCAGCGCGGAGGTCAGCGGGGCGAGGTCCGGCGGTCCCGCGGGCGGGACGAGCACCGCCAGGGCGTCGCTCGCGTCCGACGGCAGTCCGCGGACGGCCTGCACGGGCACGGTGTCCACCGCGAGCGCCACCGCGCGCACCAGCCACTCGTCCCAGGACGCCGGGAAGGTTCCGGTCCAGGTCGCGGTGTAAACCGGCCGGCCCGTCACCGGGTCCGTCGCCGGGATGTCCGCGCCGGTGACGGCGTCGGTTGCGGCCGGCACGGCGTCCGCGACGACCTCGGCGAACGCCGGGCCCATGGTGTCGGCGGACCGGGCGGCGACCTCGGAACGGGTGCGCAGAAGCCGGAACGCGCGCACCGGCACCGCACTCGCCGCCTGCAGCGCGATCGTGACGGTGCCGTCGGTGGCGACGCCGGCCCGCGGCAGCGGCGGTGCGGGCCGGCGCAGCCGGGGTGCGGTCACCGCCTGTAGGTGGGTGTGCGGGCTGCCGCCGCCCGGCCACGGGGAGTCCACGCCTGAGGTGGTGACCGTGGTGACGACGAACAGGTGGATGTCCGTCGAGCCCTTCGGGAGCGTCACGTCCACCTCGCGGGCGGTGCCGGGGAGCTCACGAATCCGGCGGAAGGCGTTGCGCCGCTGGGTGTCCGTCATCGCGTCGTACTGCGACCAGAGGGTCGCCAGCCGCACCCCTGGCGCGTCTGCGGATTGCGTGGGCAGCCCGCGGCGCTGGCGGATCGAGGCCTCGGACGCCTCCCACACGACGACCGTGCGGACGTCCGCGCCGGCCGGCAGCGACCAGTGCCGGACGTGCGAGCGGCCGTCCGCGTCCGGCGTGCTGCCCAGCGGCACCCCGGGTGGCGCTGGCGGCGGCAGCGGTGCCACCGGGACCGGGCTCGCGGCGCTGGTGACCGCGGGGTGCGCCGGGTCGGGGGCCCACCCCGACGGGCTCGGCGCCACCGGGAGCGAACGCCGCGCGAACAGCTGCACCCCCCACCGCCGGGTGGTGCCGAAGTCGAGCAGCGGCACGTCCAGGTGCAGCGCGTAGCGGCGGCCACCGTCGCCCTGGCCGGTGCCGGGGGCCATCGGATGCTCGCCGGTGGGATCGAGGTTGAGCACGTCGCAGCCGACGCCCGTCGGCACGTCCCCGGCGAAGGTGAGGCCGAAGTCCCGCCGGAAGCACCCGGCGGGGGTGGGCGCGGTGGGCGACAGCCCGGCCGGCGGGGCCGACGTGGGGCTCGCCATCGGGAAGAACAGCGCGGCCACGTCGACGACCGTCGGGGTGCGTTCGAGCCACTCGACGGCGATCTCGGTGTCGAGCTCGGCGGGGCAGCTGGGCGAGCCGGCGTACCGCGCGGTCAGCCCGACGGACACCACGCGGGGCGGCTGCGGGGCGGGCTCGGTGCCGTCGTAGACGGCGTCCCGCCAGCTCGACCAGACGCCGTAGATGTCGCTGACGGCGACCGCGTAGCCGACGTGCCGGCCGCCGCTGCCCAGCGGGATCTCGGCGGCGCCGTCGGATACGCTCGCCCGGTCGTGCCCGGGCTGCCCGTCGGCGGCGTCCGGGGTGATCGCCAGCGGGCGCAGGCCGCCGGAGTCGCGCATCGGCAGCAGGGTCTGGGCGGGGCTCCCCGCCGCCACGTCGAAACGGGCCACCGACGACTCGGTGACGCCGCCGATCGACGCCGGCGAGGCGAGCCGGTCCCAGCCGACGCGCACCGATTCCCGCCACGCCTGGTTCGGCGCCGCGGGCGCGACAAGCCCCGACCGCGCCGCGATCAGGCCGGTCGGGTCGGCGACCGTGGTGTGCCGCGTCGACGACGGCGAGTACGCGGCCATCTCCACCGGGCCCTTGTTCGGCGGCTTGAGGTTCTCGTACAGCGCGGTGACCAGGAAGTCCGAGCCGCCGACCGCGATCTGCGAGGGGTCGAGCGGCTCCACGGTGTACGACGACCCGAAGCCCGTCGCCAGGTTCAGGAACGGGTCGCTCATCGCGGGCAGCATGAGCATCGGCCACGGCCCGGCGTCCGCGGTCGCGTCGAGCGACGACGTCCTGGTGCCGCTCTGCGGGCCTGGCACCGTCCGGCTGTTCACGATCGCGGCCTGCTGGTATTCGCGGGCGGACCCGTCGTAGAGCTGCATGAGCTCCGGCAGGAGGGTCTTGCGCACCTCCTCGACCAGCAGCTTCGGATCCGGCGCCACCCACGGCGGGGCCAGATGCCCGGTCTGCGTCACCGGTCCCCACCCGGCGATCGGGCCGCCGCGCACCAGCCGAATCACGGCCGCCTCGACCGGGTCGACCGGCGCCGCGACCGGTCCCTGGTCGGACGTGTCGTACAGCGTGCCCGACCACGGCTGGTCGACGGGCAGCCCGACGACCTCGAGCGGCTTCCAGGCGTCGTCGTTCACCACGTCGGCGAGTCGCTCGATGCGCGCCACCGGATTGCGCCCGTTGACCAGCACCGCCGTGGTCGCGCCCGGCGCCCGCAGCCGGATGCTCACCGTCGCGCCGCCGCCGGCCGGGACCGCGGTCGCGGCGACCGTGTCGTTCACGTTCGGCGCGGTGCGCAGCAGGAACAGGCCCACCGGCTTGGCCGGGTCCACCACGTCGCAGACCACGTCCACGCAGGACGCCTCGACGCCGCCCCACCACAGGCCGATGCCCTGCCCGCGCCAGTTCAGCGCCACGTCGACCTTCTCCAGCTTGTCCTCGCGGCGTTCCCGGGTCCACACGGTGAACGGGCCGCGCGGCACCCCGAGGTCGGCCGAGCAGGCCCAGGTCAGGTGGATGTCCATCGAGTGCAGCCGGAGCAGCTTCGGGTCGATCGCGAACGGGTCGAAGCGCCCGGGCTGGCCGCCCCGCAGGCGCTGGACGATGGCCCCCCAGTTGAGCTGGGCGGCCTGCGCCCGGAAGGCGAAGCTGTCGGCACGGCGGGCCATCAGTCCTCCATCTCCCACGGCGCGCGGTTCAGCCCGACGCGGAGCGCGGTCGACCGTTGCTCCGGCGTGCCGGCGAGCGCGTCGGCCGCGATGACGAGGTCTAGGCGCACCTCGCGGCCGCGCGAACCGGGCGCGAGCAGGGCGACCGCGCGGGTGCCGCCCGGACCGCGGACCAGGCGGCTGACCGTGGCCCTCGGCAGGTCGCCGCCGGCCGCGGGCGCCGTGCTCGTCGCGAGGAACAGCCAGTCGGCGGGCCGCGCGGCCCAATAGGTGTGCGTGGGGTCCGGCGCGTCGGGCGGCGCGGTCAGCTTCGTCGGCACCGGCCGCGACCGCCACAACGGCTCGCTGCAGTCGAGCACCACCGCGACCGGCTGCGGGACGGCGTCCGCCGACCACAGCACCGAGACCTCGGGGAAGTCGGGGGTCTGCGGCGCGGCGAGGCCCGCCGCCTGGAACGCGGCGTCCAGCTGGTCGCCGGTCGGCTGGGCGGGCAGCACGGCCGGGTTCTGCAGGGGGCCCGGGTCCGTGACGACGCGGTGCCCGATCGGCGCGGGCCCGATGTACCGCGCGAGTTCGGCGACGTCGGTGAACCGAGACGTGGTGAACCCGACCCGGTGCACCAGCCCGGTCGCGCTCTGCGGGGCGCCGGTCGGCACGGCGTGGATGTCGATGAGGTAGTCGGTGAGCGGCTCGAACGTGTAGTGCAGCGTCCACACGAGCGTGGCCGTGCTCGCGCCGGTCATCGTCACGCACGGCAGCGAGGCGTCCACCAGCTCGCCCATCACCTGGTGCCAGGGCGTCATGACGCCCGCGCCGGTCCCCTCGCTGACGATGCCGAGCAGGTCCGCCGCCTTGCTGGGGATCGTCAGCACTGTTCCCGGTCCGCCGCCGCCGAGCGGCTCCGGGTGCTTCCCGGACGCCGCGCGGACGACCACGCGCAGCTCCTGGCCGTAGGCGGCGAAGAGCTCCACCACCTTCTGCGTCGCGAGCTCGATGCGGATCGGCTGGGTGCGGAAGACGCCGACGCCGTCCATGCCCGGGAAGGTCGAGATGATCCACGGGCCGAGGTCTTTCGGCGCGCTGTTGGCGCCGTCGGCGGCGAACCGGTAGGACTGCGTGCGCTGCGGGCTCGCGGTGCCGGTTTCCGCGGGTCCCGGCCGAGTCTCCTGCTCCTTCGATTCGGCGGTCCAGGTGACGTCCACGGTGTAAGTGGTGCCCGGCACGAGCAGCGCCCGGTTGTCCGGGGGCTGGCTGAGCGCGCTGGATAGCGCGTCTCGATCGGAGGACTTCGAGGTCTCGTCGTAGTCGAAGCGGAACCGGTCGCTGGCGACGAGCGCCGACATCGCGATCAGGTAGAACGGCGGTGGCGGCTCCTCCTTGAACCGGTCCCGGTCGTACCCGATGACGACGTCGGTGGTGCCGTCCGGCAGGCGTTCGCTCGCGACGAAGACCAGCATGAGCGGGCTGCCGACCGGGGCGGCCGTGGCGGCCACTCGCGCGGCGATCCGGCCCGCCCGCTGCACCGGGTCGTCCCACGGCCCGCCGGCGTCGACGTACCGGCCGGGGATCGGGTTCCCCGCGTTCACGATGTGGGCGCCGGTGACGCGGATCTCGTCGAGCAGGCTGTCGTCGGTGGCGCGGAAGCTCGCCACGATCTGCTCCTGCACGAAGCGCTCGGGCACGAGCAGCAGCGCGCCGAACGAGTCGAGCCCGCCGTCGTCGTGCACCCGGACGGCGTCGCCGAGCCGGTCGGGGGAGAAGCCGCGCTTGTTCCAGACCAGCTTGACCCGCTCCTGGTCCTCCGGGGTGCCGAGGGGAGCAGGCTCGGGGCTGTCGAGCGCCGGCGACCGCAGGATCCGGCCGTTGCACCGGGTCGGCTGCTGGCCGCGGAACGCACCGGCGAGCGCCGGTTCCCACGCCTGCTGCGCGCGCGTGGCGCCGAGGTCGGCCAGAGTGGCGCCGCCGGCGAGCAGCGCGGTGGCGGCCTCGAACGCCGCGCCGTCGGCGGTGGCGGCAGCGTTGGAGAAGGTGAGCGGCTGGCCGGTCGCCCAGCCCTTCATGGGCGAGCCCGGGTCGGTGTCGCCCTTGGCGCACGGCACCTTATCGCCGACGACGAAGGCGGGCTGGGTGCCCTGCACGATGTCCGTGACCTGGTCGATGCGCCACGGCTCGGTGACCGTGACGGTGCCCTGCACCGGCGCGGTGCGGGTGGTGCCGGCCGGGTCGGGCCAGGCGATGCCGGTCAGGGTCCAGCCGGTGCGGCTCGCGCCGACGGGCTTGCCGTCAAACGTCCACAGCACCTCCGCGGGCGGCGCGACCGGGTCGCAGATGGTCCCCCAGCGGTGCTTGATCTGCTCCGTGAGAGCCTCGCCGTAGGGAACCGCTGCGGAGAACGGGGTGGGCAGCCAGTCCAGCAGCGCCAGCGCCGGCGGGTGCGCGGGGTCGGTCGGGTCAGGCCCCTTCCACCACGTCGACGGGGTCGCCCCGGCGTCCGGGGTGAGCGCGCCGACGAGCTCGACGCTCACCAGGTGGTAGCGCCACCAGCGGTCGCCGATCCTGGTCCACGGGTTGGCACCGGCGCCCGCGTCGTCGTGCTTGGGGGCGCCGAGGACGGTGGCGGCGGACGTGTCGGGGGCGACGCGGAAGCCGATCACGGGCACCGCGTCCAGCGGCACCGAGGGCGACGGCTGTCCGCCGGCCGCCGCGACCGCGTCGGCCAGCTTGCCCTCGATCGAGCCCGACGTGCCGGTGCCCTCCAGCCGGGCCGGCGTCCGGGAGATCAGCGTGACGCCCGCGACCAGGTCCTTCGGGATCGGCGTCTTGTCCGGCTCGTGGCCGATGGTCAGCGAGACGCAGCCCTTGACGCTGAAGAAGAAGAAGTCGACTTCGCCGCAGACCTCGCCGTGCACGTACGGCGTCTGCACCTCGATGCCGTTCTCGATCCGCTTGCCGACGAGCACGGTGAGCTCGGCGCTGGCCGCGATGCTGACGATGAACAGCCGCAGCTCGCCGCTGACCCGGATGGTGCCGCCGATGAAGAACGGGTCGAACCCGACGATCGCGTCGAACCCGGCCGCGACCTCCAGGTACAGGCCGACGGACTTGCTGCCCATCAGCACGGCCTGGATGTGGAAGCCGACGGCGATGGCGAGGCCGTGGGTGATGGGAGGCAGCCCCGGGATGTTCACCCCGTTGCCGTGCACCATGAGGTAGCCGTTGCCGGAGATGACGTCGAGCACCTCGACCGACACCCGGTCGGTGTAGTTGCCGAGCTCGACGAGCCATTCCTCCGGCTGATGGGTGTCGAAGAACGCCGTCACCGGCACCCGGATCTTGAGGATCTGCTCGATCTCGTACGCGGCGACGATGCCGATGGTGATGGTGCCGCGGCCGAAGTCGATGTCCAGCACCGCGAGGAACGTCGCCGACTGGTTGCTCTTGAGCGCCGGCGGCAGCGACAGCACGTCGGCCTTCATCACCAGCATCAGCCGCGGGCCGGGCACCTCGATGATCACGATGCCCTTGAGGTGGACGACGAAGCCGCCCTCCATCGTGCCGATCAGCGCGCCGGCGGCGAACGCGTAGTGGCCCGGGCTGAGCTCCCAGCCGTCCGGGTGCATGACGGTGCTGGGCGTCCGGGCGAACTGCTGCATGAGCCACTCGAGCGCGGGCACCTGCGCGGCGGGGTTCTCCTTGCGGGCGTAGTTGATGCCCACGCCGCCCATCAGGCCGAGCAGGCCGAGGCCGGAGTTGCCGAGCGGCAGGGCGACCGGGAACTCCACCTCGAGGCCGACGAGCACGCCCGTGACGCCGTCGCGGGACTCGACGGCGAGCACGGCGCTGCCGCGGACGTTGACCGGCACGATGGTCAGGTCGAACGCGCCCTTGAACCCCGCGGCGGTGATCTCGATGTAGCCGGCGCCGTGGATCACGCCGGGGATCTCCAGGCTGGCGCCGAGCTTCGTGAGCTGGATGTCGAACGGCCCGTCGAGCCGGGCCCGCACCCGCACGGTGTCGACCTTCACGATGCCGAGGTCGACGCCCATGCCGACCTCGATCTCGAGGTAGGTGGGGTTGTCGCGGCTGACCCGGAAGCCGAGCACCCGCAGGATCTCGTCGAGCGGTGGGCTTGCCGTGAGCGCGCCGGCCGGCACTTCCAGGGTGTATCCGCGGCTCGGGTCGAACACCGGCAGCGGCACGTAGTCCGGGGGCGTGCCACCCCACTGGGAGCGGATGCCCACCGCCTTGTACCGGGTGGTCACCGGGTGCTGGGGGTCGACCTTGACGATGCCGAGGTCGAAGGTGAACGCGACCTCCAGGTCCAGCAGGATGCTCACCTGGGTGCCGCGGTCGCTGACCGTCGTGGTGCCGTCGGGCCCGAGAATCCCGTCGCTGACGACGATCTCGCCGCCGCGCAGGATCAGCGACTTGGTGTGGATGAGGTCGCTGGCGCCGAGCGCGACGGTGCCGAGCGCGACGAGGGCGCCGGCGGCGGGGGACAGCTCGGCGGTGACGGACGTGAGCGGCGCGAGAACTGTTACCGCGCCGAGGATGTCGAGGGCGGTCTGGTTGGCGTGCGCGGAATCCATCTTCGCCAGGCCGTCGAGATCGGCCTCGGCGGCCCGGAACTCTGCCGTGACGGTCCAGGAGTTGCGGTCCTCGGCGATCTTCAGCCGGACGAGGAACGTGCAGATGCCGTCGCTCGGGTTGCGCGGCCCGTTGCGCAGGGCTGGTTGGCCGCGCCGCTGCAGCTGGCTCTCCGCCGCGGTCTCGATGTCGAACTCGCCGTAGATCTCGCCGCGGATGAACGTGCCGCGGACCAGCTCGACGCGGACGCCGATCTTGTGGAAACAGTCGGGGCGGGCGTTCTGCGGCGGCCGCGGGTCGGTGGTGACCGGCGCCGGCGGGTTCGGGCGCCGGACGTGCGCGGTGCAGATCTCGGGCGTGCCGGGGTCGGGCGTGGCGCCGCGGGCGCGCCACCAGCCGGACCCGCCGCGGGCGGGAACGGGCTCGCCGCCGGCGACCGGGGTGCCGGCGCGGTCGTTGCTCTCGCCGTGCGCGGTGCCGGCGCTGACGCTGGTGAATCCCGCGTCCCGGAGCAGCAGGACCGCGGCGTCGCGGCGGCGCTCGGACAGATGCAGGTTCCGTTCGGTCTGCGCGGGGTCGGTGCTGCCGTCCCACGAGGCGTAGCCGTCGACGGTGATCGGGGTCGCCGCGCCGATGGCCGTGACGCGGGAGCCTGCGCTGTCCAGGAACGGTGCGCCGGCGGAGTGGGTGGTGCGGTCCGCAGCCGGACCGGCGTGCGTGTTCTCCGGGTTGCGGGCGTACTCGGCGCCCTCGGACGGCTTCGGGTGGTCGAATAGGAAGTAGCAGTCCAGGGTCTGCGCCGCGGAGGCGGCGAACGTCGCGGTCACCAGCACGTCGCCACCGGGCGCCGCGGGCACCTCGGCGGTCTGCGCGTTCGGCGCCGAGCCGCCCGGCCAGCTCCAGTCCACGGTGGCCCGGGGTTCGAGGCGAACCGTCGCCGTGGTGGTCGTCTGGGACTCCAGCACGATCCGGTGGTTGCCCTGCCGTTCGGGGGTGACGGTGACCGGCCCGCCGCCCGTTCCCGGGGTCGCCGGCGTGCCGCGTCGGACGGCGCTGAACGTGCGCGTGGCGGTGTGCGCCCCGCTGTCCCGCGCGGTCACGGTGATGGACACGGTGCCGGCGGCGGGCGTGGTGATCGCGACCCGGTCGTCGACCGTCGTCACGCCGTCGACGACGATGGTGATCGTGATCGGGGCGATCCCACCCCCCGTGTCCACGTACAGCGTGGAGTGCTCGGGAAGCTGGGCGGCGCCGCCGCCGGGGTCGGCGATGTACTCGCCGGCGTCCGTCTGGAACCGGCAGGCGATGGTGGGGTTGCCGCCGCGGTTCACGACCTCGGCCTCGAAGACGCCGGTCACGCCGGCGTGCGCGCCGAGGCCGATCCACATGTCGCGCACGCCGGCGCTGACCGCGAGGCCCTGCACGCCGTTCGGCGAGACGAAGAGCCGCGCCTCCGGCAGGAAGAACCCCTGCCAGTCGCCCGGCATCGCGCGCGCGGTCGGCGGGACGCCGCTGGGCCCGGCGGTGCCGGAGAGGTCGAGAACGGCTGTGCGGAAGGCGAATCCGACGACGTCGCTCGGCCCGACGAGCGCGTAGGGCGGCTCCATCCGGACGAACTCGTAGATCTCGTCGACCGGCGGCCCGCCGGTGCTCGCCGAGAGCAGCTTCACGCCGACGGACCCACCGGCGAGCTGCTGCACCCGGATCCGCAGCGCCGGCAGGGTGAAGCGGACGTCCGGGTTCGCCGGGTCGGCACGCAGCTGGCCCTGCCCGTCGAGCAGCGCGCCGCGGAGGAACGGCAGCCGGACGATCGCGGACGGCGCGGCCAGGATGACCCGCCAGCCACCGTCCGTCGCTCCGCCCGGGCCGGTGAGGTGCAGCCCGAGGGTGACGCTGGTGGTCGGGTCGGGAAACTCGATCGGGGTGCCGGCGGTACCGGGGGAGCGGGTGAATCCGCCGGACCCCGGGTCCAGGGACAGCGGACCGTGCAGGTCCTCGGTGGCGGTGTAGGTGCGCCACGTGCCGTCGGCGTCGGTGACCTCGGTGGGCCCGGAGCCGGTGAGACCGTCGAGGAGTGGCCTGAGGCTGTCGAGCTGACCGGAGTCGCGGCTGCCGGCGGGCAGCTCGTCCCAGAGAGACACCGGCATCACCTCGGCAGCCCGACGCCGGGCGGCCTGTGGTCGGGTCACTCCGGCGTGCAGCACGAGCTTGGCAGCGAGTGCGGCCTTTCGCCATCGGGTTTCCGGGGAGTTATCACCCCCCGGCCTGCCGCACGCGTTCGACGGCCCCCGTCGACGAAGTTCACCGTCAGGTTCGCCGCGGCCGAGCATCAATTCGAGTCACTGGACCAGTCCGGTTTGGTTGGACCGCAGGTATCTCAACGCGGGGAGTCATCGGTTTCGCGGCGCGGAGGCTTTGGGGGCCGGGGCGGGTTGGGTTGTGAAGGTCATGTCGGTGGTGTCCATGATCAGGGCGGCGTTGGCCTGCCGTGCGATGGCTGAATTGATGACGAGGTGGGTGGCGGCAAGGATATGCAGCACGGGGCGGGGGAGGTGTCGGGGTGTCTGGTCGCCGGTCCCCAGTTCTCGTTGGGTCGTCGCGGCCAGCTCGTTCAGGGTCAGGTTCTTCGGGCCGCTGACGGTGACGGTGTGCTGACGCTGGGATGGATCGAGCACGGCCGTGACCACGGCTTGGGTGACGTCGGTGACCGGCACGAAGTTGATCGGGTTCTGACCGCGGCCGAAGATCAGCGGTCGTCCCGACGTGCCGGTGGTGCGACGCATGAGGTCGAGGTAGAGCTCGAGGAAGGCAGTGGCCCGGACGATGGTCCAGGACACGCCGCTGCTGCGGAGGTTGTCCTCGGCGGCGGCCTTCATCCGGAACAACTCCAACGGGTGGTGGGCGGAAGCGCCAACAACGGACACCAGCACGACATCGGCGTTCTGGATCTTCGCGGCCGCGACCAGATTCGCGTTGCCGTCCCGGTCCACCGATTCCGGGGTTACCCGCCCAGGACCGGCGAACCCGTGGACCGCCGAGAGCACGGTGCGGACGCCCGTCATCGCGCGGCCGAGCGAGGATCGGTCACGAACGTCACCGGTGACTATTTCGACGAGGGGCCCCACCAAGGACCCCGCGCGGGCGGGGTCACGGGTCAGCACGCGGACCGGTTCACCCCGGGCCGTGAGCCCGCCAACCACAAGGGTTCCGAGCCGGCCGGTCCCTCCGGCTACGAGAATCACTTCGCGCTGCGGAGCTGGGCGGCGACCGCGGAATCGATGCCGCCCTCGCCGAGCTGGACGGGTTCGAGGTAGAACCGCGCCCAGGACGCCCGGCCCGCGGTGACACCGAACAGGATCACCCCGCGCATCAGATGTTCGGCGCCGTCCCGTCTGGTCCCGGTCATCTCCCACTCACTCCACACCACGTCACCGGCCACGACCGACCGAAGGACCGTCGCCTGCAGGTCCGGCACAGCCGCGAAGATCTGCCGCCAGTTGCGGCGCACCTGATCCCGGCCGGAGAAACCGCGGGCCGGATGCGCCGGGGTCTCGTTGCGGTAGTCGACCGCAAAACAGTCCACCAGTCCGTCGAGGTCATGGGCACTCGTAGTTCGAGCAAGCCGCTCCAGCATTGCTGCCGGTGAGCCATTGCTGCTGGTGGGGATCATGCCGGCGCTCCGATCCTCATTCCGTTACAGTTGCTTGTAACCGAATAGGAGAAGCATGACCCCCGAACCCGGCCCGGTCAATACCCCCCGGCGATACGACAGCACCGGACGCCGCGGCCGCGCCCGTCGCGCCCAGGCGCACGTCCTGAAGGTCGCCGAAGAACTGTTCCTGCGCGACGGGTACGCCGCCACCACCGTCGCCGCCGTGGCGGCGGCGGCCGGCGTGTCGGTCGAGACGATCTACAAGACGTTTCGCGGCAAGCCCGGCCTGATCCGGGCGATTCAGCGAGCAGGCTTGGCAGGCACCGGGCCGGTTCCGGCCCCGGACCGGTCGGACGAGATGTCCGGCGGCGACCTTCCGGCCGAGGCGATCCTGCGGCATTGGGCGACCCTGACCAAGGAGGTGATGCCGCGCGTGGCGCCGATCGTTCTGCTCGTGCGTGCGGCCGCCGCGAGCGACCCGGAGATGGCCGTGCTGCTCACCGAGATCAACGAGCAGCGGCTGCAGCGCATGCACCACAACGCGTCGCGGTTGACCGACCACCAGGGGTTGCGCGCCGGGATAGGCACCGAACACGTCCGCGACGTCCTGTTCGCCTACACCGCGCCGGAGCTGTACGAGATCCTCGTGACCCGGCAACGATGGTCCATCAACCGCTACGCCGACTTCATCTACCGCGGACTCGTCGCCGAACTCCTCGACGACCCTGGTCACGCGACCAACCCCAACACGGGATGCCTCGACAACGCACTAATCTGCGGCGATGGCACGTTCATCGCCCAGCAGGGGACGGGGCAGTGGTGATTCGCAGTTTCGTTACACCCGTCGCTTTGCGGTACGACCCGTCGTGACGCCGCGCTGCGATCTCCCGAACGGGCATCCGGTCCCGGACCAACTCCTTCACGACTGCTAGGGCCTTCTGGTGACTGCCGCGGCTCGGGCGGCGCCGAGGTGTCGGGCGAGTTGGTCGCGTAGTTCCTGGTTCTCGGTCCGCAGCCGGGTGATCTCCTCGCGGTAGGTCCGCAGTTGCTGGCGCAGCGAGTCGTCGGTGGCCCGCTCGGCGGCGGGCAGGGTTTCCTGGGCGGCGTGTGGAGGCGTCGCGGAGCCGGTGGATCTCCTCGCGGAGCTGGGGTTGGCGGTACAGCCAGAACCGGGACACTCCCGCGGTCTCGGCGACGCGGCGGAAGGTGACCGGTTCACCGCGGCCGGCCAGGCGTTGCAGGGCGTTCGTGGCGCGGCGCAGGGTGGCGTCGTGCCGGACCTGGCCCGCTTCCCGGAGACGGTCGACTCGGTCAGGCATTCTCGTCGGCTTCCGGTGGGTGCAGCGCCTGCAGCGAGGCGATGATCTTGTCGAGGTTGACCAGGACGGTGCGGTGGTTCTGGGCCTGCCGTTGCCTGCCGGCGGCGGCCGCGGCGTCCAGGAGTTCCCGGGTGAGCTGCGCCTGTTGCCGGTGCACGGGCAGGAACTCGGCGGTGGTCGGCGTCCGCGGTCACCGCCTGCGGGTCGAACCCGAGGGGCCGGCCCTGGACGTCGACCCGGGTCTGGCAATACCGTTCGAACTCGGCGCGGATGGGTGCTGTCGTGCAGGTGCGCGTACACGGCGGTCATGTTGGGGCCGGCGTGACCCAGCAGGCGCTGGATCACGTGTTGCGGTACCCCCGAGTTGATCAGTCTGGTGCCGAAAGTATGGGCTCCTCGCCGGATCGGGTGGGTTTGGCCGTGTCCCGGCCGGGGTTCGGGGTGTCGGCCAGCTAGGGTCGTGACGTTCCGTAGCCGGCTGTTGAGGGATTGGTCGAATGTCGGAAACGCTGGATCTGTTCAAGGCGGCTTTGGGGTTGGGTGAGCCGTGGCGGGTGACCCGCTCGGATTTCGACGTGGCGCAGGGCCGGCTGGATCTGTACCTTGACTTCCCGCGGGGCGCGCGTTTCGCGTGCGCGGTGGCGGGCTGCGATCAGGGTTCCTGCCCGGTGCACGACACGGAGGCCAAGACGTGGCGGCACTTGGATTTCTTCCAGTACAAGGCGTTCCTGCACGCGCGGGTGCCGCGGACCCGCTGCCCCGAGCACGGGGTGCACCTGGTGGAGGTGCCGTGGGCACGTCCGGAGTCGGGGTTCACGTTGCTGTTCGAGGCGTTGCTGATCGAGTTCGCGACCGCGATGCCGGTCGCTCGGGTCGCGGCGATGACCAGGGAACACGACACCCGGATCTGGCGGGTGTTGGAGCATCACGTGGCCGTTCAAGGCCGAGCCCGACGATGAGGACACGGATACAG
>JADGOY010000082.1 GCA_017882715.1 Nakamurella sp. | reverse complement strand
CTGCGGCTACCAGTTCCACTGGCGCTCCCTGAAAGAACGCACCGGAGGCACCGGCACCTGGCCCATCACCGCCACCACCAACTGGACCGTCACCTGGCAATCCAACACTGGAGTCACCGGCGGAACCACCCTCAACGCCACCTCCAACGACCAATTCGACGTCGGCGAATACCGCACCGTCCTCGTCGAAGGAGACGGCGGGGGTTGAGGATGGGTTGAGGATCTGCAGCTGTCCCGGACCGTCCTTTCTTTCAGTGGTTTGCCGGTTGACAGCCGGTCTGGGCGGTTCACTGGTGGTTCCCGGATTCGGCTCGGGCAAACCGCCGCGATACCTGATCGGCCGATCCGCCGAATCTCCGGTTGCCTGTGCCGCGGCCTCGCAGATCCACTCGGCTGGGCGTTCGAACACACAGTCGCAGACCGCGATCATCGGGGAAGTGGCGCCGGTCGCGCAGTGACAGTATCGACCCTGCGGCTGGCCCGTCGAACGGCGCTGTGCGGGCGGTGCTGCGATGATCACCGACGGGCTGAACCTGTACATACCTTGGACTTCGGTCGGTCGGAAGGGCGCGGAGATGCGGCACAGGTTCGGCTCGGTGACGCACACTCCTGGCGCGGAGTCAGGCTCGGTCCATAGGGAATTCTTCGCGGTAATGGATCGTCGCGGCTGGTGTACGTGTCGCCGGTCGGTGTTGTCCAGGTGGTGGTTTGCGGGCCGGTGCGTTGAGTCTGGTGTCCGGCGAGGGTTTTCGCGCGGTGGTCTGTTCGGCAGCGGGCCTTGAGGTGTTCGCGGTGGTGGGGCCTTCGGGAACCGGTGTGACATGGTCGATGTCGCAGCGTGCTGCGGCTAAGGTGCAGGTGTTGGTGTTGCAGACGCCGTCGCGGTAGCCGATGGCGAGAGCGAGTTTTCGGGAGGGGAATCGGCCGAGTTCGGTGATGTCCAGCAGGTTCCCACGGTCGTCGGTGAGCAGTCGGTGGAACAGAGTGCCGGGTTGGGCGGCGAGGTCGCGGATGGTGTTCGCGGGGACGAGGGCGGAGCGGTCGACGAGTTGTCCTGGGGT
Source organism: Nakamurella sp. (assembly GCA_017882715.1). Lineage (GTDB taxonomy): Bacteria > Actinomycetota > Actinomycetes > Mycobacteriales > Nakamurellaceae > Nakamurella. The sequence continues at coordinate 16,423 of JADGOY010000082.1, read as the reverse complement.
GTTGGTGAACCCGAACAGCGATGCGGCGGAGACGACGATGCCGATATTGACCTGCACGGGTCGGATCTGAACTCCGGCACCGCGGCCTCCGCACGTGCAGGCTGTGGTAACGGCAGGTGAGCCGGGCCTGGTGCTGCTTCCTCCCGTGGCCGTGGGCGTCGGCGCAGTGATGTCTCGGCCGGCGGCGCTTCGGGGTGGGTCGGGGCGGAACGCGGACGGCGGGAGGTCCCCAGTCATCGATGTCCATGCTGTCGGAATCGAAGTCCGTGCTGTCGGAATCGCTCGTTTCCGCGTCCGAGAATTCGTCGTCGGGATCGGCATCGGCATCGTCGCCCCGCCGCGCGTGCCACGGTTCCGCGCCGGTCTCACCCAAGCATCCACCGTCATCCGCGTGGTCATTGCCATCGTGGTGCGGATGGCTCTCCTCATTTCCATCGGAATCGTTGTCAGCTTCATCTGTGCCGTCGGAACCGTCGTCGGCTTGTTCAGTGGCATCGTCGTTGGCTTCCTCTGCGCCATTGGAACCGTCGTTGCCATTGGAGTCGTCGTTGCTGGTGTCCCAACGGGTGTGGCATCCGTTGCTGATCCGGCCCAGCAGCATGTCGACCAGTGCGTCGGCGCGGCGTTGTTGCTGGGTGCGGGTGTCGCTGGGCTCGGCGACGGCGGCGACGGCCGTCAGCACCCGGTCGATCGCGCCGGCATCGACGGAGGACATCGACGCGCTCAGGAAGCTGACGCCGTCGAGGTCGGGGCGGACGGACACGTACCGGTCGGAAAGGGAACGGTGGATTCGTTCGTCTTGTTCGTCGGGTTCGACGCGGGCGACGAATTGGTTGAGCCACCGGCCGAGCAGTTCGCCGGTTTGCACACTGCGACGTCCACGACGACGCCGTTGAGCAACTGCTTGGAGGTGTCGTGAACCAATCGGCGCAGCGTCCTGCTGATGCGCTGCGCCTTGTCGTGGTTGATGTCACCGGCCTGCCAGGCGTCCCAGGCGTCGGGGGCTTCCGTCCGAAGCCGGCGGGCCATCGCCATCGTTTTCTGCACAGAGAACCTGGACTCGCACACCGCCATACCGATTTCGGTGCCAGCGAATTCACCGGCTCTGTACCTGGGGTCACCACCGGCCGCTTGGCGTTCGGCGATGATCTGGCGATCGCAGCTGGAACGGGTATCGGCGAACTCCATCATCACGGCGGCGCAGCGCGCCTGAGCTTTCGACAGTTCCTTGTACTGGGCCACCAACTCCTCGATCAGCGCGGCCGCCCCGCTGGTGTTCTGGTCCGTCGATTCCCCCATACCGAAGACGCTACAACAGGGGTACGACATTCGGCCTTCGAGCGAGAAGATCGTGCTGCCAGCCGATCCCCACTGGATCAAGAGCAAACGTCCTGCTGCGGCACGCCGCGGCCATGGGTGCAATTCTCGACAGATGAGCTGAGGCAAACGATCTGGTCCGGTGACTCGCGCCGTGGTTCTGGACTGAGATCTCCACCAGCCCAAGCATCGAAAATGCGGGTGGACTCTCGTTCGATTCGGAATCGAGCACGGGGTAACTGGTTTGAGCGTTTGCAATGACCGATGCCGAAGATCAGATCGTTGCGCGATCGACGAGCGCGGCGGGTTTCGCCATATGGCTTCGGAAAGCGGCCGCCCTTGGGGTGGTCGGCGCGAACACCTTTCGCTGGCGCAGGAGTCATCGGGAGATCTTCGGAGCTGAAGCGACACCATTGCCTGTCGACACCGATCCCGCGACCTCCTCTCAGCACCGCGCAAACAGACGCAGACTCGGATTTCTCCAGATCACACGACGGCCGGCCTGCTGGCTACTTCACGTCATTCCTGACGCAACCGCTCGACACCCTCAGGTGCCCGCCGACGACGGACTCGCAGCGTGGGAACGCGATGATTGAACGAGCACGTCAAGCCGGGAAACACCGCAAACTCACCCAGGCACCAGCACCCGCACCGCCCCAGGCACCACCGCGCACGTCACGGGCAACGGCGCGACGTACTCCCCGTCCGCATAGCCCGCCACCCCGGGACACGACAGCGCCACCGACGAGCAACGGAACGTCTCAACCTCAGCGTGCCTGACGTGCTGGCCGGAGTACACCGACGGAAAGAGCCGGACAAACCGCGCTCGACCCAGCCTGGTCACCACCGTGACGTCGAGCAATCCGTCGTCCAGCGAGGCAGCAGGGCAGACCCGCATCCCACCCCCGTAGAACGCCCCGTTCCCCACTGCGACCAGCATCGCGTCCAACTCACGCGTGCCGCCGTCGGCCTGCAGCAGGAACGGCATCGGCCGGAACTCGGCCAGCGTCGTCACGATCGCGGCGGGATAGCGCAGTGGACCGCGAGGCCAACGCATCCGGTTCATCCGATCCGCGACCAGGGAGTCGAACCCGCTGGCCAGCACGGTCCCGAACCACCGCTGCCCCACCCGCCCGAGATCGACCGGCCGCGTCACGCCGCCAAGCACCACCGCGGCAGCGGCAAGCGGATCACCGACGGGTAGGCCGACGGCGCGGGCAAAATCGTTACCTGCGCCGGCAGCCACCACGCCGAGCGGCACCGGAGTACCCGCCACCGCCTGTAATGCAACATGCACGGTCCCATCGCCGCCGCACGCCACCAGCGCGCCGCACCCCTCACGCACCGCCGTGGCGGCGAGCTCGGCCGACTGCACCGAACCATCTCCGACGAGTTCGCGAACGGTGACGCCCGCGTGTCGGATTGAAGCCGCGAAGTCCCGCGCCACGCGACCAGCCCGCCCCCGACGGGCAGCTGGGTTGATCAACAAAGCTATGTCGGTGATCATCCGACCCCGATCGGCAGCGATTTCACCGCCACGAAGTGGCGATCCGAGGTCGTCATCGCCTCCCAGCCAGGAAGGCGGCAACCTGATGTGGTCGCCGCCTGACGTGGTGATTATAGGTCCATCAGCCCGCTGACCGGCGCAAATCGCGTCACTCGATCGAGCGAACCTCCGACACGGCAGCGGGTTGGTGCACCGCGTTGTGCACCGAACCCGCGTCCGCGCCTCCCGACGGTCCAACCTCGACCATCGCCCTCGGCCCGCCCACGGGCCGGAGGTCTGTCCCCCTGCGGTCTCAGCCCGAGGCCGCGACCGGGCCGTGTGAGTGCGCCGGCGCCCAGGCGTCGGGGATGATCACGACGGGGCACGAGGCATGCCGCACGCAATCGGCACTGACCGAATGACGCAGCACGTCGATCATGCCGCTGCGGTGCCCGCGACCCAGCACCAGCAACTCGGCGCCCCCGGACTCCTTCACCAGGGTCCGGGCCGGCGACCCGTGCACGCTGCGCTCGATCACCTCGGGGGTCACTCCTACATGACGCATCGCGGTGGCCACTTCGGCGCCGATCATGCAGACCGAAGCGCGGCGTTCGGCGTGCTCGTTGGTCTTGCCCGCGTCCCGAACCGGGTCGAACGACCACGCGTGCACGACCGTCAACGGACATCCCCGGAGCCCGGCCTCTCGCACTGCCCACTGCAGGGCCGCCTCGCTCGCACTGGTGCCTTCGATGCCGACGACGATGTGGGGACGAGATTCCGTGGTCATCTGGTCTCCTCTCAGACGGCGGGCCCAAAATGGGGTCCGCCACTGAACTCGACGGTAAGCGGGCACAGATGCCGCTCCCCAGGGCCGAAGGTCCCCTCCGCGCAGCGGATCAGCCCTACCTTGGTCCCGCCCGACGGTTCCCCGCTCTCGCCCGCCCGGAATCACGCGCATCGGGGCCGACCGTCGCACCGCGTAGGCTGACAACTCGTGAATCTCGACGACGCGGCAGCAGTGAAAGCATTGGACACCACCCTGACGAGCATCGAGGCCGTCATGGACGTCGAGAAGCTCCGTGCCACCATCGCCGAACTCTCCGAAGCGGCCAGCGCCCCCGACCTGTGGAACGATCAGGACCAGGCGCAGAAGGTCACCAGCAAGCTCTCCCACACTCAGGCCGAACTCAAGCGCATCCAGGAACTGCGGCAACGGCTGGACGACCTGGCGGTGCTGTTCGAACTGGGCGACGAGGATCCGGACACCCTGGTGGAGGCCCAACAGGAACTCGTGTCGCTGCAGGCCGAGATCGACGCCCAGGAGGTCCGCACCCTGCTGTCCGGCGAGTACGACGAACGCGAAGCGCTGGTGACCATCCGCTCCGAGGCCGGTGGGGTCGACGCCGCGGACTTCGCCGAGATGCTGATGCGGATGTATCTGCGATGGTCAGAGCGGCACGGGTACCCCACCGAGGTCTACGACACGTCCTACGCCGAGGAGGCCGGCATCAAGTCCGCGACCTTCCAGGTCAAGGCCCCCTACGCCTACGGCACGCTGTCCGTGGAGCAAGGCACTCACCGGCTGGTGCGCATCTCGCCGTTCGACAACCAGGGCCGCCGCCAGACCTCGTTCGCCGGGGTCGAGGTCGCCCCCGTGGTGGAAACCAGCGATCACGTGGAGATCGACGAAAAGGACCTGCGGGTGGACGTCTACCGGTCCTCCGGTCCCGGCGGGCAGGGCGTCAACACCACCGACTCGGCGGTCCGGATCACCCACCTCCCCACCGGGATCGTGGTGTCCTGCCAGAACGAACGCTCCCAGATCCAGAACCGGGCATCGGCGATGACGGTGCTGCAAGCCAAGCTGCTGGCCCGCCGCAAACAGGAAGAGAAGGCCACCATGGACGCCCTCAAGGACGCCGGGAACTCCTGGGGCAACCAGATGCGCTCCTACGTCCTGCACCCCTACCAGATGGTCAAGGACCTGCGGACCAACTACGAGGTCGGCAACCCGAGCGCCGTCTTCGACGGCGACATCGACGCCTTCATCGATGCCGGCATCCGGTGGCGGCGCTCGGCCGAGGCCGCCGGCAACTGACGCCGGCTCAGATCTGCGCGGGCATCCGAGCCAGCCCGTCGGCCAGCTCGTCCTCTTCGTACGCCAGGTGCGAGAGCAGTAGATTGCTGAGTTCCGTTGCCAACGCACCGATCTCGGCGGCGCCGGACTGTCCAGCAACAGCCGCCCCGTCTTGCTCGCGGACGAGATCGACCAGTGCCCAGTCAAAGCGGTCGAGCACATCGGCGATGACCTCGTGCTCGGCGCCCAGCCGCTCGAGCACGGGTCCGAGCGAGGGCTCCACTTCCTCCAACGCCGGGAACATGTGCGCGTCTTCGACCGTGTGGTGGATGGTGACAATCCGGCAGTATGACGCGCAGAACGAGCCGAGCGTCCAGTGGTTCTGCCGCACGGTCATCCGGCTGATCAGCGAACGGGCCTCCCCGGGACCGAGTTCGCCGGCGGCGACCTGACTGACCGCCTGCATGATTTGCAGCATCTCGGACCGCAGATGATCATGGATGGCAACCAGGTTGCGATGGTTGTCGCGCCCGCCGGGAGCGCCGGCTGCACTGTCCGAGCCGGGCGAGACCTGCGCACGCGGCCGGTCGGCAACCGGCATTCCGCCCGCGACGCCCCAGCTGCCGTCCCGCTCGAGCGAACGCTCAGCGGTCCCTGCGGACCCATCCATCGACTGCGGGTGGCTCGAGACCCCCGACACCACAACGGATTCGCCCGCTTCGGTCAGGCTGGATTCGTCGGTGGAGGCCCGCACCACCCGCTCCGCGGCGACCCGTTCGCGGACATCCGGAGCCACCTGTTCGGCGAATGTCCCGATGGCAGAGATGATGTCGCCCGAGGCAGCCAGCACGAAGGCCGAGAAGCCTTGCAGCAAAACCAACTCGGCGAGCTGCTCGGCCCACATCGCGGGCGGCCCGTCGAGAAAACCGTTGCCACTGGGCGCGAACCGGCCGTTGATGTTGTAGATCCGCACGAGATCTGCCGGGTCCCGACCCGCGTCACCAACCAGATGGTCCAACTGCACACCGCGAGCGGCCGTCTCCTCCGGACCTGCGTACGCCTGCGACGGCACCCATCCGTCCGCCAGCTGCGCGGTCAATTCGAGCATCCGGCGGCCATGGGAACCGACCCAGATGCCGATGTCGTGGTCCGGACGCGGACCGGGGGCAGCGTCGATCAGGTAGTGGAACTTGCCGGGCACCGTCACCGGCCCGTCGGCAGTCCACAGCGCGCGGATCACCCCGATCGCCTCACGCAGCGCGTCGACGGTCTGGCCACGGGACAGCTGGGGTGCACCCATGCCGGCGATCGGATCGAGGAAAGAGCCCGCCCCGAGGCCCAGCTCCACCCGTCCCCCGGACAGTAGGTCCAGACTGGCGGCCGATCGGGCCAGGACAGCTGCCGGGCGCAGCGGGAGGCAAATGACGTCGGGGAACAACCGGATGCGCTCCGTCGCAGCAGCAAGGTGCGACAGCAATGTCCAGGTGTCCAGAAGGTCCGGGTTGTACGGGTGGTCCTGGATGCCGATCAGATCAAGACCCCGGTCCTCGGCCAGCTGAGCCAACCGAACGACGGTCGCCGCCCGGGAAGCCGGATTCGGCAGGAAGATGCCGAACGACACCTCGTGGCCGAGGTCCGGCATGCGAATCTCCCCTCCGGGCCCCGAGCGGTGGCAACCGCCCAGGCCTCATTTCACCGTAGGGGAGCACGAGCGGGCGCGCTGGTGGAGTGGCATCGGTTCCACCAGGCGGCGGAACGCTCGTACCCAAGCGCCACCGACGACACCCGACGCGAGTGTCGCGCGCGGCCGCGGCTGATCGACACGCTGCCCGAAAACGGGCTGCGCCGACCCCGGAACCGGTGGCGTGCCCGATCTGGCCCGCCTACCGTGAGGCCGCAGGGTGGTGCGGAACCGGCCGAACCCGGCCCGTGGGGACCAGGAGGATCAATGGACACGTCGACAGTCGCCAGTGAGGTCGCAGCCAGGATGCCGGCGTTGATCGACGACCTGAAGCACCTGGTGGCCATCCCGTCAGTCGCCTTCCCCGGTTTCCCGTCCGAACCCGTGCAGCGGATGGGTGACGCCGTTGTCGACCTTTTCCGCAGATCCGGCGTCGGAAGCGCCCGCCTGCTCGACATCCCCGGCGGTTATCCTGCGGTCTACGCCGAAATCCCCGGCCCCGCCGCGTCTCCCACTGTGCTGCTCTACGCGCACTACGACGTCCAGCCGGCCCCGCTCGACCAGGGCTGGGACACCGACCCATGGCACGCGACGACAGGCCCCGACGGCCGCATCTACGGGCGCGGTACCGCGGACGACAAGTCCGGCCTGATCGTGCATGCCGGGACGATGCAGCTCCTGGGATCAGCTCCGCCGGTCGGCATCAAGGTCCTGATCGAGGGTGAAGAGGAGACCATCAGTCATCTGGAGGACTTCGTCGACGCCAACCCGGCGTTGTTCGACTGCGACGCGTTCGTCATCGCCGACATGGGCAACCTCGCGGTCGGACGGCCGGCGTTGACGACGGCACTGCGGGGGGAGGTTTCGTGCACAATCCGGGTCCGCACCCTGCACCACGCTGCGCACTCCGGCGTCTTCGGCGGTGCGGCACCCGACGCGCTGATCGCACTGATAAAGATCCTGGCGACCCTGCACGACGACCAGGGCAACACCGTGGTTCCCGGTGTCAGCGGCTACGACTGGCCCGGCGCCGATTTCGACGAGGCGGTGTACCGGGAGAGCGCCGGCCTGCTGGAAGGCGTCCACCTGTACGGCAGCGGAACCCTCGCGTCCCGACTGTGGTCGAAACCGTCCGCAACGGTGATCGGCATCGACGCGCCCAGCGTCGCCGAGGCAGCCAACGTGCTGATCCCGGAGGCGACCGCGAAGGTCTCCATGCGGATCGCGCCGGGTGCCGACGCGAACCGCGAGTTGGATCTGCTGGCTACCCATCTGGCATCGGTGGCGCCGTGGAACGTCGACGTGGAAGTCACCAAGATCAAGGCCGGGTGGCCTTTCACCGTCGAGATGTCCGGGCCGACCGTCAAGGCCGCCGAGGACGCGTTGGCCGCTGCTTTCGGCGCACCGGTCGAGACGGTCGGGTCGGGCGGGTCCATCCCGTTGATCAACTCGCTGGCTCAGGCCAGCCCGCGCGCCGATGTCATCCTGTGGGGAGCAGAAGACATGGCACTGTCGAGGATCCACGCGTCGAACGAAAGCGTGGATCCCACCGAGATCGAGAAGATGATCACCGCCCAGGTACTGGCGCTGCGGCGGCTGGGCAGGCGGACCTGACGCCGCGGGGCTTTAGACCAGGCCCGGGATCGCCTGCGCTGCGCTCAGCAGCCGGCGCCTCGCCGACCAGGCGCCGTCCTGCCACCCAGCAACCGTCCGCCCGCGCTCAGGAGGCGTCGCTGAAGAACAACTCTCTGGCCCGGCCCGCGACCTCATCCACGGGTACCTCCGCGATGTCGCGGACGCGGTTGTCGCCGATCGCAGGACGCCGCCGATGCCCTGGCCGGCGGGCAGAATGCGGACCTGGCGCAACTCGCGGCCGACCTCGGTCATTACGACCAGGCGCACTTCACCCGTGCGTTCACCTCCGCGGTTGGGATGCCGCCAGGCACCTATACCCGGTGGTGCCACGATCGCGTTGCGTGATCTGGTAGGTCCTGGTCCCAGATCTCGTCATCGAGAATGCAAACAGCCCACGGACGAAGGACCGTGGGCTGTTTTCCGCGTAGTAGCGGGGGCAGGATTCGAACCTGCGACCTCTGGGTTATGAGCCCAGCGAGCTACCGAGCTGCTCCACCCCGCGTTGAAGGTGACTCCACTGTAACAAGCGATCGCACGTGATTCCAAATCCTCGACGCGGCAAGGGATGTGATCCACGACCGAAGATCGGCAGTCCAAGATCGGCAGGGGCAGCGTTGGCTACCCATGCCGATCATGGAGTGCGCTGGCTAACCGCCTGCGGTTGATTGAACGCTGGCGGGCGCGGTGCCCGTGGGAGTGGCACCACCCGAAATGCTCTGCCCCGCAAGTTTGAGGTAAGCGTTCACTGCGTCCTCCAGCTTTTGGCTGGCAGCCCCGATCTGACCCAGATCGTTGGAGGCCTTGGCGGCGTCCAACGCCTGGGCAGCGGCGTTCATCGCGGCCAATGCCGCCGCCTGGTCAGCAGGTGGCGGCGCCGTCGTCGTCGGAGACGCCGTGGTCGCCGGTTGCAGCGTCGTCCCGCCTGTCGCCAACGGCGTTCCGGCGTCGCCTTCTGCGACCGGGACCGGAGCGCTCTGCGCGGCTGCGGTCAGAGCCTGGGTCAATGTCACACCGACACCAACCCGTCCGGCATACCAGACCAGCACCCGGTTCAGCTGCGGGAACGACGTGCTCGAGGCCTGACCCTGAATGTAGAAGGGTTCGACGTACAACAGGCCATCGTTGACCGGCAAGGTCAGCAGGTTGCCGAATATCACCCGGCTGCCGCCCTGCTGGGTCGACAGGGTGACCAGGCTGCTGACCTCCTGGGTCGTCCGGAAGAGCTGTTGGACTTGGGTTGGGCCAGGTGTCTGGGTGGCGGTGGGTAGTCGAAGCACCGTCAACTGCCCGTAATCGGATGGATCGGAGGACGCAGCGACGTACGCGCTCATGAACTCCCGCTGGTACCCGCTCAGCACGCTGGTCAGCTCGAACTTGGCTGCCTCACTGCCCGGCAGCTTGACCTGCAGGTAGTACGGCGGCTGCGGAGCCTGGACCGCGTCGCTGACGGTCGGGTCGTTCGGCACCTTCCAGAAGCCGGAGCTCTGGAAGAAGTCCACCGGATCGTCGACGTGGTACCGGACAAGGAGCGAGCGCTGCACCTCGAAAAGATCCTGCGGGTAACGCAAATGCGCCTGCAGGTCTTTCGAGATCTCGGCTTTCGGCTTCACCAGGCCCGGGAACACACCTTCCCAGGCCTTGAGCACCGGGTCGGCCTCGTCATTCGCGTAGAGGGAAACGGTGCCGTCATAGGCGTCGACGGTGGCCTTGACCGAGTTGCGGATGTAGGACACCTGCGTGTTGACCTGCCCGGCGGCTCCGCGCGCGGCCAGCGAGTTGTTGGTCGCGTCGGACAACGTCACCGTCTGGGCGTACGGGTAGTTCGTCGCCGTGGTGTAGGCGTCGACGATCCACACGATCCGACCGTCGACCACCGCGGGGTAGGCCTTGGTGTCGGTGGTCAGGAACGGGGCCGCCTTCTGCACCCGTTCGATCGGATCGCGGTTGTACAGGATCTTGGAGTTGGCGTTGATCTCCCCGGAGAACAGGAAGTTGGCCTCGCCGTACTCCGTGGCGAACACCATCCGCTGGAACAGGCTTCCCAGCGGCACACCGCCGGCGCCCGTGTAGGTGTAGCGCGAGGTCTCGGTGTCGTACTCCCGCGCCACACCGGCGTCGGCACCGACGATGGCGTAGTCAGTGGTCAGCTGCCCGTAATAGGTGCGGGGCTGGTCGACCGGGATGTCCCCCTGCCTGGACAGATCGGAAATGGTGTAGGCCGGATAGCCGTCGGCCACCGTGTTCGCCGGCGCGGCGACGAAACCGTCGCCGTGGGTGAACACCATGTGCTCGTTGATCCAGTTCTTCTGCGCGTCGTTGAGCCCGTCGGCGTTGAGCTCGCGCACCGCGACCACGTAGTCCTGCGTCCTGCCCTTGACGGTGTACCGGTCCATCGCCAGCTGATCGGGGAAACCGTAGAAGTTTCGCAGCTGCTGCTGCTGGGTGAAAGTCGGCGAGAGCACGTTCGGATCCAGCAGCCGGGCGTTGGGCAACGTGTCCTGGTCGGAGATGATGTCCCGGGGGTCGCCCGCCAGTTTGCCTGGATAATCGACGTACTTGATCTGGTCGTCGCGGATGTTGTAGGCGGTGCGAGTGGCGTCGATGTTGCGGGCGATGAACTCGGGCTCGCGATTGATGCCGTTGGGATTGACCACCACCTGCTGGAGCACCAGCGGCCAGACTCCGCCGATGAGCACGCTGGACAGCACCAGCAACGCCAACGCGATGGCCGGCAGTTTGATCGATCTGGTGAAGGCACCGACGACGAATCCCACCGCGCAGATCGCCGCGATGCACATCAGGATGATCTTGGCAGGAAGCACGGCGTTGATGTCCGTGTACGACGCGCCGGTGAACGTGCCACCCCGGTTGGAGAACAGTAGGTCGTAGCGGTCGTACCAGTACTGCACGGCCTTGAGCAGCACGAACCCCGCGACCAGGAGCGAGAGCTGCAGGGTGGCCTGCGAGGTGATCTTGCGGCCGGGACCGGACAGCCGGATACCGCCGAAGAGGTACTGCACCACCGCGATGGCGATGAAGCACATGGCCAGGATGACGAACAGCCAACCCAGGACCAGCTGGATCATCGGCAGGGTGAAGACATAGAAACCGACATCGTTGTGGAACTGCGGGTCGACCGTGCCGAAGTCGCCGCCGTGCAACCAGAGCTGAACGACCTCCCAATCGCCCTGGGCCGACAACCCCGAGATCAGACCGACAACACCGGAGATTCCCAGTGCGAACAGCTTGGGACGGGTGGTGACGATCGTCCGGTACGGCGCCAGCGGGTCGACGTCGTTGGTCGGCACGAACACCGGACGCGAACGGTAGGCGATCACCAGGGCGAGCAGTAACAGACCACCGGTGGCCAGTCCGGCCACCAGGAACATGCTGACCCGGCTGACCGCCTGCGTGGTGAAGACCTCACCGAATCCGACCTCGCCGAACCACAACCAGTCGACGTAGATTCCGACGAACTGGAACCACAGAATCGCCAGCACAGCCAGGCTGACCAGTGCGATCAACACCCGCTTCGCGCGCTTGGACATGGTTGGCAAACCAACGGGGGGCCTGATGGCCACTGATGGACTCCTTGGGTCGAGACGTCTGGCGCACCTGCCGCCGCGATGCGCTGTCAGTCACCACGCCGGTCCCACGCGGGGCCGAAGGTGCGTCGCCCCGCTGAGACAACTGTAGGCACACCCTTTTGGTTCCCCGTGCGGATCGGTGGCCGAACGCCGGATCGTCGCACGACTCCCGTGCCGCTCTCACGCGCCTGCCATCCCCGGGCCACCCTCCGGCGCCGGGAACGGCCGTTCCCGGCTCGGTCGGCTCCCCCGTCGCCCGTGCAACGATCGTCGGATGAGCACTCCGGACTGGTGGGAGGACACCGACCTGGCGATCGCCGTGGCCGAGGTCGAAGAGTTCGTCGCAGCGGGGGGCTGGGACTCACCGCCGCAATTGTTCGCTCTGGTGGCGACGTCCCAGTTGCTGGAAGCACAACCGGCCCTCGCCCCGACGCTGACGGAAACGACCCGCTACACGCCGATCGCCCAGGAGTCCCTACCTGCGGGTGAGTTGTCGCTGGCCCTGTCACAGATCTCCTGGCCGCCCGAAGTGGCCGGATGTGTGCTGGTCCAGGAGATCGTGGTGCTGCCTCCCGAGGCGGGCGCGTCGTTGTCGGTCGACCCCGAGACGGCTGCCGGGCAGGCAGCGGGCCACCCGGACCGGGCGGAAGCGCGGTTGACGGCCGGGGTGCTGAGGGCCGCGGACGGTGGCGCGTGCCTGCTCCGGCTGCGCGGCGAACACGGCGACGCGCCACTGCGCGGCGCGGACCTGGCGCCCAACCTGCTCGAGGCGTTGCGGATGACCTTCGAGGACTGAGCCCCAGGTTCGGACCTTGCGTTCTGCGGCACACAACGTCGGGTGGGCCGCCGGCGCGCCGGGCCAAGCGGCCAGGTTCAGCAGCTCGGCGGGGTTCCGCCGTCCTTGAGGGTCTGCAACGCGGTCATCGCGTCCTGCACCGATGCGACCTTGACCAGCTGCAACCCGTCCGGGATCTGCGTGACGGCCTCAGCGCAGTTGTCCGCGGGCACGAGGAAGACGGTCGCCCCCGCGTCCCGCGCGGTGATCAACTTGAGCAGCACCCCGCCGATCGGGCCGACCGTGCCATCGGGGTCGATGGTGCCGGTGCCGGCGATGAATCGACCGCCGGTGAGATCACCCTCGGTGAGCTTGTCGATGATGCCGAGGCTGAACATCAGACCGGCCGACGGGCCGCCGATCCGCTCGAGCGAAATGGTGATCTCGAACGGCGCGTGCGGACGCTCAACCGCGCCGATGCCCAGATAACCCTGATCGCCGACCTTTGGGTTGGCGCCCAGCGTCACCTTCTCGGTGACCTGCTCGCCGTTGCGCAGCACGGTGACCGACACGACCTGACCCGGAGTGCTGCCGGACAGTGCGGTTTGCAGCGAAGAAAAGTCGGTGATCGGGGTGCCGTCCAGGTCGACGATCTGGTCCTGCGGCTGCAGGATGCCCGAGCTCGGCGAGCCGTCCGGGATCTCCCCCACGAAGACGATGTTCGGGTAGCCGAGGTATCGCAATGCGGCGATCTCGGCGGCCGACTGCGAGTCGCGGAAGGCCTGGGCGTCCTGCGCCTGGACCTGTTCGACGGTCTTGTCCGGCGGAAAGTAGTCCTCACGCGGCGCGAGCGCGTACCGCCCGGTGGTCCACAGACCCAACGCCTCGAACAACGGCACCCCGTCGGTGAGGGAGATGGTCGTCATGTTCAGTTGACCCCCGGGGGCCGGCGCCTCGTTGACGGAGGCCGGGATGTCGTCACCGGAGAAGCTGATCACCTCGGTCCCCTCGACCGAACCCAGCGTGTCGTACGTCACCCCGGGTCCGATGGCCACATACGGGATCGGGACTGCCGCACCGGCAGCAACCAGTGTCGCGGTCAGCACCGACCCGACGAATACCGTGCGGCCGCGCACGGTCAGCCGGGAAAACCAGGACATGGCTCCCGAGAGTAGGCGGTTGACCCAAGATTCCCGGCACTGTCCGGGCCGCGGCCCCGACTCGTCCGGCACGCCGCCGCGACGCACGGCCATAGCAGGCCCCACCACCAAGAGCCATCGGGGTTTTCGCCCCTGGCGATCAGGGCCGTTCGGGACACTGCGGGTGGTGGATCTTCAGTACCGTGGGCGGTATGACGAATCTGCCGTTCGGTTTCTCCTCCGCCGGTGACGACGATCCCGAGGGCGGTTCCAAGCCGGGCCAAGGTCCGGGGGCGGGCGGCTTCGATCTGAACCAGATCGGGTCGATGCTGTCACAGCTCGGACAGATGATGTCCCAGGCCGGCACCTCCGGGTCGTCCGGACCGGTCAATTACGACCTGGCACGTCAGCTGGCGACCTCTCAGGTGCCCGCGTCGCACCCCGCCTCGTCCGTCGACGTCGCGCAGGTCGCCGATGCCGTGGCGCTGGCGGAGGTGTGGCTGGACGGGGCGACCGCGTTGCCGGCCGGTGTACGCACGTCGACCGCCTGGACGCCTCGGCAGTGGATCGACGCGACCATGCCGACCTGGGAGAAGCTCTGCTCGCCGATCGCCGAGCAGGTTTCCCGGGCCTGGGTGGAAGGGCTGCCGGAGCAGGCGAAGGCCCAGGCCGGACCGCTGCTGGCGATGATGGGGTCGATGGGCGGCATGGCCTTTGGTTCCCAACTCGGTCAGGGCCTGGCACAACTGGCCACCGAGGTGCTGACGTCGACCGATGTCGGCCTGCCGCTCGGCCCTGACGGGACCGCGGCGCTGCTGCCCCGGTCGATCGCGGAATTCGGCTCGGGCCTGGACATTCCCGAAGATCAGGTCCGGCTGTACCTGGCGACCCGGGAGGCCGCCCACCACCGGCTGTACGCCGGGGTCCCGTGGTTGCGGGAACGGGTGATCTCGCTGATCTCCGATTACGCCGGCGCGATCTCCGTCGATTTCTCCGCCGTCGAGCAGTTGGCGTCCTCGATCGATCCATCGGACCCGGCGAGCATCGAAGCCCTGCTCGGTCAAGGGATGTTCGAGCCGACCATCACCCCTGGTCAGCAGGTTGCGATGGAGCAACTCGAGACGCTGCTGGCCCTCGTGGAGGGTTGGGTGGACACGGTCGTGGCCGACGCGGTCGGCGACCGCCTGCCCGGGGCTCCCGCCCTGCGCGAGACGCTGCGCCGCCGACGGGCCACCGGTGGGCCCGCGGAACAGACCTTCGCCACCCTCATCGGGCTCGAACTGCGTCCGCGCCGGTTGCGCGCCGCCGCGGAGTTGTGGACCGCGGTGGGTGAATCGCGCGGAACGGATGGCCGCGACGCCCTGTGGGCGCACCCCGACCTGCTTCCCTCGCCGGCCGATCTGGACGATCCGACCGGATTCGTCGACCGGGACAAGAAGTTCGCGGAGCTGCTGGCGGGGCTCGACGACATCGAGACGGCGGTGCTGGAAGATGCCGACAGCTCCGCGGCGCAGACCGCGGCCGACGTACCGCCGCCCCCGGACGGGCCCGACGACACCGGGCCGCAGGACACCCCCCGTCCGGTCTAGTCTCGGCCGTCGCAGGTCCGGTTTGCATCGGTCCGGGCTGGGTGACCGGCTCGGTCCGGCGCGGTCACACGGCGCTGGACGGGCTCCACAGGTTGATGCCGGTGTCCACCGCGTGACGCTCGATGGCCGCGAGTTCGTCGGACTCGAAATCCAGGTTCCGCACCGTGGCCAGGTTGTCCTCGAGTTGGGTCACCGACGACGCGCCGACCAGCACCGACGTCACCCGTTGATCGCGCAGCGCCCAGGCCAGGGCCAGCTGCGCGAGCGTCTGCCCTCTGCCCTGCGCCAGGTCGTTCAGCGCCCGGATGTGGGTGCGGGCCTCCTCGGTCAGCAGGCTCTTCGACAGCGAACCGCCCTTGGACGCTCGCGAGTCGGCCGGAACTCCGTTGAGGTACCGGTCGGTGAGCATCCCCTGGGCGAGAGGCGAGAAGGCGATGCAGCCGACGCCGAGTCGGCCGATGGTGTCCAGCAACCTGTCCTCGATCCAGCGGTTGAGCATCGAGTACGACGGTTGGTGGATCAGCAGCGGGGTCCCGAGGTCGGCCAGGATCGCCGCCGCCCGCTCTGTGCGTTGGGGCGAGTACGAGGAGATCCCGGCGTACAGCGCCCGGCCGGAGGTGACGGCCGTGTGCAGCGCCCCCATCGTCTCTTCCAGCGGAGTGTCCGGGTCGGCGCGGTGTGAGTAGAAGATGTCGACGTACTCCAGTCCCATCCGCGCCAGCGAGGCGTCCAGCGAGGCGAGCAGGTACTTGCGGGAACCCCAGTCCCCATAGGGACCCGGCCACATGTCGTAGCCCGCCTTGGTGGAGATCACCAGCTCGTCCCGGTACGGCCGGAAGTCCTCGGCCATCAACCGGCCGAAGTTGATCTCCGCCGAGCCGTACGGCGGCCCGTAGTTGTTGGCCAGGTCGAAGTGCGTGACGCCCAGGTCGAACGCCCGGCGCAGAATCGCCCGCTGGTTGTCGAGCGGGTCGACATCCCCGAAGTTCTGCCAGAGCCCGACGGACACGGCGGGCAGGTGCAGGCCGCTGTGGCCAACCCGGCGGTAGGGCAGTTGTTCGTAGCGATCGGGGGCGGCGAGGTAGCTCATCGCGCCAGTTTCGCATCCACGGCAACCCGGTGTCGGCCGTCCGTTCC
>JADGOY010000081.1 GCA_017882715.1 Nakamurella sp. | reverse complement strand
CACCATCACGTCGCCCTCCCTCAGAGCGGTACCCAACGCCACCTACCGGACCAACCGGGATGCTCATGCAACCCCTGGAACCCCGGGCCGATCAAGACCGGAGCCCACCTACATGAGCAGGACAGTGGTCGCTCGGTGGCGTCCGGTCGATCGGTCGATCTCCCGGGTGACGACCATCGGCCGTATCGAACCGGGACGCTGCTGATCGGCGTCACATTCCAGATCCGTGGCTACTCCAGCGAGCTGGCGTCCGGTGGTACATCCACCGCGTGCCGACGCATCGCCTCCAGCGGGAGGATCTCCAGAGCTCGCTCGTGGGTGGCGGCCAGCACTACGGGCGCGGCCCGGCCGTCATCGAGAGCCTGCCGCCACCGTTCGCCGACGACGCACCAGCGGTCGCCCGGCACCAACCCAGGGAATCGGAACTCCGGTCGGGGAGTGGTCAGGTCGTTGCCGACCTGCTGCTGGTAGGCCAGGAAATCGGCGGTGACGACGGCGCACACCACGTGGCGCCCCAGGTCTTCGGGTCCGGTGGCGCACAGACCGTCCCGGTAGAACCCCGTCACCGGGTCGATACCGCAGGGTTCGAGTTCTCCACCCAGCACATTGCGCTCACCGGCCACCGGCATAGCTTGCCACCGATGAGCGGGAGTCAGGGACGCAATCCACTCGCCAATTCCGGACCTTTCAGAGGCCTTGGACTAGGAGTCGCTGCAGCACCTCGTCCCAGTAGAGGGGTGTGCGGGGCATGGTCACTGGTCGTCCACCGATCCCGATGGAGGCTCGTCGGCGGTTCTGGAGGTTGATTCGGGCGGGGTCCTTGATGACCGAGGCTGCAGCTTCTGTCGGCGTGCCGCACCCGACCGCGAGTCGTTGGTTCCATCAGGCTGGTGGGGTGATCCCATCGATCGTTCTCGAGCCCTCTGATAGGTACCTGTCCTTCGCCGAGCGGGAGGAGATCGCGGTGGGGCGGGCGGCCGGCTTGCGTGCGGGAGATCGCCCGTCGCCTGGGTCGGTCGCCGTCGACGATCAGTCGGGACCTGCGGCGCGAAGGGCTGGGTCGGCGTGGGTACCGGGCCAGCACCGCGCCGGCCGACGCTGATGCCTTGGCCCGCCGGTCCAAGGCGTCCAAACTCGCCGACTGTGAGCGGCTGAGCGCCGCGGCCGGATCCAGAACATGGTCGGCATCGCCGAACGCCCAGCCGAGGTCGCCGACCGTGCAGTACCGGGGCATTGGGAGGAAGACCTCATCACCGGTAAGAACAACCGGTCGGCGATCGGCACCCTCGTCGAGCGGAACGACCCGATTCACGATGCTGCTGCACCTGCCCGGCGCGCACGGCGCGTGCGAGGTCGAACAGGCCATGATCGCCGCGATGAGTCAGCTCCCGGAGACGCTGCGCCGGACCCTGACGTGGGACCAGGGCATCGAGATGGCCAATCATGACGGCATCGCGGTAGCGACCGATCTGGATGTCTTCTTCTGTGACCCACACTCGCCGTGGCAGCGCGGTACGAACGAGAACACCAACGGCCTGCTGCGCCAGTACTCTGAGCGGTCAGCCGGATGGCCTCGGCGGCGTCATCTGGGTCAGCAACCCCCATGATCCGATGATGATCCCTGCCGGGATGACGCGCTGCCCGCCAGGCCCGCTGCGGCACCGGAGGCGAGCCGGGCCGCGATCGGGAGCGAACCGCAGCGGCCCGTCGCGGCAGGGCGACCATGATGCCCGCGAGCGTCCGCATGCCGGAATCGGCCCCCTACAGCACCGCCCAGGCGTCCGAGAACACCGACCGCAGAATGGATTCCATTTCGTCGAAATCCTTCTGCCCGCAGATCAGCGGCGGCGCGACCTGCACGACGGTGTCGCCGCGGTCGTCGGCTCGGCAGTACAGGCCGCGCTCGAACAACGCGTTGGACACGAAACCCCTCAGCACGCGCTCGCTTTCGGCCTTGTTGAAGGTCGCCTTGGTGGCCTGGTCCTTGACCATCTCGATGCCGAAGAAGTACCCGTCGCCGCGGACGTCACCGACGATCGGCAGATCCTTGAGCCGCTCCAGGGTCGAGCGGAGCGCGTTCTCGTTGCGCAGCACGTTGCCCAGCAGGTCCTCGGATTGGAAGATGTCCAGATTCGCCAGCGCGACGGCGCAGGACACGGGATGTCCACCGAAGGTGTAGCCGTGTGGAAAGGTGGTGGTGCCCGTGCCGAACGGCTCGAAGATGCGGTCGGAGATGAGGGTCGCGCCCAGCGGGGAGTATCCCGACGTCAACCCCTTGGCCGAGGTGATGATGTCCGGTTGGTAGCCGAATTTCTGTGCGCCGAACATGGTGCCGAGCCGACCGTAGGCGCAGATCACCTCGTCCGAGACCAGCAGAACGTCGTGGGTGTCACAGATCTCGCGCAGTCGCTCGAAGTACCCCGGCGGCGGCGGGAAGCAGCCGCCGGCGTTCTGCACCGGCTCCACGAAGACCGCGGCGACGGAATCCGCGCCCTCCATCAGGATGGCTTCTTCGACCTGGTCGGCCGCCCATCGCCCGAAGACCTTCTCGTCGTGAGCCACCAGCTCCGGAGCGCGGTAGAAGTTCGTGTTCGGCACCCGCACAGAACCGGGCACCAGCGGCTCGAAGGCGTGCTTGAACGGCGGCACGCCGGTGATCGACAGTGCGCCCTGGGTGGTGCCGTGGTAGGCGATCGCCCGGCTGATCACCTTGTACTTGCCGGGTTTGCCGGTCAGCTTGAAGAACTGCTTGGCCAGCTTCCAGGCCGTTTCCACCGCTTCCCCGCCGCCGGAGGAGAAGAAGATCTTGTTCAGATCCCCGGGGGCCGCGGCGGCCAACCGGTCCGCGAGCTCGATCGCGGCGGGGTGCGCGTACGACCAGATCGGGAAGAACGCCAACTTGCGGGCCTGCTCGTATGCCGCCCTGGCCAACTCCTCACGCCCGTGCCCGGCCTGAACGACGAACAACCCGGACAGCGCATCGAGGTACCGCTTGCCGTTGCTGTCCCAGATGTAGGCGCCCTCGCCCCGCTCGATGACCGGAACTGGCTGGTCGTCGTAGGACGACATCCGGGTGAAGTGCATCCACAGGTGGTCGGCGGCGTGATCTCCGGCCGACGCGCCCGCCGATACGGGCGGGTGGGCGGTGGTCATCGGGTTCCCCAGGTGTAGGTCTGCTTGGACAGTTCGAGGTAGACAAAGGTTTCGGTGGAGCGCACGCCTTCGATCGGGCGGATGTGTTCGTTGAGCAGGTACAGCAGGTGCTGGTCGTCCTCGCAGATCACCTCGGCCAGCACGTCGAAGGACCCGGCGGTGATCACCAGATAGGCCACCTCGTCCAGGCCACGCAGCGACTGCAGCACCGGGTCCAACGCACCGTCCACCCGGATCCCGATCATCGCCTGCCGGGTGAACCCGACGCGGAGCGGGTCGGTGACCGCGACGATCTGCACGACGCCGGCCCGGACCAGCCGCTGGACGCGTTGCCGCACCGCGGCTTCGGACAGCCCGACGGCGGATCCGATCGCGGCGTACGGCCGCCGCCCATCCTCCTGCAGTTGCTCGATGATCTTCTTGGTGACCTCGTCCAGCGGCGGAGGCGATTCCCGAGTGCGGGAGCGCCGGGTCGGCGCGGTCGCCGCCGTCACCCGCTTCGGGCCGGCAGTGCTGGCGCCGTCGGGAAGGTCGACCGGGCGGGTGGACATCGCACCATGATGGTCGTCATGGGGCCTTCGGTGCAAGCGGATCCGTTGAGCAGCGCGCATGTGACGACGAAATCCGTTGCATCAGCGCCTCGAATCAGTCCTCACGGGGGTGCACAATCAGCGCATGACCCGATATGGCGCCATGTACGGC
Source organism: Nakamurella sp. (assembly GCA_017882715.1). Classification (GTDB taxonomy): domain Bacteria; phylum Actinomycetota; class Actinomycetes; order Mycobacteriales; family Nakamurellaceae; genus Nakamurella. The sequence continues at coordinate 13,717 of JADGOY010000081.1, read as the reverse complement.
CCCGACGTGACGTTCACCGGTGTACCTCGCTGCGATCTGGCCGACCCGGCGAGCTTCGCGGATGCGTCCGCCGTCATCGTGGGCGCCCCGTACGACTCCGGAACCTCCTACCGGTCCGGTGCACGGATGGGCCCGATGGCGCTGCGGATCTGTGACTACTCCGAACACACGGGATCGCGTCCGCACCTGTCGTTGCGCGTCGACCCGCTGCTGGACCTCGGTGTGGTCGACGCCGGGGACATCGAGATGGCCCCCACCGAGACCGTTCGGGCGTTGGGGGACCTGCAGTCGGTGATCCACCAGCTGGCAGCGGCCGGCAAGATCCCGGTGGTGCTGGGCGGGGACCACACCGTCGCGATGGCTGATATCAGCGGCCTTGCAGAGCATTTCGGCTACGGCCGGATCTCGGTAGTGCACTTCGACGCGCACGCCGACACCGGCGACATCCAGTTCGGGTCGCTCTACGGGCACGGCCTGCCGATGCGCCGGGTGATCGAGTCGGGTGCGGTCCGCGGCGACCGGTTCCTGCAGATCGGTCTGCGCGGGTACTGGCCGGAACCGCCGGAACTGCTGTGGATGGCCCAGCGCGGCATGCGCGGCTACGAGATGGCCGAGATCCAGCGGCGCGGACTGGACGCGGTGCTGACCGAGGCCCTGGCGATCGCGGTCGACGACACAGACGGTGTCTTCCTGTCCGTCGACATCGACGTGGTCGATCCGGGGATGGCGCCCGGCACCGGGACGCCGGAGCCGGGCGGCCTGACTGGTCGGGAGTTGTTGGATGCGGTCCGCCGGATCGGCCGCGAGGTGAATCTGGTGGGGATGGAGATCGTGGAGGTGGCGCCTCCGTACGACCACGCGGACCTGACGGCAATGCTGGCGAATCGGGTCGTGTTGGAGACGCTGTCCGGTATCGCCCGGCGGCGTGCCGACGCCGCGGCTGGGACGTCTTGGGACGAGTCGACGCCGTTGCTGGCCGGGCGGGTGGCGGCCGACCCGTCAGGGAACGGTGCGGCGGCGGAAGGGGTGGGCATCGCCGAGGCGACCGCGGAGTTGGTCGCCGAGACCCGGGATCACGAACGCGCGCTGTGAGAGAGCGCGCCGCGGCTGGGGCTGGGGCGGGTTGGTCGGTTGGCGAGTGGCGCACCCGCGGTTGTAGTGGGCTGCTGAGGTGACAGTGGCGGGGGTCCGGGTTGGGCCGCAGGGCCGCCGGACGCGCGGTCGGTTGGCGAGTGGCGCACCAGCGGTTGTGGTGAGGCTGCTGAGATGACAGTCGCGGGCAGCGGCTCAGATCAGAACACCGTCAACCCGCGCGCCCGGAACTGCGAGCGAACCCGCTCCAGGAGTTTCTTGCCGGGTGGCTTGGTGTTCTCCAGCGGATACGGCTCGCCGATGGCCTTCCACTTCGAGTGGCCCATCTGGTGGAACGGCAGGATCTCGACGCGCTCGACCGCCCCGCCGGCACCCAGGCACTGCAGTGACTGCACATAGTCGGCCACGGCGTCAACGTTGTCGACGGCATCGGTGAGGTCCGGCACCAGCACGTACCGGATCCACATCGGTGTGCCACGCTCGGCCAGACGGCGGCCAAAGGCCAGGGTGGGCGCCAGTTCTCGGCCCGTGACCCGGCGATAGGTCTCCGGCAGGCCGGACTTGACGTCCAGCAACACCAGATTCACATCATCGAGGAATGCGTCGTCGACCCGCGCGCCCAAGAACCCGGAGGTGTCCAGTGCGGTGTGCAGACCGATGGATTGGCTGTGCCGGAAGATGCGGCCGGCGAAGGCGGACTGCAGCAGCGGTTCGCCGCCCGACAGGGTGATCCCACCGTGCGTCGCCTTCAGCACCGGCGCGTAGTGGTCGATGCGATCGGTCACCTCACCGATCGTGGTGGGGATGCCATCGGGTAGCCGCCACGTGTCCGGGTTCTGGCAGTACAGGCAGCGCAGGGCGCAACCGGAGAGGAAGTACGTCAGCCGGGTGCCGGGACCGTCGACCGCGGTGACCAGTTCCCAGGAATGGACGCTGCCGAGTTCGCCCGTGCGCACCGCGCGCAGTCGCGCGGTGCGTTGTTCATCGTGCTGGCGATGGCCGATGGACGGCATCTCCAGCGTGATGGCGGGCATCTGGGCTCCTCAGGCGGGTGCAGGGTGCGGTTTCAGGGATCGGGCGGGTTGCGGGTCCAAGTTGCGGGTTCAGGGTGCTTCATCAGGGTGTGCAACAAAGAGATTTGACGAGCGGATAGTTCTGAGTCAGTGGGTCACCATTCACATCGATTTCCTGCGGACAGATCCGCTGACCTCGGCACCGAGCCCCGAGGCCACCCGTCGGTCAGAGCCCGCCGTGGAAGGTACGGGACAGCACGTCGAGTTGCTGCTCGCGGGTCAGCCGGACGAAGTTGACCGCGTACCCGGACACCCGGATCGTCAGCTGGGGGTAGTTCTCCGGATGCTCCATCGCATCTTCCAGCGTTTCCCGGTTCAGCACGTTGACGTTCATGTGGAATCCGTGCGACACCACGTAGGCATCGAGCAGCCCGACCAGGTTCTCCGCCCGCTCCGCCGGCGTACGGCCGAGGCCGGACGGGACAACTGTTGCGGTGAGCGAGATTCCGTCCTCGGATTCGTCGTACGGCAGCTTCGCAACGCTCAACGCGCTGGCCAGCATGCCGTGGGTGTCGCGGCCGTTCATCGGGTTCGCTCCCGGAGCGAACGGCTCGCCGGCCCGCCGGCCGTCCGGTGTGTTGCCGGTCTTCTTGCCGTACACCACGTTCGAGGTGATCGTCAGCACCGACTGGGTGTGCACTGCGCCGCGGTAGGTCGGCTGCCGCCGGATCTTCTCCATGAACGCGCCGACGACGCCGACCGCGATGTCGTCGACTCGATCGTCGTCGTTGCCGTAGCTCGGGTACTGGCCCTCGACCAGATAGTCGACAACCAGCCCGGTGTCGTCCCGGACGGGCCGCACGGTGGCGTACTTGATCGCGGACAGCGAGTCGGCGACGACGCTCAATCCCGCGATGCCGCAGGCGAGCGTGCGCAGGATCGTCTTGTCGTGCAACGCCATTTCGATGCGCTCATACGCGTACTTGTCATGCATGTAGTGCACGCAATTGAGTGCATCGACGTAGGTCTCGGCGAGCCAGTCCATGGTCTTGTCGAACTTGGCGGCCACGTCGTCGTAGTCGAGCACGTCACCGGCGACCGGGGCGCCGACCGGGGCGATCTGTTTCCCGCTGACCTCGTCGCGACCGCCGTTGATGGCATACAGCAGTGTCTTGGCCAGGTTGACGCGGGCACCGAAGAACTGCATCTGCTTGCCCACGCGCATCGCCGAGACGCAGCACGCGATCGCCGCGTCGTCGCCCCAGGATTCACGGATCAGCGCGTCTGACTCGTACTGAATAGCCGAGGTGTCGATGGTGACGTTCGCGCAGAACTTCTTGAAGCCGTCGGGGAGTTTGTCGCTCCACAGCACGGTCATGTTCGGTTCCGGTGCGGGGCCGAGGTTGTACAGGGTCTGCAGCATCCGGAACGAGGTGCGGGTGACCAGCGGGCGGCCGTCCTCACCCATCCCGCCGATGGACTCCGTCACCCAGGTCGGGTCGCCGGAGAACAGGCTGTCGTACTCGGGGGTGCGCAGGAACCGGACGATGCGCAGCTTGATGACCAGGTCGTCGATGAATTCCTGGGCCTGGGTCTCGGTGATCGTGCCCTCGGCCAGGTCCCGCTGGATGAAGACGTCCAGGAAGGTAGACGTGCGACCCAGTGACATGGCCGCGCCGTTCTGCTCCTTGACCGCCGCGAGATAGGCAAAGTAGAGCCACTGCAACGCTTCCTGCGCGGTGCCAGCAGGACCGGAGATGTCGAAACCGTAGCTGGCGGCCATCTGCTTGAGTTCGGTCAGGGCGCGGATCTGCTCGGTGTTCTCCTCGCGGTCGCGGACCACATTCTCCACGGACCGTTGCATGTCCAACTCGATGCGGTCGATCTTCTTGGCGTCGATGAGCGCATCGACCCCGTACAGGGCCACCCGGCGGTAGTCGCCGATGATCCGGCCGCGTCCGTAGGCGTCCGGCAGGCCGGTGATGATGTGTGAGCTGCGGGCAGCCCGGACGTTCGGTGGATAGACGTCGAACACGCCCTGGTTGTGGGTCTTGCGGTACTTGGTGAAGATCTCCTTGACCTGTGGATCAGGCTCGTAGCCGTAGGTCTTCAGGGCGTCCTCGACCATCCGCCAGCCGCCGTTGGGCACGATCGCACGCTTGAGTGGCGCGTCGGTCTGCAGGCCGACGATCAGCTCGTTGGGCTGATCGATGTAGCCGGGCCGGTGCGCGGTGATGCTCGACGGGGTGTTCGCATCCACGTCGTAGATGCCCCGCTCGCGCTCGACCGGGAACATCGCGGTGAGCCGACCCCACAGTGCGGTGGTGCGATCGGTAGCGCCCTGCAGGAACGACGCGTCGCCGGCGTAGGGAGTGTAGTTGCGCTGGATGAAATCCCGGACGTTGACCTCGTCCTGCCAGGGGCCGGTGACAAGCCCCCGCCATGCGTTGGTCGTGCGATCGGGTTCATTGCCGGGTGCGTCGGCGTTGCGGGGATTTGCTGCGATGGTCATATGCACTCCTCGTGGCTCGGCCGGTGGGCCGGTCTGGTCTGGGGCGCGGCCGTGGTACGGCCGGTCTTAGCTCGACGGTATGTGCTGGACCGTCCAGTTCGGGGGGACTAAGGTCCCGAATTTGCGATGAACTACACCACGGACGGCTCCGGTTGCGGTTGTTCGATGACTGCGTGGGTCATCCTGAGCCGGGCTTCCTCGCAAGAGATCCCGTAGAACGACGCGACCATCAGGTCCTTCATGTCCGCGAGCATCGGCATCCGTGGGTTGGCCGGTGCGCACTGGTCGCGGTAGGCGCCCATGGCCAACTCGTCGAGCCGGGAGATGTAGTCCTGCTCGTCGACGCCCTGCGCCGCGAACGACGCCGGAATGCCCACCTTGGCGCGCAGGCTCTCGACTGCCACCGCGTAGGACTCGACGCCCTCGGCCGGGGTGGACGCCGGCAGACCCAGGCTCGCCGCGATCTGCTGAAAGCGCTCCGGGGCGACATAGTGCTCGTACTTGGGCCAGCTGGTGAGTTTGGTCGGAACGGTCCCGTTGTGGCGGATCACCGCGGGCAGCAGGGTGGCGTTGGTGCGGCCGTGGACCAGGTGGAACTTCGCGCCGATGGTGTGCGCCATGGCGTGCACGATCCCCAGGAACGCGTTGCCGAAGGCCATCCCGGCGATCGTCCCGGCGTTGTGCATCTTCTCCCGCGCCTTGACGGTGTCGGTCGCTCCCGGTTTGCCGTTCACCGAGACGGCGAGGTTGTCGAAGATCAACCGGATCGCGTGCAGCGCCATGCCGTCGGTGAAGTCGTTCGCGTATACCGAGACGAACGCCTCGGTGGCGTGGGTCAGCGCATCGAACCCGGAGTCGGCGGCCAGCGACGCGGGCATCCCGCCGGTCAGCACCGGGTCGATGATGGCCACGGTCGGGGTCAGCGCGTAGTCGGCGAGCGGGTACTTCTTGCCGGAAACCGGGTCGGTGATAACGGCGAACGGCGTCACCTCGGCACCGGTGCCCGACGTCGTCGGGATGCAGACCAGCTGCGCGAGGTTGCCCAGGGTCGGGAACCGGAAGGCGCGCTTGCGGATGTCGAAGAACTTCTCCTTCAGGTCGGAGAAATCTACCTGTGGGTGCTCGTAGAGCAGCCACATCACCTTGGCGGCATCCATCGGTGACCCGCCGCCGAGCGCGATGATGGTGTCGGGCTTGAAGCCACGCATCAGATCGGCGCCGTGATGCACCGTTCCGACGCTCGGTTCCGGCTCCACGCTGTCGATGATCTGCAGGGCGACCGGCTTCTGGCGCCGGCCCAGCACGTCGATCACCTTGTCGACGAACCCGAGCCGGGTCATCGTCTCGTCGGTGACGATCGTCACCCGAGACACGTCTTCCATGTCGACGAGACAGCAGATCGCGTTCGGCTCGAAGTAGGTCCGGCTCGAAGTAGGTCTTGCTCGGCACCTTGAACCACTGCAGGTTGTTGTTGCGCCGGCCGACCCGCTTGATGTTGATCAGGTTGATCGCGGAGACGTTGCCCGAGACGGAGTTGCGGCCATAGGAACCACAGGACAGCGTCAACGACGGGACGAACGCGTTGTAGACGTCGCCGATGCCACCCATCGAGGTGGGGCTGTCGCGGATGATCCGGACGGCCTTGACCCGGCGGCCGAATTCGATCGCCAGTTCCTCGTTCTCGGTGTGAATGGCGGCACTGTGCCCGAGTCCGTCCAGTTCGACCATCTGCTCGGCCAGCGTGATGCCGGCGTCGGCATCCTCGGCGCGCAGCACGGCCAACACCGGGCAGAGTTTCTCGCGGGTCAGCGGCTCGTGCCGACCGACGGAGGACACCTCGACAAGGATGATGGAGGTTTCCTCCGGCACCGAGAATCCGGCCTGCTCGGCAATCCACCCCGGACTCTGACCGACCACGGCGGGGTTGAGTTTCGCGCCCGAGCAGGCCACGCCGTCGGCGCTTTCGACACCGAAGATCAGGCGTTCCAACGCTGACTTTTCGGTCGGGTTGCAGCGGTAGGCGTGCAGCACGGCGAATTCGGCCATCGCCTGTTCGTAGATCGGCTCGTCGAGGATGACGGCCTGTTCCGAGGCGCAGATCATCCCGTTGTCGAACGCCTTGGAGGCAACCACATCGTTGACCGCGCGCCTGAGTTTCGCGGTGCGTTCGATGAAGGCAGGTACATTGCCCGCGCCGACCCCCAGGGCCGGTTTGCCGCAGGAGTAGGCCGCTTTGACCATGGCGTTGCCGCCGGTGGCCAGGATCAGCGCGACGCCCTGATGGTTCATCAGGGCGTCCGTCAGCGCGATCGAGGGCCGCTCGACCCACTGGATGCAGTTCTGCGGCGCGCCGGCGGCAATGGCCGCGTCACGCACGACCCGCGCGGCGGCGGCGGAGGACTGCTGTGCCGATGGGTGGAAGGCGAAGACGATCGGGTTGCGGGTCTTCAGCGAGATCAGGCTCTTGAAGATCGCCGTCGAGGTGGGGTTGGTGAGGGGCGTGATGCCACAGATCACCCCGACCGGTTCGGCGATCTCGGTGATGCCGGAGATCACGTCATTGCTGATGACGCCGACGGTCTTGAGGTACTGCATGGAATGGGTGACGTGTTCGCAGACGAAGATGTTCTTGACGGCCTTGTCCTCGAAGACTCCACGGCCGGTTTCGGCGATGGCGGCCTGGGCGAGTTGGCCGTGCTGGTCCAGCGCGGCGACGGTGGCCTTCTTGACGATGTAGTCGATCTGCTCCTGGTCCAGCGCGTGGAAGGCATCCAGGGCCTCGAGAGCGTTGGCAACCAGCGGATCGATGACCCGTGCGGTGTCGGAGGTGGTGGCGTGCGATCCGCCGTTGGCGGGGGTCGCGGCTGGGACTGCGGGTCCATCGGAGTCGGTGGCGCTTTCGGCGCTCCGCATGGCGGTGGGCGCGGACATGGGGTTCTCCCGATGCTCAGGATGAGCCGACAAGGTTGTCGGCTCACCCTCGACGTTAGGCACCCGCGCCGTTGATCTCTTGGGTCGAAGGTCCCGAGTACGCCGGCCGACCTGCGGCCACCCGTGAGTTGTGTCACGGTAAGGTCACGGCCGCTGGGCGATATGCGTCGGAACAGCGGTGATGGGCGGTCAGCGGCTTTTGACCAGCTCGATGTCAAGGGCGCCGACGGCCGCCCGTCAGACCCGGATCCGCTGACCACGGATATGGGTCAGAGGTACTGACCGGTGCCGGAATGCGACCCGCCGATCGGTCCGCCCTGCGCGTCGCCGGGCGCGTGGCCGGGCGGCAGTGCCCCGCGGCGCATCTGTTCCAGCTGCATCCGCGCGGCCATCTGCTGGGCGACCAGAGCAGTCTGCAACCCGTGGAACACGCCTTCGAGCCAGCCGACCAGCTGCGCCTGCGCGATCCGGAGTTCGCCCTCAGAAGGAATGGACTCCTCGGTGAACGGCAGCGTCAACCGTTCGAGCTCGTCACGCAGCTCCGGGGTCAGCCCGGATTCCAGTTCCTTGATCGACCGCTGATGCACGTCGCGCAGCCTGGCCCGGCTTGCCTCGTCGAGCGGTGCGGCCCGCACCTCCTCCAGCAGTTGCTTGATCATCGTGCCGATCCGCATCACCTTCGCCGGTTCGCCGATGGCCTCCGCGGGATCGATCCCCCCGTCATTGCCGGAGTCGTCGTCGATGCCCTCACCGGAATGCGCATTCGACTGTGCGGGGACCTCCGCGTAACCCACCGGCTGCCCGTCGGTGCCGATCACCAGGACCCGGTGGCTGTCCGATTCGCTCATCATCGCTCTCTTCGGTCGATCGCTTGTGGGGGATGTCGGGCGGTGCGCCGCGGTGGGTCGGCGGGATCGGCCGACCCACGGCCGGTCGATCCCACCGGGTTCTCACCCGTCGGCAGTGGGCGCCCGGAGCACGATCTTGCCGACATGCCCGCCCTGACCGAGTCGGCGGTGTGCGGCGCCCGCCTGCGGCATGTCGATGATCGCATCGACCACCGGTCTTACGGACCCGGCCGCGATCAGCGGCCACAGGTGCTCGGTGACGGCGGTGATGACCTCAGCCTTGGACCCGGGGCCGCTGACCGGGCGGGAGCGCAACGCGGTCGAGATGATGCCCAGCCGGCGACGCATCAGGGAGTTGATGTCCAATTCGGCTTTCGTTCCGCCCTGCATGCCGATGATCACCAGCCGTCCACCGTCGGCGAGCGCCGAGATGTTGCGCGCCAGGTACTTTGCGCCGACGACATCGAGGATGACGTCGGTGCCGCGGCCGCCGGTGGCCGCCGCCAACGCCTCGACGAAGTCGTCCTCGGCGTAATTGATCATGATTTGCGCACCCAGATCGTGGCAGGCATTCAGGGCGGACTGCCGCGATGCGGTGACGGCCACGGTCGCGCCCAGCGCCCTGGCCACCTGGATCGCCATCGTGCCGATTCCCGATGCGCCGCCGTGGATCAGAATCGTCTGGCCGGATCGCAGCCCGACCGTGAGGACCAGGTTCGACCAAACCGTGCAGGCCGCCTCCGGGAGCGCCGCGGCATGCAGCAGGTCGACCCCTGGGGGGACCGGCAGCAGTTGCACCGCCGGGACACTGACCTGCTGCGCGTAGCCGCCGCCCGCCAGCAGCGCGCACACCTCGTCACCGACCTGGCGGCCCGTGACGTCCGGACCGAGTTCGCGGATCGTCCCCGAGCACTCCATGCCGAGGATCGGTGACGCCCCGGGGGGAGGCGGGTAGTGGCCGGCGGCCTGCAGCAGATCCGCCCGGTTCACCGCCGACGCGGTGACGTCCAGCAGCACCTCGCCCGGCGCCGGAACCGGGTCGTCGACCTGGGACCAGCGCAGTACCGCCGGCGTCCCCACCCCGTCGACCGTCACCGCCCACATGGCCCCGAGGGTAGCGGGGTGCGCGGCGGTCGCCGTTCGCAGCGCCCTGCGCTGACGTCATGCAGCCCGCGCCGCGGGCACTCCGTCGGATTGCCGGGCACCAGCGGGTGGCGGTTCGTCGGGAGTCCGATTTCTTGTTGTCCACTTTCCCGGCGGCGGGCAAAGTACTTCCATGACGCCACCCGGACGCGTGCTGGCCGAGTACTGGCCGGTGTTCGGCCTACGGCTGGCCACGCCCCGGGTGACCCTCACCCCGATGCGCGACGACGATCTGGTGGAAACGCTGGATCTGATCCTGGCCGGGATTCACGATCCGGGTCGGATGCCGTTTTCGATGCCGTGGACCGACGCGCCGCGTGACGAACTCATCGCGAACACCTTGCGCCATTACTGGACCTCTCGCGGCGCCAGCACCCCTGCCCGTTGGTCGGTGCCCTTTGTGGTGCGGCTGCGCGGGGAGCTGGTAGGGATGCAGAACATCGTGAGCACCGACTTCGCCGTGACCAAGACCGTGATGACCGGCTCGTGGATCGGCGCCGCCCACCAGGGCATGGGGATCGGTGCCGAGATGCGATCCGCGGTGATCCAGTTCGCCTTCGACCATCTGCGTGCCGTGCGCGCGGACAGCGGCGCCTTCACCGACAACCCGGCGTCGTTGCGGGTCTCGGAGAAGCTTGGCTATCTGCCCGACGGCACCGAGGTCCGGCAACGGCGACCCGGTGAGCGGGCCGTGGAGCAACGACTGACGCTGACCCCGCGGGAGTTCCGGCGCCCGGGTTGGGACGTGCAGGTGACCGGGCTCGCCGCCTGCCGGAGCTACTTCGGCCTCTGACGGGGCCTTCGTTCGGCGGCCGGTTCGCGGCACCGGAAACTGGGACAGCGTCCGCGGCCGGTGACGGAACCTGCGGCTGACGCCACAGGGGAGCGCGGACAGCGGTGCCGGGCGCCGGGTGCCGCCCGATGTCCACCGCACCGTGGCCTCGCGGACGCGAGATCGGCGTCCAGTTCGGCGATCTCGTCACCGGCGGTCCATGTCGCGACCAGCGTGGACCCGCCGCCGGAGATGGTGAAGGTTCCGTCGCGATGAGTATTGCGGAACCGGATCAGCCGGGTCAGCGCCGCGACCACCGGCCTGCGCAGATCGCTGTCGATGTGGCCCGCGAACAATGGTGTCGGTTGAAGTCCCGGCCCACGTTGCTGCGGGCCAGCAGGCCAATGTCGTCGGACCCTGCGAGCAGGCCGACGTAGTAGACCTGCGGGATGCCGGGCGCCCAGAACGGCAGCCAATCCAGGAACGGTGGGGACGAGGAGGACACGTGGTTGACGACGACGTCGACCGTGATGGCGTGGTCGGTGGCCATGGCTTGCACATCAGCCCAGGAACGGAGGCGCTCGTCGACCTCGGTGTGGTCCGCGGGGTCGAATCCTGCGTCCGCTCCGTCGTGGGCCGGAAGATGGGGTACGTGCACGCCGCCGAACAGGCCCGCCAGTGGCCGGGCCAGCACCTCGCGCAGGCCCGCCAGGTCGCCACCGACGCGGTCCGCGTAGGTGATCAGCTCGACCCTGTCCGGGATGGCGTGGCTGCTGTGGCGAAGCCTGCGGCGACCCGGTGGGATCAGGATCGTGCTCGGGGTCAAGATCGACGTTCAGATCGCCCGGAGCATTTGATGCGCCCACCCACGCTGAAGCCGGGTGGGGCTGCCAGATGAGGCCGCACGGCCGGGAGCGCCGCCGTTCGGCGCCTGATGTGCGCGCACCGCGATCGGCCCCGCAGCGCGCCGTGTCGCTCGGACCGACCCGGACGACCGCTCCCGGTCGCCGGTGACGGCGGCGCAGCAAGGCGGGCCGGGACCCGGTCGGCGGGATCTTCTTGACGGGATCCCGGCGCCTGCGCTGTTCCTGGCGTCGGGGTTCACCGGGTACTACGGCGCCGCGCTGGCCGTCGGGCTGTTCGTGGTGCTGCCGGCCGCGTCCGTCGCCTGGTGGCGGCTCGGGGTGTCCGCCGTCGTCCTGATGATCTGGCGGCGTCCGTGGCGGCAACGCTGGACGGCGCGGGAGTTCGGCGCGTCAGCGCTGTTCGGAGCAGTTCTGGCGACCATGAATGTCCTCTTCTACATCGCGATCGCGCGCCTGCCGCTCGGCACCGCCGTCGCGATCGAGTTCCTCGGCCCGGTCGCGGTGGCCGCGGCGACCGGACGGGGCTGGCGCGATCGCGCCGGTATCGCGCTGGCCGCGCTCGGAGTGGTGTTGCTGGCCGGCGTGCAGTTGGAGAGTGGGTTCACCGCGGACATCGTGATCGGCCTTGCGGCGATCTTCGGCTCGGCCGTGGCCTGGGCCGGGTACATCGTGCTCGGCCGGCGGATCGCGGTGCGGCGGGAAGGTATCAGCTCGCTGGCCGTCGGCATGACCGCCGGGGCATTGCTGTACTCGCCGCTGGCCATCGGTGCGGTGCTCCCGATCGTCACGGATCTCGCACGGGCGTTGTCGATCGTCGGGATCGCGGTGTTGAGCTCGGTGATTCCCTATGCGATCGAGCAGGTGGTCCTGCGCCGGGTGAGTGCCGCGCGGTTCGCGATCCTGCTCGCCTTGTTGCCGGTGACGGCGGCCGTCACCGGGGCCGTGTTCCTGACGCAGCGCCCGTCGGCTCTCGAGGTGGTCGGCATGGCGTTGGTGTGTGTGGCGATCGTGCTGTCCGCGGATCGCTCGGGCTCGGTCGACCGGCCGCGCGCGCCGGCCCCGCCGATCCCGTGAGTGGGCCGATCCTCCGCAAGCGCGGCCGGTGCCGCACCGGCCCCGGACGACCCGATCACCGCCGGCCTCAGCCAAGATTGTTGGTGTCAAAGGTGTTGCAGGAAGACGGATCTCCGGATCGATATCCGGTGATGAACCACTTCTGACGCTGCGCGGAGGAACCGTGGCTGAACTGCGAGGGGTCGACCCGCCGGCCGGACACCTTGGACTGGATGTAGTCGTCACCGATCTTGCCCGCGGTGTCGATGGCATTGGCCAGATCGGCGTCGGTGATCTCGGTGATCAGCACCTGGCCGTCGGCGCCGGGCACGGTCGTCGCGCGATTGGCCCAGACGCCGGCGTAGCAATCAGCCTGCAACTCCAGCCGCACCGATCCCGATGTGGCGCCGGTGGCGGTGCCGACCCGGCCATTGGTGCCGAGCAGGTTCTGAACGTGATGGCCGTATTCGTGGGCGAGCACGTAGGCCTGGGTGAACGGGGCGTCGTTCGCGCCGAACGTCGTGCGCAGCTCGTCCCAGAACGACAGGTCGATGTACACCTGCTGGTCCGCCGGGCAGTAGAACGGACCCATCCCCGCCGATCCGGTGCCGCAGCCGGTCCGCGTCGATCCGCTGAAGAACACCGTGTCCGCGCCGCGGTAGGTGCTGTTCGAGGCCGCGAAGGCGTCGGTCCAGTAGTCCTGCACCGAGTTGATCACCGCGACGGCCGCGCAGTCCTGGCTGGTGGACGCATCGGTCCCCGTCTTGCACGCATTTTCCAGCTGGCCGTTGTTGACGGTGCCGTTGCCGGAGGTGCCTTCGATCAGCCCCGCTGTCCCGCTGGACGCGCCCCCGCCACCCCACGAGCTGATCAACACGATGACGATCACGGCGATCAACCCGAGGCCGCCGCCGCCCACCGCCAAACCACCCTTGCCGCCGGGGATGCCCCCGAAACCGCCGCCGCCGTCTCCGCCCCCACCGCCGCGCCGGTCCTGTACCTGGGAGGTGTCCAGCCGGGCGTTGGGGTTGAACTTCATCGCGCAGCACCCCTCTCGTCATCGTCGGCTCGTCGTCGTCGTCTGCGAGGAACCGATCCGGCTGGGTGATCAGCCCTGTGGTCAGCATTTGTGATCAGCCTTTGTGATCAGGTTGATGATCATCGTCACTCTAATGCCGCACACGGAGGCCCACAGGGTGCGCGCTGGGCAACATTGCGCGCTGGGCAACACGCCGCCGCGCAAGCCGTGCAGGGCGTGGTCGCTGGTGCTGGCGTGGTCGCTGGCCTGGTGCTCGTTGGCGGGGCTGGTTCGTGCGGTGCGGTGGGCCGGTCTGTTTCGACGGGCGGGGTGGGTGGTTCCCAGAGTCGGGTGGGTAGGCGGAGGCCGGTGCGGCCCAGGGGGCTGGTCCATTGGTGGGTGCCGTCGGGGGAGCCGGGTCTGGGTCCAGCCCCCGCCATCCTTTGCCCGGTGGGCCTACGTGGCTGAA
>JADGOY010000080.1 GCA_017882715.1 Nakamurella sp. | reverse complement strand
CGAGGACAAGATCCTCGTCGAGGCCAACGAGGCCGAGACGACGACCGCGTCGGGCATCGTCATTCCGGACACCGCCAAGGAGAAGCCCCAGGAGGGCACCGTCCTTGCGGTCGGCCCCGGACGTTACGACGACAACGGCAAGCGGATCCCGATCGACGTCGTCGAAGGTGACGTTGTCATCTACTCGAAGTACGGCGGCACAGAGGTCAAGTACAGCGGCAAGGAGTACCTGCTCCTGTCGGCCCGCGACGTGCTGGCCAAGGTCGCCAAGTAACGCACCACCAGCACTTCCGCGCCCCGGCGGCCCGCACCCGCGGGCGGTCGGGGCGCTGTGCCGTCAAGACATCCACCCTGACTGACCCACCTCGACCGACCCACCTCGACTGAAAAAGGACTGGACGACACTCATGGCGAAGCAGATCAGCTTCGATACTCAGGCCCGCTCCGCGCTGCAGCGCGGGGTGGACAAACTGACCGACGCCGTCAAGGTCACGCTCGGCCCGCGCGGACGGTACGTGGTGCTGGACAAGAAGTTCGGCGGCCCCAACATCACCAATGACGGCGTGACGATCGCCCGTGACGTCGAGCTGGACGATCCGGGCGAGAACCTGGGCGCGCAGCTCGCCAAGACCGCGGCAACCAAGACCAACGACGTCGCCGGCGACGGCACCACCACGGCGGCCGTCCTCACCCAGGCGATCGTCGCCGAGGGGCTGCGTAACGTCACCGCAGGTGCCAACCCGTTGGCCCTGCGGTCCGGGATCGCGCAGGCCGCCGACCGGGTGAACGCCCTGCTCGACGAATGGGCCACCCCGGTCGCCGGCGATCGCGACGCGATCGCCCAGGTCGGCACCATCGCGGCCAGGGACGAGACCATCGGCACACTGCTGGGCGAGGCGATCCAGAAGGTCGGCGCGGACGGTGTGGTCAGCGTCGAAGAGCACTCCGCGCTGACCACCGAACTCGAGTACACCGACGGCTTGCAGTTCGACAAGGGCTACATCTCGCCCTACTTCGCCACCGATCCAGAAGCCGGCGAGGCCGTGTTGGTGGACGCCGCAGTGCTGCTCGTCCGCGAGAAGGTCTCGGCTCTGGCCGACCTGCTGCCGCTGTTGGAGAAGGTGCTCGCCGAAGGCAAACCGCTGTTGATCATCGCCGAGGACGTCGAGGGCGAGGCGCTGTCGACCCTGGTGGTGAATTCGATCCGCAAGACCATCAAGGTGGTCGCGGTCAAGTCGCCGTTCTTCGGCGACCGGCGCAAGGCATTCATGCAGGACCTGGCCATCGTGACCGGCGGCGAGGTGGTGTCCAGCGAGGTCGGGCTCAAGCTCGCCGAGGTGGGCCTGGAGGTGCTGGGCAGCGCCCGCCGGGTGACCGTCACCAAGGACGACACCACCGTCGTGGACGGGGGCGGTTCGGCGCAGGCGGTCGCCGACCGCGCCGCGCAGCTGCGCAAGGATATCGAGTCGACGGATTCGGACTGGGATCGGGAGAAGCTGCAGGAACGGCTGGCGAAGCTGGCCGGCGGCGTAGCCGTCATCAAGGTCGGTGCGGCCACCGAGATCGAGGCGAAGGAGCGCAAGCACCGCATCGAGGACGCGGTGCACGCGACCAAGGCCGCGGTCGAAGAGGGCATCATCGCCGGAGGCGGGTCCGCGCTGGTGCACGCCGCGGCGGAGCTGGCTGCGCTGGAAGCCGAACTGTCGGGTGACGAGGCTCTCGGCGTGGCCATCCTGCGCAGGGCGCTGTCCGCGCCGGCCTTCTGGATCGCGGCCAACGCCGGAGAGGAAGGGGCGGTGGTGGTCGCCAAGATCGCCGATCTGCCGAACGGGCAGGGGTACGACGCCGCCGTTGGTCGCTACACCGACCTCGTCGCGGCCGGGATCATCGACCCGGTGAAGGTGACCAAGTCCGCGCTGTCCAACGCGGCTTCGATCGCCGGCATGGTGCTGACCACCGAGTCGACGGTCGTCGACATCAAGGAGGACGAGGACGACCACGCAAGCGGGGCCGGACACCACGGGCACCGCCACTGAGCGGAACTGAGCACCTACCCTCGGTGTCGCCTGTTTGCGCGGCGCCGAGGGTGCGGTGGCAGCCCAGTCTCACCCAGAGTGGGCTCTCACTCATTGGGGTGAGCTGGCTACGGCTTTTGGTACACGAAAGTTCGCGCATACCTCTAAGATCGACGAATGCGGCAATCCGGCCTGGTGCATTCGCGGCACGCGCACCCGCCCGGTGCACCGGTCAGGGACCGAGGGTGTTCGCCTGCAGATGGGACGCGGTTAGTGGGCGGCCGTCATGGACAGCATTTGGGCCCGCTCGCTCTCGGAGAGGCCACCCCAGATTCCGTAGGGCTCGTGAACCTGCAGCGCGTGCGAGCGGCATGCCGCCATGGCAGGACATTCGAAACACACGGCCTTGGCCTGCGCCTCGCGCCGCGCTCGTGCCGGCCCACGCTCACCTTCCGGATGGAAGAAGAACGAGCTGGCCATACCGCGACAGGCCGCGTGCAGTTGCCAATCCCAGAGATCCGCATTCGGGCCGGGAAGGCGCCTGGTGTCCGCCACGTCGATCCCCATTTCGATCATCCGATTGTCACATGTCTGACACCGCCGGGGATCTGGCCGCGGTGGACCGCGCGGAAGAAGCTTGGAGGCCGTTCTCCTCGCATTTCTGCGAGCGGGAACTGCCTCGTCGTTCTACCGCGTCTGGGCCGGATCCGCGCTGATCTCGGCGTTGTTGATCTCCCGACACTAGATCGCTTCAGCTCGCTCGACAAGACCTTGATCACGATCTTTTTTGATCTTGACGACGGTTCCCGGCGACCCTGTTGGCAGGCATCATCTGTCGGGTATGTCATGAACCCGTGTGGTGTCGTTGACGTTGTGTTTGATCACGGGTCGATCACCGCAGAGTGGCGAGGGGGTCGGCTTCGGCTACTGTCCGCAGTGGAGTTCCGAATATTCAGTGAAGAATGTCCGGAGTATCCCGTTTGGGGATCGTATGGTCGACTTGGGCGTTCGTGGGCGAAAAGGTGTGGCCGGCACTTTTCGGGACGACACAGCTGGCAGAGTGTGCACAGGGGGTAACAGGGTGACAAGCGTGTTGATTTGTGATGAGCGACGGAGCGCCCGTGACGGGCTGACCCGGGTCATGGGTGCGGTCCCGTCGGTCGAGGGGATCGACTGCGTGGCCAGTGGCGACGAACTGCTGTCGCGCTACGGCCGGCAGGCTGCCGACGTCGTGCTGATCGGCACCCAGCGGGCACTGACCAGCGGGATAGAGGCCACTCGGCGACTGCTGGCCATCCACCCGTCCGCAGTGGTGATCGTCTTCGGCTCGCCCGATGACACGGCCTCCATCGCCGCCGCCATCGCCTGTGGCGCGCGCGGGTTCCTGCGCTGGGACGCCACCCAGCCCGAGATCGTGGCTGCGTTGGCGGACACTCTCACCACTCCGCGGGTCCCGGCGCTGCGGGACTCGGCCGACGGCGAGGCGCCACTCACCGAGCGCGAGATGCAGGTGCTGCGGGGGATGAGCCAGGGGCAGTCCAACGGCGAGATCGGGCGTGAGCTGTTCCTGTCCGAGGACACCGTGAAGACGCATGCTCGCAGGCTGTTCCGCAAGCTCGGCGCCCGCGATCGCGCGCAGGCGGTCGCTCTGGGGTTCCGGCGGGGTTTCGTGGCCTGAGCGCCGGATCGATGCGTGCACCGACCGCACCGCGGGAAATGTGTCGTTCAGTGGCGGACTCACTACGCAGCCAATGCCGGGGCATCAGAACTGGCCGATTGAGTGACTTGGGTCGCTCGCGAAGCTACGCTCCGTTGGATACAGGTGTTTGTCACGTTACTGGCGGGCTAAGATGACCTTCGGGTGCCTGATCGATTCTACCTTTGGCACGCGCGGTCACCCGGCCGCGGCGGAAGTATTCGTCACCGGGTGTAACAGGGGAACCGCCAATGGCGATTGAACGAGTGCGGGACGCAAGAGATCCCCAAGACCTGGACGCGCTGCTGGATCGCGCGGTCGCCGGAGATGCGATCGCGCTGGGCAATCTCTTGGGTCGCGTGCATCTCGTCGCAGTCCGCTACTGCCGATCACGAATGTCCGCGGGACACCGCTCGCTGGCATCCCCGGACGACGTTGCCCAGGAGGTGTGTATGGCCGTGCTCACGGCACTGCCCACGTTCCGGCACGAAGGGCGACCATTCTTGGCTTTTGTCTACGGCATCTGCTCGCACAAGGTCGCCGATGCGCATCGGGCTGCCGCCAGATCGCGAGCCCTGCCGTTCGCGCAGGTACCTGATGGGCCGTCGGCGGATCGTGGCCCCGAACAGACTGTGGTCGCCGACTCCGTCGCACGCCTGATGGAAGAACTGCTGGGCAACCTCCCGGAGACCCAGCAGGAGATCATCCGGCTGCGTGTCGGCGTCGGACTCACCGCAGACCAGACCGCTGACGCCCTCGGCATGACCGCGGGCGCAGTGCGCGTCGCCCAGCACCGCGCACTGGCCAAACTCCGGCTTCTGCTGTCCGCCGACACCGACCTGTCGGAGCAGCTGGTCTGATGACTGGTCGGTCCAAGCGCCGACGCGGCGATTCCTCGGTCGTCGACCTGGCGGACGTGTTCGCGGACGACGCACTCATCGACGATCTCATCGAGCGCCGGGATGCTTTGCCAGCGGGCAATCCCGGATCCGGCGATCCGCTCATCGAGCTGTTCGACGTCTGGCGGGACGAACTCGGCGCGACTCCGCTGCCGCCCGCGCCCCCGATCCCCGCAGTGGTCGCCGTGGAGGAACGACGTCAGCGATCGCTCCGCCCTGCGGTGTGCATCGCTGCGGCCATCTGCGCCTTGCTGCTGGGGTCGGCAGCGGTCGGGTCGCGGACGGCGAAGCCCGGCGACACGCTGTGGCCGCTGGCCAGCGTGCTGTGGTCGGATCGGATCGAATCGGTCAACTCGCTCCGCGAGGTCAACCTCGCCCTGGCCGAGGTGCGCTCGGCGATCAACGGCGGCCGCTCCGACGATGCGCGGAAAGCCTTGGTGCGGGCAACGGTTGAGCTCGGTCATGTCGACGACCTGGACATGCCGGAATCCATGCCGTCGGACGTGCAGAAGCTGTGGGTCGTCGTTGCTCCCGACGGTGACCAGCGCGGTACGGCAACCTCCCCGTCGGTGGCGGCCGCGGCACCAGGGTCGACCGGCGCGGGGCCGGCCGGAAGTCCGTCCTCGGAACCGGCCGCTCCGGACAGCGCGATCAGCGCCACGCCTTCGGTGGGCACGATTCTGGAGGCAATCATCGCCTCCGCGCAGCCTTCGGTGTCGGTCGCGTCGACCTCTCCGCAGGTGGGCGACCAGCGGCCGCCGGTAAACGTGCTCGTGCTTCCGCCGGGCGCGGCCGGCTCCACCGACCCCACCAACGCCAGCGACCAGTCGCATTCGAGTGTGCCCTCCTTGCCGGTCACACCGACCCTGCCGCCGGTGACCGGCGAGCCTGCTCCGACGACCTCGCCCGTCCTACCGCCCGTCCTACCGCCCGTCCTACCGCCCGACCCGACCGTCCAGTCGACGACGGCGGTCGACCCGACAACCACCCAACAATCCGCTCCGGCGCCTCCGGCGCCCACGTCCGATCCGAGCACTCACTCCCCGACCACTGCCAGTCCGACGCGGCACCCCCCGACCGACAGGGGCAGCCCGACGTCTGCCGGCTCGGACCCCCTTGGCTCGAACGGCTCGAACGGCTCGGCCGACACCGCAACACCCTGACGTCGGGGAACCGGCAGCACTCAGCGCAGGGATCGCGGGGCGGCTCGCCTACGATGGTGGGACGTGAGAACGCGTCTGCGGAAGGTCGACATGCCCTCGGTTGCTGAGTTTCCCCGTGCCGACGCTCGCGCGGACTCCGAGAATTGGGGCTTCGAAGAGAAGTTCGCGACCGTTGGGCTGACCTACGACGACGTACTGCTGCTGCCGGACGCATCGGACCTGGTGCCCAGCGAGGCCGATACCAGCACCTGGCTGTCCCGAAACGTCCGGCTGCGTGTCCCGCTGGTGTCCAGCGCGATGGACACGGTCACCGAGTCGCGGATGGCGATCTCCATGGCGCGCGAGGGCGGCCTCGGGGTGCTGCACCGGAACTTGTCCATCGAGGATCAGGCGGCGCAGGTCGAGATCGTCAAGCGGTCCGAGGCAGGCATGGTCACCGATCCGGTCACCTGCCGCCCGGACGCCACTCTGCGCGAGGCCGACGATCTGTGCGCGAAGTTCCGGATCTCCGGCGTGCCCGTCACCGATGCCGATGGCCGGCTGCTGGGCATCATCACCAATCGGGACATGCGCTTCGAGGTGGATCTGAGCCGCCCGGTGCGCGAGGTCATGACGCCGATGCCGCTGGTCACCGCGCCGGTCGGGGTCAGCGCCGAAGCGGCCCTCGGGCTGCTGCGTAAGCACAAGATCGAGAAACTGCCGCTGGTGGACGCCGACGGCAAACTCCGCGGGCTGATCACCGTCAAGGACTTCGTCAAGACCGAGCAGTACCCGCAGGCCACCAAGGACGCCGACGGTCGCCTGCTCTGTGGCGCAGCGGTGGGGGTCGGTGAGGATTCCTACACGCGCGCAATGGCGCTGGTGGACGCCGGCATCGACGTGATCATGGTGGACACCGCGCACGGGCATTCGCTGCGTGTAGTGGAAATGGTCGCCCGGCTGCAGAGGGACATCGGTGGTCGGGTGGACATCGTCGGCGGCAACGTCGCCACCCGGGCCGGTGCCCAGGCACTGGTGGACGCCGGAGCGGACGCCGTGAAGGTCGGAGTCGGTCCCGGCTCGATCTGCACCACCCGGGTCGTCACCGGTATCGGGGTACCGCAGGTGACGGCGATTCACGAGGCGGCCAAGGCCTGCCGCCCGGCCGGTGTCCCGGTCATCGGGGACGGTGGCCTGCAGTTCTCCGGCGACATCGCCAAGGCGATCGCGGTCGGAGCCGACACCGTGATGCTGGGCTCGCTGCTGGCCGGTGTCGCGGAATCGCCCGGCGAGTTGATCTTCGTCGCTGGCAAGCAGTACAAGACCTATCGGGGGATGGGTTCGCTCGGCGCCATGCAGTCCCGCGGCGAGGCCAGGTCGTATTCCAAGGATCGGTACTCCCAGGACGACGTGCTCGCCGACGACAAGCTGGTTCCCGAGGGGATCGAGGGCCGGGTGCCCTTCCGCGGCCGCCTGCAGGACGTGGCGCACCAACTGGTCGGTGGTCTGCGCGCCGCCATGGGGTACACCGGCTCACCGACCATCGAGGCGCTCAAGGGCGCGAAGCTGGTGCGGATCACCGCGGCTGGGCTGAAGGAGTCGCATCCGCACGACATCACGATCACCTCGGAAGCGCCGAACTACATCGATAGCTGAGCCGCCTCCGGTGTGCCGCGGGCGCGCCGTCGCCTACCCTTCGAGCGGGTCCGCGAACGCGGGACCGTCCGCAAGAGGCAAGCGCAGTGGGCAGATCGATGGAGGAACGGTGGCCGAAACGGTCGAGATCGGCATGGGCCGCAGCGCCCGGCGGGCGTACGAGTTGGACGACGTGACGATCGTTCCGTCCCGGCGCACCCGGTCGTCCTCGGACATCTCGACGGTCTGGCAGATCGATGCGTACCGGTTCGACATTCCGGTGCTGACCCACCCGAGCGACGCCATCGTCTCACCGGCCGTGGCGGCCCGGGTCGCCGAGCTCGGCGGCCTCGGAGTGCTCGACGGCGAGGGGTTGTGGGCCCGCTACGCGGACCCGCAGCGGGTGATCGACGAACTGCTCGAGCAGGGGGCCCGGGCCGACGACCCCGACGAGGTGATCGCGTCCCTGCAGCGGGCCTACCACGAGCCGGTGTCGCAGGACCTACTGGCCGAGTCCATCGCGGCGCTGCGCGCGGGCGGCGGAACGGTAACCGTCCGGCTGTCCCCGCAGAACGCGATGGCGCTTGCCGGCCCGGCCATCGCGGCCGGAGTCGAGCTGCTGGTCATCCAGGGCACCATCGTGTCCGCCGAGCACGTGCAGGCCAACGGTGCGGCGTTGAACCTCAAGTCGTTCATCGCAGACCTGGACGTGCCCGTCATCGTCGGTGGCTGCACGAACTACCAGACCGCCACCCACCTGATGCGGACCGGCGCGGCCGGCGTCATCGTGGGCACCGGCGACGGTGCGACGTCCACCACGGACCAGGTGCTGGGCATCGACGTCCCGATGGCCACCGCCATCGCCGACGCGGCCGCGGCGCGCCGCTCCTACCTCGACGAGACAGGAGGGCGGTACGTGCACGTCATCGCCGCCGGCGGCATCCACTCCAGCGCCGACGTCGCCAAGGCGATCGCCTGCGGCGCGGACGCCGTCATGCTGGGCGAGCCACTGACCTGGGCGGCGGAGGCTCCGGCCGCGGGCTGGTACTGGCCCAACACCGCCGCACACCCGGTGTTACCCCGGGGGTTCGCGGCGCCGTGCGGGCCGGCCGACGTGCCGCTGCGTGAACTCCTGCTGGGCCCGGCGCTCGGTGCCGACGGCCGGACGAACCTGTTCGGCGCGCTGCGTCGGGCGATGGCCAAGGCCGGGTACTCCGACCTCAAGGAGTTCCAGAAGGTCGGGCTGAGCGTGCGGGGGTGAGCGAGGGTCCCGCCCCTCCTACAGCTCGCAGCGGCGGAACAAACACGTACAGCGTCGTCCCGCCAGGCCAGCGGCTGAACCGGTCTCCCGGTCGGGGCCGGTCAGGTTTGCTGTCCGGAAATCGTCGGCCGGCGATCTCGTTTGGGCTGCCGCAATCCTGCTCTGCCGATGCGCTGCAGCAGCTTCCGGGAGTCGACCGGGACGGCGCCGGCGTCCACCAGCGCCTGGTACCGCTCGCCGGGCACGTCGTAGTGGTCGTGGTCGAACCCGCGCGGCGGGATGTGCTGTGCCTCGGCAAAGGCGTGCAACTCGTCGTAGGACTCGTCGCTGACCAGGTGCGACCACACCCGGCCGTGCGCCGGCCAGCGCGGCGGGTCGATCAACACGGTCACGCCGACCTCCGGTACTGATCAGCCATCGGTCCAGGGTAAGGCGGGAGGGTGCGGTTGCTCCTGGTGGTCGCTGTTGGTCACAGCCGCTGGTTGCCCTCGATAGACTGCGGCGGTCCTTGATGATCGAAAGGCGGCCGGGCGTGCCCGCAGAGACGTCCCCCCGTGGGGGCAGTGGCCGATCCGACGGACAGCAAGAAACGGCCCCGGCCGACGGCTCCGCGGTGCTCCCGACCTCGGTCGGTGCTCCCGATCTCGAGGCCCATCCGGTGCTGGTGGTGGATTTCGGCGCGCAGTACGCGCAGCTGATAGCCCGCCGGGTCCGCGAGGCCAACGTGTATTCGGAGATCGTGCCCTCGACGATCACCGCCGCGGAAATCGCTGCGATTGCGCCAGCAGCGGTGATCCTGTCCGGTGGCCCGTCCAGCGTGTACGCGGAGAACGCCCCGCACCTCGATCCGGCGCTGTTCGACACCGATGTCCCGGTCTTCGGGATCTGCTACGGCTTCCAGGCGATGGCGGCCGCTTTGGGCGGCAGCGTGGACCGGACCGGCCGCCGCGAGTACGGCGCCACCCAGCTCCGGGTCACCGCCCCGGACGGTGCGCTGCTGCGCGACCTGCCGTCGACTCTGGGTGTCTGGATGAGCCATGGCGACACGGTCTCCGCCGCGCCGCCCGGGTTCGCCGTGACCGCCGCCACCGCCGACACCCCGATCGCCGCGTTCGAGAACCTGGACCGGCGGCTGGCCGGCGTGCAGTACCACCCTGAGGTCGCGCACTCCCAGTTCGGCCAGGAGGTGCTCCGCCGATTCCTGCACGACATCGCCGGGATCAGCCCGGACTGGACCCCGGCGGAGATCCTGCACGAGCAGGTCGACGCGATCCGGGCGAAGGTCGGTGACGAGAGGGTCATCTGCGGGCTGTCCGGCGGGGTTGACTCGGCGGTGGCCGCTGCGCTGGTGCACCGGGCCGTCGGGGACCAGCTGACCTGCGTGTTCGTGGATCACGGACTGCTGCGGGCGGGGGAGCGGGAGCAGGTCGAACGGGACTACGTCGCGGCAACCGGTATCAACCTGGTGACGGTTGACGCATCCGAGCGTTTCCTGTCCGCGCTGGCCGGGGTGACCGACCCGGAAACCAAGCGCAAGATCATCGGCCGGGAATTCATCCGGGTCTTCGAGGACGCCGCTGCGAACGTGTCCGCCGACGCAGGCGGGGTGAGGTTCCTGGTGCAGGGCACCCTGTATCCCGACGTGGTCGAGTCCGGCGGCGGCAGCGGCACAGCGACGATCAAATCCCACCACAACGTCGGCGGTCTGCCGGACGACCTCATGTTCGAGCTGATCGAGCCACTGCGCACGCTGTTCAAGGACGAGGTGCGGTTGCTGGGCGCGGAGCTCGGGTTGCCGCAGGCGATCGTGCAGCGGCACCCGTTCCCCGGGCCGGGGTTGGGCATCCGGATCATCGGTGCTGTCGATGCGCACCGCCTCGACGTGCTGCGCGCGGCCGACGCCATCGTCCGCGCCGAGATGACCGCGGCCGGCGTCGACGCACAGATCTGGCAGTGCCCCGTGGTGCTGCTGGCCGATGTCCGATCCGTGGGTGTGCAAGGTGACGGCCGGACCTACGGGCATCCGATCGTGCTGCGCCCGGTGTCCAGCGAGGATGCGATGACGGCGGACTGGTCGCGGTTGGACTTCGATCTGCTGGCAAGGATCTCCAACCGGATCACCGGTGAGGTGCCCGAGGTCAACCGTGTCGTGTTGGATGTGACGAGCAAGCCACCGGGCACGATCGAATGGGAGTGAGTCCGGTCGTTCGATCGGGTGGGGCGTGGCTCGTCATCGCGCTCGGGTCGTTGTCCTCGTTCGGGCCGCTGTGCCTGGACATGTACCTGCCCGCGCTGCCCGAACTGCCCGACGATCTGTCGTCCACGGCGAGCGCCGCCCAACTGACCCTGTCGGCCTGCATCGTGGGTCTGGCGGTCGGGCAGTTGATCACCGGGCCGCTGTCGGATCGGCTCGGTCGACGCGGCCCGCTGCTGGTCGGCGTCGCGATCTTCGTGGCCGCGTCGGTGGTCTGCGCGGTGACGACGTCGATGACACTGCTCATCGTGGTTCGCCTGGTGCAGGGCGCGGCGGGCGCGGCCGGGATCGTCGTCGGGCGGGCCGTCGTCGCCGACCTGTTCACCGGAAAGGTTGCGGCGGCCTACTTCTCGACGATCGCGGCGGTCAACGGGCTGGCCCCGATCCTGGCGCCGGTGATCGGCGGTCAGGTGCTGCGGGTCGGCACCTGGCGCACCGTGTTCTGGGTGCTGGCCGGTATCGGGGTGGCGATGTTGCTGCTGGCGTTCTTCGTCATCCGGGAGACTCTGCCGCCGGAGCGCCGATCGTCCGGGGGGATGATCGGCACGCTGCGCGCATTCGCCACACTGCTGCGTGACCGCGGCTACACCGGCACCGTGCTGGCCGGCACGATGGTGTCCGCGGCGATGTTCGGGTACATATCGGCGTCGCCGTTCCTGCTGCAGGACGGCTTCGGATTGTCGGCACAGTGGTTCAGCCTGTGCTTTGCCCTCAACGCCGTTGGCATCGTGGCGGCGACCCAGGTCGGCCGGATGTTGCTGCACCGCACCACTTCGTTCGTGCTGCTGTCCTGGGGTGTGGGCCAGGCGCTCGTCGGCGCGGTGCTCCTGCTGGTGACGGTGCTCGTGGGATGGGGTCTGGGGATGGTGCTGGTGTCGTTGTTCGTCATGGTGTCAGCGGTGGGTCTGGCCTTGCCGCAGTCGTCGGCGATCGCGATGGACCGGCATCGCCGGATCGCCGGGGCGGCCTCGGCGCTGTTCGGCCTGGCTCAGTTTGCGCTCGGTGCGGTGACCGCGCCGGTGGCGGGGCTGGGGGACCGCACGACGGGTCTCGCGCTGGCGATCACCGCCCTGATGTCCGTGCTGATCGGGGTGGCTGCGCTGTTGGTCGCGCGGCCGGTGGTGAGCGCGGCGGTCTCGACGCCGCCGCAACGGCTGGCGCCGTCATGACAGCGGGTGAGGACGCCGCCGTCAGGGTGTCGACGACGTTGGCAGTCCGCTGCACGTTCCTGACGTGTCGACTCCGTACCGACTGGCACCTACCGGCGGGTGAGCCACGCGGGCTGATCTGGTCCTTGACGGCAACCACCGGCTCGCGGCAGCACGGCTTCGTGGAGAGCCGGAAGGTCTGGACCCAGTTCGCGACCAGGGCCGTCGGCGCCGGATTCCTGGTGGTGGCGCCGACGTTGCCCGTCGCCGACCTGTTCGGGGTGGTGCTGGCCGATCCGGTGACCTCGGTGATCGATCGGACGATGGCCATGCTCGGCGGGATCGTCACGCCCGAGTTCTACCCGGGCGGGTCCAGGTACGAGACGCACGTCAGGAACGGCGTGATCACCACCCTCGGGTGAGCGGCTGCGTCGCTGCGTCAGCTGGTTGCCGGCGCCGTGCCGAGTTCGTCGATGTCCTTCTTGAGCGAATCGGTGTCCGCTTGCAGTTCCTTCTTCACGGTCTTCTTGGCGCGCTTGATCGCGCGGTCCAGATGCGCCTGCACGTCGGACGCCGCTACCAGCACGAAGCCGCTCTGACCCTCGTCGAGCAGTTCGCCGAGATCCTTCAGGTCGGACCGGCTCAGCCCCGCCGCGGCATGCCCGGCCAGCGCGCCGATCCCGGCTCCGGCGGCGCCACCCCAGAGCAGCCCGGCGCCGATCCCCACGGCCGGGAACAGTGCGACCAGGGCGCCGACCGCCAGTCCAAGGCCGAGGCCGCCCTTTGCGGCGTCACGGGTCGGTTGTTCGTGCCGCTTGACGATCTTGACCTTGCCGTCGGCGTCCTTGCTGACCACGGCCGCGTCATAGGTGTCGATGATGTTCAGGTCTTTGTAGACGGATTTCACCGCGTCGTAGTCGGCGAGCGCGTCCTCCTCGTTGTCGTACTGCGCGGCGACGAGGACGAAGGTGTCCAGAGCCATGGAAGTTCCTCCCGAGTGTGTTCCGGCGCGCATCGGTCTCGATGTCGCCAGGTCGAGCTGGTGGTGCTCGCTCTTGTCACCTTGCCCCATGGCGCACCGCTCGCAACTGGAGAATGTCCCGCCGCCGGTGGGGACCGGCGGCGGGGCCTGGGGACCGGCGGAGGCGGGGTCCGCCGGGAATCAGTCAGTTGACTCGGTTCAGATTCTTTCGCCGCCGGCCGGGCAACGCGGTGGCCAGCAGGCTGATGCCGACCAGTGCCACCGCTCCCGCGACGACCCACTTGGTGGCCGAGTTCAGCAGCCACCACGGATCACCGGTGAAACCCACCGACGCCACCGCCAGGAAGGCCAGCGCGAACAGCAGGCCGATGGGGTTCACGCGTCGACGCTCGGGACGAACGGTCTCAGCCATGACTGGTCACCTCCGCCTCTCCGGCACCGACGTGCACGTTCAGGTTGATCGTTCCGTTGTCCGAGGACCCCCCCTGGGAAGGGGTGATCTCCTTGTGCAGGCCGCTCGCCGTCTCACCCAGGCAGTTGACTTCGCCGGCGTTGGTGGAGCAGGTGACGTGGACGGTGGTGTCCGCGGGCACGATCACCTGCGCCTGACCGGCGTGCACCTGGACATCGACGTCGGCCTCCTGACCGGCCGGAAGCGTCAGCTTGGTCAGGTCCAGCCGACCCTGCCCGCCGTTGAGCACGTACGGCGACTGCGACTCGGCCGCTGCGACGGTGGTCGGCGTCCAGCTCTGCTGGCCGTATCCGGCCACACCCGAGATACCGGTGATGGTCAGTCCCAGCGTCAGCACCGACAGGAAGATCCCAGGCCCGATCAGCGACATTCCGCGTCCCCGCAGCGAGCCGATGAGCAGACCGACCGCCACCACGGCGAGCGCCGTGGCCGCGACACCGGCCCAGCTCAACCCCCACCACCCGGCGAACACACCGGCCGTGGCCAGCCCACCGACCAGCAGTGCGACACCCAACGTCACCCGGCCGACCACGTTGTTGTCACGCTGCCGGACCGGGGGCGTGGGAGGCAACGGTGACGGTTCCGGCAGGTCCCAGGCGAACGGGGCGACACCCAACGGATCCCAGGCCGGCGGAGTCGGACCGGTCGTGGAGTTCTCGTCGCCGTCCGATGCGGCGGGCGCGGTGGCCGCTGCGGGCGAGGCGGGCCCGGTGGGTGCGGAACTGCGGCCATCCTGCTCCCAGAAAGGTGGCTCCTCGAACGGCGATTGCGGATCCGCGGGCTTGCCACTGCCCGAGATGCCGCCGCCCGGTCCGCTGGTCCCCGAACCGCTGCCCGACCAGGGCTGGCGGGCGACCCATCGCTCGGCCTGCTCGCCCCAGGACTGACCTCGCTGGCCGGCTCGCGCCGACCATTCGTTCGCCCATGGAGGCGGACCGCTCTGCCTGGCGCAACCCTCACGACCGCGCTTGCGGGCGATCATGATCGCGATGATGCCGGCGACCACCAACGGCCAGAAGGGGAAGCCCCAGGAGAACATCCAGCCCAGCGAGATCATGACGAAGATCGCCAGTCCGACGGTGAGCACCGGCGGTACCGACGACCGGCCCCGTCCGACCAGCGACTCTGCGGCCGACACCTCGTCACCGTCTGCCGGCAGCAGGAGCCACCCGAGCAGATACAGCGGGACGCCCACCCCGAAGATCGTCAAAACGACGAAGCCCACCCGCACCAGCACCGGGTCGACGGCGAGCGCGCGACCCAGGCCGCCAGCCACGCCGGCGATCTTGCGATCGGTAGCGGATCTGCGAGGGCGCCGTGACCACCAGTCCCCGCCGGAGGCGCCCCACCCAGCGGTCGAATCGTGCTGCGACTGACTCATGTACCAAGAGTCGCTCTGACGTCACGTTGACACCATCGGGGATCACCCTGGTTTGCCGATCCAGGGTCAACCCCGATACCGCCCGGCCCGCGACCGTGTGACTCTGGAGTCGTGAGGTCGTACCGTGCTGCCCGTCGGGGCCCGTGGTCCCAGACCCGCCCGGTGCAATCCGGCGCGGGGGACGAGGCTACGAGCGACGGCGGCGTGCAGAGTCGGGAAACAACCCAGCGCCGGAGTGCGACGCAAGGCCAGGGCGTCGACCAGGCGCCCCCGCTTGTGCCTGCGTCCGGCCCCTCTCTCGTCAAATCTCCACGGATTTCCCAGCCGGTCCCCGAGCCGATCACCCAGCCGATGCCCGAGCGGATCCCTCAGCCGGCCGCGGCCGCCGCGACCGGCCCGGAAGCCACTGGTGACACCGTCGGTTCGACCGTTCCCGGGACGCCCCCAGGGGGCGAGCAGATCACAGATGCGGCAGCAGACCACGTGACACCCGACGGTCTGCCGAAACTCACCCGGCGGCGGGACGGCGCGATCCTCGGCGGCGTCGCCGGCGGAATCGCCGACCACCTGCACGTTCCCGTCCTGTGGGTGCGGGCCACCCTCGTGCTGCTGGCGTTGACCGGCGCCGGGGTCCTGGCGTACGCCCTGTTGTGGATCTTCGTCCCGCAACGGGCGCAGTCGAAGGACCAGCCGCCGGCCCCTGCCAGCTCGCTCGAGCGTCAGCAGGCCATCGGCGTCGCGGCCGTCGGGATCGCGCTGCTCATCGTGGCCACCGCCCTGGGGCTCGGACCCGGCCTGAGCTGGGTGTTGGCGCCGCTGGGTCTCGCCGCCGTCGGCGGAGCCTTCATCTGGCGGGAGGCCGACGACGCCCGACGCGCCCGTTGGCGTCGCACCGCGGCTGGGATCGTCGGACCGAGCAAGACATCGCTGTGGCGGCTGATCGGCGGGTGCACTCTGGTGATCGGTGGGCTGGCCGTGTTCGCGCTGGGACAGTTGGATTTCACCGCCGTCCGGTCGGCGCTGATCGCCGTCCTGCTGACGCTGGTCGGCGTCGCCATCATCACCATCCCGTGGTGGCTGCGGCTGGTCCGCGATCTCGGTGACGAGCGCCGCGGCCGGGTCCAGGAACGGGAACGCGCCGAGATCGCCGCGCACCTGCACGATTCGGTATTGCAGACGCTCGCACTGATCCAACGCCAGGCCGGCGACGGCCGGGAGGTGCTGCGCCTGGCCCGCAGCCAGGAGCGGCAACTGCGGACTTGGTTGTACGGACCGGCCGGCTACGCATCGGCGGGCGATACGCGGGCACCCCAGTCGAGCACGCTGGCAGCGTCGCTGTCGGAGGTCGCGGGTGAGGTCGAGGACACGTACGCGATCGCGGTGACACCCGTCATCGTCGGCGACGTCCCGATGGACGAGCACCTGGCCGCGCTGGTCGCTGCCGCACGAGAGGCCATGGTCAACGCTGCCAAGCACGCCGGGGTGCAGGAGGTCAGCGTCTACGCGGAGGTGGAGGACGGCACCGCCAGCGTGTTCGTCCGGGACCGCGGCAGCGGTTTCGATCCGTCCGACGTGGGTGCCGACCGCCGTGGCCTGGCCGATTCGATCCACCGGCGGATGGAGCGGCACGGCGGCACCGCCACCGTCACATCCAGGCCAGGTGAGGGCACCGAGGTCGAGCTGACCGTTTCGGTGACGTCTGCGGCCGACGGCGCCCAATGGACGGCTGAACAGGCCCGACAGGCAACGGAGGACGACCTGGGAGGGGCAGGCGGTACGGTGCAGGCGCACGCCGAGACGAAGGGGGCCAGCAGGTGAGTCAGCCCGTGAGCCACCCGGTGAAGGTCTTCCTGGTCGACGACCATGCGCTGTTCCGAGCCGGCGTGAAGGCCGAGCTGGCCGGGCTCGACGACGACCGGATCGAAGTGGCCGGCGAGGCAGGCTCGGTCGGCGAAGCGGTCGTCCGGATCACCTCGAACCCGCCCGACGTGGTGCTGCTGGATGTGCACATGCCCGACGGTGGCGGGCGCGCAGTGCTCGAGCAGGTGCACCAGGCGTTGCCGGACGTGGTGTTCCTGGCGTTGAGCGTGTCCGATGCGGCCGAGGACGTCATCGCCGTCATCCGGGCGGGCGCCCGTGGGTACGTCACCAAGACGATCTCCGGCCGGGAGCTGGCCGATGCGGTGGTCCGGGTCGCCGCCGGCGACGCGGTGTTCTCGCCCCGGCTGGCGGGCTTCGTGCTGGACGCGTTCTCCGATCGCAATGCTCCCGCGGTGGTGGCCGACCCTGAGCTGGACATGCTCTCACCGCGTGAACGTGAGGTGCTCAAGCTGCTGGCCCGGGGCTATGCCTACAAGGAAATCGCCGGGCAGCTGTTCATCTCGATCAAGACCGTGGAGACACACGTATCGAGCGTGCTGCGCAAGACGCAGAAGTCGAACCGGTACGAGCTGTCGCGGTGGGCGACCGACCGACGGCTCGTGTGAGTCCGGGCCCGTTCCTGCTGGTTCAGGCTGGGGGGTCGACAGGCGCCGGCCGGCAGTCGAGAAGGTCCTCGCTCCGCACACCGCGCCCGTTTCCCACCCGTTTCCCACATCACCCATGGCCTGTTGATCGACACCGGGGTCAGGAGCACGATCGTCACATCCGGAGCGGCGACACACGGCCTTGGTGACGACCCTGGCTATCGAATCCTCCGATTCTCGTCAGAAGCAGCCGCTCCTGGGATACCGGGCGAGTTTGCGGACGCCACGCCGGCGATGTGCCCTCGGACGCAGGGCTACTTCCGTCCCAGCTTGCCCCGACCCATGGCCAGCAGCAACATTCCCAGATCGGTGCCGGC
>JADGOY010000003.1 GCA_017882715.1 Nakamurella sp. | reverse complement strand
CCCAAGGCCGGCACCCCCGAGGCGGCAGCGATGGCCGCGGCAGCGCCCGGCCCGGCCACCAAGGTGACCAGTGACGTCGGCGTCGGCACCAGGGTCCGGCAGTGGCTGATGACCGGTGTGTCGTACATGATCCCGTTCGTGGCCGCGGGCGGCATCCTGATCGCGCTGGGCTTCCTGTTCGGCGGCGACGAGGTCGTCACCAAGCTGTACGGCGGCACCTTCGAAGGCGTCACGTATGCGGACACCGCAAACGGGGTGCCGGCCGTCTTCCCCAAGGGCGGAAACTTCGACCTGATCCTGTCGCAGGCCGGGTTCGCCGGGATCCTGTTCTACCTCGGCAAGGTCTCGTTCTTCATGCTTGTGCCGATCCTGTCCGGCTTCATCGCCTTCGCCATCGCCGACCGTCCGGGCCTGGTGCCCGGCATCGTCGGCGGCCTGCTGGCCGGGCTGCTGAACGCGGGCTTCCTCGGTGGTCTGGTCTCCGGGTTTGCCGCCGGTGGCGTCGCGCTCTTCCTCGCCAGGCTCAAGGTGCCGAAGGGGGTTCGCGGCGTCATGCCCGTCGTCGTCATCCCGCTGGTGTCGGTCCTCGTCGTCGGTTTGTTCATGATCTTCGTGGTCGGCAAGCCGATCGCCGCGGCGACCACCTGGCTGACGGACTGGCTGACCGGCCTGTCCGGTTCCACCGCCGTCGTGCTCGGGATCATCCTCGGCCTGATGATGGGCTTCGACCTGGGCGGACCGATCAACAAGGTGGCCTATACATTTGCCACCGCCGGTCTGACCACGGCCATCGCCGTGGAAAGCACCGGACAGGCCCAACCGGCGCTGCAGATCATGGCTGCCGTGATGGCCGCCGGCATGACCCCGCCGCTCGGCTTGGCCCTGGCTACTGCCGTCCGCAAGAGGCTGTTCACCGCAGCCGAGCGGGAGAACGGTCTGGCCTGCTGGCTACTGGGCGCCTCGTTCATCACCGAGGGTGCGATCCCGTTCGCCGCGGCCCACCCACTGCGGGTGATCCCGTCGTGCATGGTGGGCTCTGCGGTCACCGGCGGCCTCGTCATGCTGTTCGGGAACGAACTGCGGGCCCCGCACGGCGGCATCTTTGTCGTCGCGCTGGTCTCCAAGCCGTTCCTGTACCTGCTGGCGATCGCGATCGGCATGGTCATCACGGCGTTCCTGGTGATTCTGCTGATGGGCTTGGATGCGGCAAGAACGGAAGAGATCGCCGAGCACGAGGACGCGATCGAGGGCATCGCCGCCTGATCCGTTCCAGGCTGCACACCTGCGCCGGGGCTGCGACGATGTCTGTCGCGGCCCCGGTTCCGTTCCCCGCCGTTCACCGACGATGCCAGCACTACCGTCCCACCCATTCCGTCCCATTCCGTTCGAGAAACTGCCAAGGAGTCATCAGATGCCCAGCCGCAACGTCAAGGTCGCCTCCCGCGTCGGGCTGCACGCCCGCCCCGCATCGCTGTTCGTGCAGGCGGTCACCGCGACCGGCCTGCCGGTCACCATCGCGAAGACCGGCGGCGACCCTGTCGACGCCAGGAGCATCCTGATGGTGATGGGCCTTGGCGTTGCGAGCGAGGACGAGGTCACGCTGTCCGCCGAGGGTGACGGAGCAGACGACGCTCTCGACCAGCTCGTCGGATTGCTCGCGATCGACCACGACGCTCCCTGATCGCCGGTGCCGGTCCGGTCCGACCCCTGCGCTGCAGGGCCGGATCGGACACCCACTAGGGTCAGACGGCAGTTTTCAGTACGGCCCGCTCTGCGCGCCACGCCGCGCGACGCGCGAGGACGAGCCCCGACCGTCCGCACGAGATGAGATACGGGAGTTGAACCGAACAGATGGCGACAACCACTTCCAAAGCTGCCAAATCGAGCACGGCAACGCCGACCCTGACGGGGATCGGTGTGGGACGCGGATCGGCCGTGGGGTCCGTCGTCAAGCTGGCGGCCGCGGCGAAAGCGCCCGTGGACGAGCCCGCCGCCGCCGACACGGCAGCGGCGGATGCGCTGGTGCGGAGCTCGTTCCAGTACGTGGCCACCAACCTCCGGGTCCGCGCGGCCGCCGCCCAGGCCGCCACCGCGGCGGTGCTCGAGGCGACCTCGCTGATGGCCCAGGATCCAGGGCTGATCGCCGACGTCGAGCGCCGGATCAAGGCCGGCACCGGGCCCGCCACCGCGGTCGACCAGGCAGTGGAGGGGTTCTGCAAGATCCTCGAGGCGAGCGGCCCCTACCTGGCCGAGCGCGTCACCGACCTGCGTGACGTCCGGGACCGGATCGTCGCGCACGTGCTGGGGGTTCCCGAGCCCGGGCTGCCGGAACTGAGGAAGCCGACCATCGTGGTGGCCACCGATCTCGCGCCGGCCGACACCGCTTCCCTGGACCTCGAGCACGTCGTCGGCATCGTCACCGAACTCGGTGGCCCGACCAGCCACACCGCGATCATCGCCGCCCAGCTCGATCTGCCGTGCCTGGTCCGGGTCGACGGCGCCATGACTCTCGCCGAAGACGCCACCATCGCGATTGACGCGGCCCACGGGACTGTCGTCGTCGATCCGGACGACACCCTGCGCGAGGCGATCCTGTCCCGCGCCAAGGCCAGGGCCGCGCTCAAGACCGCCACCGGCGGGGCCGGCCGCACCAAGGGCGGCCAGAGCGTGCAACTGCTGGCCAACATCGGCGCCGTCGAGGACGCCGAGCGGGCCGCCAAGGAAGACGTGGAAGGCGTCGGCCTGTTCCGCACCGAGGTGCTGTTCCTCGACGCGGCCACCGCCCCGACCGTGGCGGACCAGGTCACGGCCTACACCAAGGTGTTCAAGGCGTTCGGCGATCGCAAGGTGGTGGTCCGCACCCTGGACGCAGGCGCGGACAAGCCGCTGGCGTTCGCGCCCAGCGAAGAAGAGGAGAATCCCGCTCTCGGCGTTCGTGGTCTGCGGATGGACCGGCGCTTCCCGCAGTTGCTGGACGACCAACTGGAGGCCATCGCGCAGGCCGCGAAGGCCACCACCGCCAAGGTCTGGGTGATGGCGCCGATGGTCTCCACGGTGCACGAGGCCCGTGCCTTCGTGCAGCGGGTCCGCTCCCACGGGCTCCCGGTCGCCGGCATGATGGTCGAGGTGCCCGCCGCCGCGCTGCGTGCCCGCCACATGATGGACATCGTCGATTTCGCCAGCATCGGCACCAACGACCTGACCCAGTACGCGATGGCCACCGACCGGATGGCCGGCGAGCTGGCCGAGCTGCTCGATCCCTGGCAGCCGGCCGTGCTGGACCTCATCGCCGCCGCCGGAGCCGCGGGCAAGGCGGTCGGCAAGCCCGTCGGTGTCTGCGGCGAGGCGGCCCGTGATCCGTTGCTGGCCCTGGTGCTGGTGGGCCTGGGCATCACCAGCCTGTCGATGGCCCCAGCCGGGGTGCCGGCGGTCCGGTTTGCCTTGTCCCGCACCGACATCGAGACCTGCGAGGCGATGGCGGCGGCCGCTCGGAACGCCGAGGACGCCGCTGCTGGTCGGGCCGCGGTCGAGAAGCTCGTCGACCCGGAGGTGCTGCTCGCGCTGTAACGGCTCGGCCGGTCGGGGCGACAAAGGACAAACAGCTGTTCCGGGGACTCAGGTTCTCCGGGCAGCCGTTTTCCTACGCGGTTCTGTTGTAGCGTCATGCTCGATGACCGAGCAACAGCCCTTCGAGCTGGTGCGCCGTTGCCCCGGTTTCGATCTGCGTCGCTATCCCGCCCATGTGGTCGCGCAGGTGACGGTGCGGTCGTCCTTCGACAAGGCCGGTAATGTCGCCTTCAGATCGCTGTTCGGCTACATCAGCGGCCAGAACCGCACTCAGAGCTCAGTGGCCATGACGGCACCCGTGGTGCAGGAGGTCGCCGGGTCGCAGAAAGTCGCGATGACCGCCCCCGTCGTGCAGCGAACCACCGGCGAGGGCGAGTTCGTCATCGCATTCGTCCTACCGGCCTCGCTGACCGCCGAGACGGCGCCCGTGCCGACCAACCCGGAGGTCGAGATCCGCACCGTCCCTGCCGGTCTCGCGGCAGCGGCGCAGTACAGCGGCGGCTGGTCGCAATCCTCGTTCGAACGGCACAGCACACAACTTCAGCAGGCGGTGCTCGCGGAGGGGCTGCGGCCGGTCGGATCGCCGCGCTTCGCCCGGTTCGACCCGCCGTTCAAGCCGTGGTTCCTGCGGCGCAACGAGGTCGTGCTGGACGTCCAGGAAGAGTCCGGCCCGACGGCGTGAACCGGCTGATGGTCACCGGTTCACCGCAGATGGGCGCTCGACCAGTCGGCATCTGACATCTCCGTCAGACGGGCAGGACATCAACCTACCCGTCTGCACCGTCTTACCCCCGATTCAGCCGCCCGCACCCACCGCCCGCCCGCCGGTACGGGCCATGCCCCGCTCGATGGCCGAGATCAGGTACGGCCGCAACTGCGCCGCGGGCACGATGGTGTGCACCGACCCGACCTCCCGAGCGCGCTCGATGTTGTGGATCTGCTCGAATTCCGCAGCCACCTCACCGAGTTTCTCCGACCGCACGGTCGCGCGCAGATCGGCGAACTGGACTCGCAGCTGACTGCGCTCGGCCTCGTCGGTCTCACCCGCGATCGTCGACTCCAGCTCCTTCAAACGCTGGTCGTTGGCCACCCTGGTATTCACATCGCGCGTGAACACCACCGCCGCCGCCGGCGCGCCACCGATCACCGAGGCGAACGAACCCTCGACGGCGACCACCTCCATGTTGTCGTTCAACGCACCGGAGAACACCACGAAGGCGCCGCCGTGGTAGCGGGACACCACGCAGAAGACGATCGGGCCGTCGAAATTGACGATGGCACGGCCGATCTCGGCGCCGTACTCGAGCTGGATGTTGCGCAGTGACTCGGGCGAGCCGTCGAACCCGGACAGGTTGGCCAGCACCACCAGCGGGCGGCTGCCACTGGCCGCGTTGATCGCCCGCGCGGTCTTCTTCGACGACGCCGGGAACAGCGTGCCCGAGGTGAACTGATCCGGGCCGTCCGCGGGCAGGAATCCGCGGCGCGGGATCGGCCGGGATTCGATGCCGACGATGACGACCGGGTAGCCGCCCAGATGCGCGTCGACGACCACCGAGGTGTCCGCGTCGGCCATGCCCGCCCAGCGTTCCAGTGTGGCGTGGTCCTGGTCGGCCACCGCGTTGATCACCGTCCGGATGTCGAACGGCTTCTTGCGGTCCTTGTTCGTCTCCTCGGAGAAGATCTC
The DNA here is from genome assembly GCA_017882715.1 of Nakamurella sp. Lineage (GTDB taxonomy): Bacteria > Actinomycetota > Actinomycetes > Mycobacteriales > Nakamurellaceae > Nakamurella. The sequence continues at coordinate 62,858 of JADGOY010000003.1, read as the reverse complement.
GCCGACGGTGGTGAACGGGCTGTCCGGGTGCACGTGCGGGAAGCTGCGCACATCGCGGTCCAGCGCGTCGGAAGTCTCGGCCCGCCTCGGGAACCGCTCCCCCGGCGCCGCGTACGCGTGATCGTAATGAGCGAACAGGATCTCGCAGGCGGCGCTCAGGTTCGGCGCCCAGTACTGGGCCTCGCCGTTGGGCCCCATCACCCGGTCGTAGCCGCCGATGCCGAAGTTGTCCTCCGCCGACACGCCGCCGGAGTAGTCCAGCGACATCTTCCCGGTCAGCACCATGGCGCTGTCCGGCGTCATGATCAGGATGCCCCTGGTGTGCTGCAGCATCGTCGCCTCTGCGTTCCAGTACGGCTGCGCACCCACGTTGATCCCGGCGACGATGATGTTGACCTCGCCGCCGCCCTGGGTGAAGGTGATCAGCCGCCGCAGCGCCCGCGCGACACCGTCCATGTTCTCGGTGCCGCTGTCCATGGAGATCTTGGCACCCGAGGAGAGGGTGAACCACTCCACCGGGATGCCCTTCTCCTCGGCCAGGTCGATGGCGGCCACCACGATCGCGCATTCGCGGACCGCGACGGTGCCCAACGCCTTGGTCGGATCGCCGAACAGCGCCACCCGGGTGATGCCCTCCGGGTACCTGGCCGTGGGGGTGGTGACCAGACCGGCCACCACTCCGGCGGTGTTCTGGCCAGGAGCGCGATCAACCGGCACGAAGGCACCGCCCGAGTCGAAGTCGTACTCGGTGAATCTGCCGTCGGGGCCGATGAGCAGCGGCACCAGCTCGTAGGGATAGGCCGTCCCGCGGGCCGCGGAGCGCTGCACCTTCTGGGTGTAGCCATCCAGCGGCGCCAGGGGTTCGGTCGGCGGGTCGGAGACGCTGACCGACACCCCGGCGCCGGCCTGGTAGGCGAACCGGATGGCCACGTCACGCAGCGGCTTGTCCGGTTCCTCCCGTAGCCGGGCCAGCACCATGATCTCGTTCAGCCCGGTGCCCAGCGTCAGCGGCGAGCTCAGCTGCGCGAGGCCGGCGAGATCGGCCAGCGGCACCTCGATCGTCGGCCAGACGTGCAGGAAGACCCGGTTGTTGTCCAGCCGCTGGCTGCTCTTCCCCGAGGACTGCGCCCGCCGGATGCTCTCCAGGCAGGACGCGAGCACCCGCTCGGCGACCGGGAACGAGGTCACCTTCCCGTCCGCGTCGCGCTGCGGGGTGACATCGCGGACCTCGGCCAACGCCACGAGCCGCTCGTCCGCGGGATTGTTGGGTGCCACCAGGTGGAACACGTAGATGCCCTCGGGTGCGGGCATGCGGGTGCCGTTGAAGTTCTTCAGCCGCCACAGATCCAGCCGTTGGCCGGTCAGCGGGTGCATTCCGCGAATGACCAGCTCCTCGGCGAGCCCGCTGCCGGACTGCCGGAAGGTGAACTGCTGGACCCGTTCGCTGCCCTGGCAGACGGTCACCGTCACCCGCCGGCCACCGGCCAACACGGGATAGCCCTCGAGGGCGTCCTTCAGTTCCGCGGAGACGCGCTCGGCGTCGGCCGGCGCATCCGGCCAGGACAGGTACAGGTCCGTCACCACGTTCGCCGGATCGGCGAGCTGACCGGCGACCGCGTTGGCGGCGGTCAGCGCAGAGGCGAGGTCGGCGTGTTCCGCGGCGGTGGCCACCAGGTGCAGGCGCTGCCCGCTGAGTTCGTAATCCCCTGTGACATAAGGCCTTCCATCCTGACGGAAGGTTCGTACGGCTTCCAGTGCGCGCACCTTGTAGTACCGCCGGGTCATCGCCTCCAGCATCGGGCCGATCCCCGTGCCGCCGGTGGACAGCTGCTCGGCGAGCAGCCGGATCAGCGGTTCCGGGCTGGCCACCAGGGCATCGATCCGCTGGGCGTGGTCGCTGCCGTCCGGGTTCGCGGCCAGCCGCTTGAGATTCTCCCGGACCCCGGTGTAGACCCCCTCGCGCGCGGCCTCGATCACCGGCCGCTCGAAGACCTCGTACCGGATGCTGCGGGCCAGGTCGCCGATCACCGGGTAGCGCGTCCGGGTGGCCACCACGAGCCGCTCGACCACGTCGCCGACTTCCTCGCGAACCTTCCCGGTCAGCGCCGCGCCCGCCGAGCGCCACCGCTCGAGCCATGCGGCCACCACGGGGATCTGATCGCCCACCCGCTCCTGGGCCAGGAACACCCGGTGGACGGCCTCCTCCAACGCCGGCGTCGGCTCCAGATCGGTCACCCCGTAGTGCCGCAGCACCCGCAGCAGCCTGGTCCGGAAGGCTTCCGGCAGGCCCTCCCGCTCCACGTCCAGGGAGTGCAGGTACGAGTGGAAGTACTCCCGCGGGCTGTGCACCCGCTCGTCGCTCTCATCCTCCCCGGCCGGCCGGTTCCGGGAGAGCTCGCACAGGTCGGCGAACGTTCCCAGCACCCCGATGCCGGCGTGCAGCAGTTCGTCGTCGTCGACTGGCAGCGTCCCGGCAAGCCTTTCCACGTCGGCGAGCGCCGCGCGGGCCCGCCCGGTGCTGACGTCGAATCCCATGACGAGCGCCCGCAGCGTGCCGACATCGGCCAGGATCTGCGCCCTGGCGTCCCCCGGCTCGACGGCGTCCGCGGAGAACTCGACTGTCGGCGTGGTGGACGCCGCGCCCTCCTCCTCGAGCTTGTCGAGCCGGAGGAGCGCACCGCCCGCATCGATCTGGGAGTTGACCCCGACCAGGATCTCCCGGACCCGGCCCGCGTACGGGGCCTTCACCGGGGTCTCCATCTTCATGCTTTCCAGGATCACGATGGTGTCCCCGGCCTCCACGTCGGTGCCGGCCGCGGCGCGCACCGCGACGACCACCGCCGGCGCGGGCGAACGCACCATGCCGCCCTCGTCGCGGGTGACCCGGTGGCTGACGCTGTCCACTTCGACGAGGTGGCCGCCGGCCCCCTCGATGGCCACGATGTGGTGCCGCCGGTCGCCGATCGTCAGCCGGCTCTCGAATTGCGAGAGCCGCTCGAGATCCACCTCGACGACCTGGTCGGCCACCTCGATCCGGTACCGCCGAGGGCTGATCTGGGCGACGTTCAGGGTGTACGTCTGGCCCTGGTAACCGAGCTCCACCTCACGGCCCACGGCGTGATTGGCACGCGGCCGTCCACCCCGGGCCGAGCGCAGGAACGCGTCCCGCTCCAGCGCCTCCTCCGACTCGTAGACGTCGGCGGCGACATACAGCAAGGCGGCGTCCGCGTGCGCGGCCACCCGCGGTTCGTCGGTCAGGCCCGCCCGGTCCAGCCAGCCGGTGTCCGCGGTGCCGTTGATCACCTCGGGGTGGTCCAGCAGCTCCAGCAGGAACGACTTGGTGGTGGTGCCGCCCTTGACCACCACCGTCGTCTCGCGGAGCGCGACCCGCAGCCGGGCCATCGCCTCGGGCCGGTCGCGACCCCAGGCGATGATCTTGGCGACCATCGAGTCGTAGTCCGGTGAGATCGCATCGCCGGTCGCGATGCCGGTGTCCACCCGAATGCCGGGCCCGGTGGGCAGCGTCAGCAGCTGCACGGTGCCGGGCGCGGGCGCGAACCCGTTATCAGCATCCTCGGCGTTCAATCTCGCCTCGATGGCATGGCCGAACCGCGGCGGCGGATCCCCCTCGAGTCGATGGCCGTCCGCGACCAGGATCTGCAGCTTGACCAGGTCCAGCCCGGTGGACGCCTCGGTGATCGGGTGCTCCACCTGCAGCCGGGTGTTGACCTCGAGGAACGCGAACAGCTTCTCCTCGGGCTGGTAGAGGAACTCGACGGTGCCCGCGCCGCGGTACCCGGCCTCTTTGACCAGCGCGATCGCGCCCTTGCGGAGGTCGGCGTCCTGCTGGTCGGTCAGTGCCGGCGAACTGGATTCCTCGATGAGCTTCTGGTTCCGGCGCTGGATGGAGCAGTCGCGAACGCCGGGCGCCCAGGCGTTCCCGTAGTTGTCGGCGATGACCTGGACCTCGATGTGCCGACCGCCCTGGACCAGCTTCTCCATGAAGATCACCGGGTCGTTGAAGGCTTTCTGTGCCTCGGACTGGGTGCGCTCGATCGCCTCGGCCAGCTCGCTCGGATCGAACACCATCCGGATGCCGCGACCACCGCCGCCGCTGCGCGCCTTGAGGATCATCGGATAGCCGATGTCCTTCGCGTGTTCGAGCGCGGACGCCATGTCTTCTACCGGGCCCCTGCTCCACGGGGCGACGGGCACCCCGGTCGCCTCCGCCAGGTATTTGGCCTGCACCTTGTCGCCGAGGCGGCGCATCGCCTCCGGCGGCGGACCGATGAAGGTGACCGCGATCCGCGCGCACAATTCGGCGAACGCCGGGTCCTCGGCGACGAACCCCCAGCCCACCCAGGCGGCGTCGGCGCCGCTGACCCGCAGCGCCCGCTCGAGCTCGGCGTGGTCCAGATAGGGACTGCCCAGATCACCCTTGTCACGCAGCTTCACGGTCTCGTCCGCGGAGCGCACGAACAACGCGCCCCGTTCCACCTCGGTGTGCAGGGCGATGACCTTGATGCCATAGCCGTATTCGGAATTGAGTTCCCGCACCGCGCGAATCAGACGCACCGCCGGCTCGCCTCTGTTGATCACCGCAATCCGAGAGAACATGCCAGTTCGCTCCTTCATCGCCGTCGACTTCTGTCCCCGTGACAGGTGTACCGGTCACACGCAGGTGTGTCCTGCTGGAACCCCAGGGAACGCCCGATCGCCACACCGTATCGGGGTGTGGCGATCGATGTCCCGCGCGTCCGGAATGCCCGGCGGTCCCTCGTTCAGGCGTACTGCAGCGCGACTGCCGCCGCTTCCCGGCCGTAGGAGGGACCGTGGGTGACGGCGTGCACGAGCAGTGGATGGAGTTGGTGCAGACCGGTCCGATCCCGCCAATCGGCCGGCAGTTCCGCGGCCTCGGCGTAGGCGTTCTGGACCAGCTCCAGGTGCGGGGTACCGAAGAGTTCGAGCATCGCCAGATCGGTCTGCCCGTGTCCGCCGTGCGCGGCAGGGTCGATGAGCACGGCACCGGTGGGCGAGTACAGGACGTTTCCACCCCACAGGTCGCCATGGATCCGCGCCGGCGGCCGCTCGTCGTCGAATTCGCCGGCCACGAGCCTGTCGCACACCCGGTCCACCAGCCTGGCACCGGCCTGACTCAACGTGCCCTGCCGGTCGGCGGCGGTCGCGTACGGCAGCAGCCTGATCGTTGCGTAGAACTGTCCCCACCGTGGGAACGCCCGCACCGCAAGACCTTGGCGCCCGATGAAGCCGTCGTCCTCCCAGCCCGGCGGCCCCGAGCCGAACGCCGCCGCGCCGGTCGCGTGGGTGATCGCCAACGCCCGGCCCAGGGCCTCCGCGGCGGCCCTCGTCGGTCGGGCCGGCTCGATTCTGTCCAGGGTGATGTGCCGCTCGCCGACTTCGCGCACGCCGACGACGGCCGCTCCCCCGGTGGCGGCAGCTATGCCCAGCCACGCCAGGCCGGCCGCCTCCCAGGCGAAAAAATTCCTCGGCGCGTCGGCTCGACGTTTGACGAATACATTGTCATCGGTCCGCGACGTCATCTCGTCACGGTAGGTGGGCGGCCCGAGCGGCTCAAGTAAGGGAGAAACTCGGCGACGTCCGTGACCTTCAAGGAGCAGAGTCGTGACGTACCGGACTATCTCAAGCGCTCACGACCGGGCATGAACAGCCAGCACGCCGTGCTGGGCGTGGACATCGGGACATCAAGCAGCAAAGCAGTTCTGGTCGCCCTCGATGGCCGGCCCCTGGCGCTCGCCGTTCGCCCTCACACCACGTCAACGCCTCACCCAGGGTGGTTCGAACAGGACGCCGAGCTGGTGTGGTGGGGTGACTTCGTCGAACTCACCCGTGAGCTGTTGGCTCGTTGTCCGAGCGCCCGGGTGACCGCGGTGGCGACGAGCGGTCTCGGTCCGTGTGTGTTGCCCGCAGACGCCGACAATCATGCCCTGCGACCCGCGATCCTGTACGGCATCGACACCAGGGCCGAGCGTCAGATCGGCGTGCTGGAATCTCGGTTGGGGGCGGGCGCGATCCTGGCGCGATCGGGGAACCGGCTCACCAGCCAAGCTGTGGGACCGAAGCTGATGTGGCTGCGGGATGAAGAGCCGGGCGTCTGGGCGCTCACCCGGCGGATGTACATGGCGTCGAGCTACGTCGTTGCCCGGCTCACCGGGGAATACGTCCTCGATCATCATTCGGCCAGCCAGGCGGTTCCCATGTACCTCCTGGCCGAACGTCGGTGGAATGAGAGCTGGTGTGCAGAATTGGCGCCTCGGCTCGAGCTGCCCCGGCTGGCGTGGCCCGAGGAAATCGTCGGTGCGCTGACTCCTACGGCGGCCGCGCTGACCGGCCTGGAGGCGGGTACGCCGGTGACGTGCGGAACCATCGACGCCTGGGCCGAAGGAATCAGCGTCGGCGCCACCACCGTCGGCGACGTCATGATCATGTACGGCACCACGATGTTCCTGACCGCCGTGACCGATAGGGCGTTGACCAGCAACCGCCTCTGGAGCACCGCCGGTGCCCGGCGCGACACCTTCACCCTCGCCGGTGGCATGGCCACGAGTGGCGCCATCACCGATTGGTTCCGCCGGTTGACGGCGACTGACTACCCGGAACTGGTCGCGGCCGCGGCGGAGGTTCCCGCCGGCAGTCGTGGGCTCCTCTTGCTGCCCTACTTCGCGGGTGAGCGCACCCCGTTGTTCGAACCGAGGGCCCGTGGCGTGCTGGCCGGTCTCACCCTGGGCAGCGGCCCCGGTGAGATCTATCGGGCGATCCTGGAGGGGACGGCGTTCGGTGTCCGACACAACCTCGAGGCGTTCGAAGCAGCCGGCGCCGATATCACTCGACTGGTGGCCGTGGGCGGCGGAGCCGGACACGAGTTGTGGCCGACGATTGTCAGCTCCGTCATCGGACATCCCCAACAGCTCACCCGGGAAACCGTGGGCGCGGCGCTCGGGGACGCGATGCTGGCCGCCGCCGCCGTGGGAGAAGAGCCTGACATGAACCAATGGAACCCGGTGGTCGGAGCGGTCGAGCCGGACCCCGAATCGTCGGTCGCCTACCAGGCGCTGTGGCCCCACTACCTCGAGCTGCACCGCCAGACCCGAGCCATCCAGTCAGTTCTGGCCGACTTCAACATGTCCTAGTGCCGAGAGGCGTTGTGGCGCCCCCGCGCGCAACATCATGTTCCCGATTGCCGGCGCGGCCATCGCTCGATGATCCGATCGGCACTTGTCGTCGAGATTGCTTGCGGTGGTGGGCCCTTCGGGAACCGGGATGACATGATCCAGGTCGCAGCGCGCCGCAGGCACGTGACAGATCGGGTTGGTGCACACACCGTTCGGGTTGGTTCACACACCGTCGCGATACCCGATCGCCAGACCCGGGGTCCGGGATGGAAAACGGCCCATTCGGTGACGTCCGACAGGTTGCCTTTTGCGTCGGCGACCAGCCGGTGGAACAGGGTGCCAGGCTGAGCCGCCAGGTCAGAGATGACCCGCGCACCGCTACGAGAACGGATATCGGAGAACTCCAGCATCAACGCCGCACGACGAGCCTGAGCCCTGGCCAAGACCTTCTGCTCCGCCACCAACTCGTCGACCAGCGCGGCCGCCCGGGTGGTCTGCTGGTCCGTCGCTTCCCCCACACGAAAGACGCTACCAAGGGGGTACGACAGTCACTCCTGACGCGAGACACCGCGGCTCACAAACACGCCGACCTGCACGAACCCGACGCGGCCGGCTGTCTCTGCGCGGGTGCAGCGGATCGGAATTCGGCATGTGTCATCTGGGTCCTGCACACTGAGCGAATCTACTCACCCCTCCGGATCGAAGATCGCCTCGATCGGCCGCCCGAACAGCCCCGAAATGCGAAAAGCCAGCGGAAGACTCGGATCGTAGCGTCCGGTCTCCAGAGCGTTCACGGTTTGCCGGGAGACGTCGAGTTGGTCGGCCAGCGCTCCCTGCGTCCAACCGTGTCCCTCGCGCAGGGCCCTGAGAGAATTCTTCACCGTCGTCTCAGCGTTTCGCGGACACTGCGGCTCCGAGGATCCAGGCCAGCATTCCGGCAGCAAAGATGATCCAGCCTGCCAATCTCATGTCCAACCCGGCAATTCCCAGAAACCCGACGGTGACGGCGGTGATCATCGCCACCCCGAATCCGACGGCGAGGCCCTGCAGGAGTAACCGCTGCTGGAAGTCGTCGATTCGACCGATGTGGCGTGCCACCGCTCGCAGGCACCACAGAGTGGGGATCACCGGCAGTACCGCCCACAAAAACCGCAAGGGGCTCGTTCCGTCCAGGTTTCCGAACAGCACGACGAGGGTCAGAACCGCTAGATATCCGACGATCCCGGGAAGAAAGTCGTTCAGGTACGCATGCGTCCTGGCACGGTCGCCGCGGCTTGCGCCCGAGCTGTCAAGTTCGCTTGTCATGGCACGAGCATGCGGGATGTGCGCCACTGTGTCAAGCACACTTGTCACCGCTCGATGCGGTGCGAGCGGCACAGAACCTACCCGAGATCGGTGGCACGCCGTGCGAGCAAGAGTCTCGGCCTCATTGCACTCGAGGCGGTGCCCGCCGTCACGTCGTTCTTCGTCGACATCCGGCACGGGACCGCCGACATCGACCTGCTGAGCGGCACAGGGATCTCACTGCATCAGCCAGGTGTCCTTCGATCCCCCGCCCCGGGACGAGTTGACCAGCAGGCCATCGGATTCCAGGGCCACCCGGGACAGCGCCACATCCGGCACCGTCACCAAGCCATCGGCGCCCGCGAGCGCGAACACCCGCAGATCCACATGCCGGGGAGCCAGACCCTGCGGAGTCAGCGTCGGGTGCGAGGAGAACCGGATGACCTCCTGCGCGATGAACCGCTCCGGCGCGGCCGCCACCGACGAACGCATCTGCTCGACCTCGCGATCCGTCATCTCCGGCCCGATCATCACCCCGGCGCCGCCGGATCCGTCGACCGGCTTGACCACCAACTCGGGCAACCTGTCCCGGACTGCCTCGTATTGGCCGGGATCGGCCAACACCCACGTGCCGACATCACCGATGAGGGGCTTCTCACCCAGGTAGTAGTCGATCATGGTGTGGACGAACGCGTAAGTCGCCTTGTCATCGGCCACGCCGTTCCCCGGGGTGTTCGCCACCGACACCGTGCCGGCCCGAGAAGCGTTTCGCAGCAACAGGTTCGCCTCTCGCGAGACGGCCGGGCCGGCGACGATCTCGTCGTCACCGAGTCGCCGGTACAGCACGTCGATGGCGACCGTCCGGCCGCCGACGGTTGCGGTGATCCCGTCGGCGTCACCGGCAAGGTCGGACGGCTTGACGACCGGAACGCCCATCGCCTCGGCGAGCAACGTGTGCTCGTACCAGGCCGAGTTCGAGGGTCCGTCGGACAGCACGGCGACCTGCGGCGTGGACCGCAGGCACCGCGCAGGCGCGGCGCTCGTCAGGGCCGCCAACAGCACCGCGCCCACCTGGTCCGGCGAACGCACACCGATCCACGGGTAGAGCATCGGCAGCACCGACGCCGCGGTGCGCCGGTTGGCGACGGCGTAGCCGAGGCCGGACGGGACCCGCAGGTTGTCCTCCAGCACCACCCACTCCCCCGACGGTGCGTGCAGGAGATCGAAACCCAGCACGGTCGCCCGCGGCCTGCCGCGGGGAGCCAGGTCGCGTGCATCCGGTAGATAGCCGGGGCACTGCCGCACCGCCCAGTCCGGGATCAGGCCATCCCGAACGATCTGGCCCTGGTCGTACACGTCATCCAGGAATGCGTTCAGCGCGCGGGTGCGCTGTCGCAAACCAGCGCCGACCCGCGTCCAATCCGCAGCCGACAGCAGTCGCGGGATCGGGTCCAGCGGGAACGGGTGCTCCCGCAGCGTTCCGTCGATATCGGCCGTGAAGACGATGCCTTCGGCCTCGCGCAGCCGATTCAGTTCCTTCGCGGCGGTGCGCAGCGTGTCGATCCCGGCACCATCCAGCGCCGCGACGACGTCGACGTAGCCGGGGCGGATCCGACCGTGGCAGTCCACCGCCTCGTCGAGCGGCCCGGCCGGATAGCCCCGCAGCACGCCGGTCACGCGATCCACCGCTCGTGCCATGTGGTCACCGCCTTCGACAAGGAGATCCGAGCGTCCCGGCCGACGATGGTGTGGCCCTCCCCCGGCAGCAGCAGCAGCTCGGTCGGCACACCGGCCACGGACAGGGCGTCGTGCGCGCGCACCGATTCGATCACCGGGACGTTGGTGTCCTGCTCTCCGTGCACCAGCAACGTCGGAGCGAGCACCTCGTGCATCCGGTTGAGCGGCGAGAGTTCATATAGCAGAACAGCATCGGTGTGAGGATCGCCGTACTCGGTCACCGAAGCGGCAGCCATCCACGACTCGGTTTCGGCGAAGAAAGCGGCGAGGTCGGACATGCCGGCGTGAGAAGACCCGCAGGCGAACAGCTGTGGCCATCGGGTGAGAGCGATCAGCGCGAGATATCCGCCGTAGGACCACCCGTGCGCGCCGATCTGACCGGGCACGGCCAGGCCCGACTCGACGAGGAACCGCACCGTGGCGGGGACGTCCTGGAAGGAGTCCTCGCGGGCGCCCAGATCGTCCATCGCAGCAAATGACCGGCCGTACCCGGTGGAACCCCGTACATTCGGCGCGATCACCGCGAAACCGGCCGCCACCAACGACTGGATCAGGATCGAGAATGCCGGCCGCTCCTGGCTTTCCGGGCCGCCGTGCAGGACCACCACGGTGGGCATCGGGCCGCGCGCGCCGGCCGGCCGGTAGAGCCAGGCCGCCAGCGGCAGCCCGTCCAGTGACGGGTACCACACCTGATCGGGCTCTGCCATGCAGTGCTGTGGAAGCTCCGCCGCCGGCATCCCGACCAGCGCCTGCGGACCACTGTGTCCCGTACCGGACGGCGGGGCCGGCGAAGCAGCGCCCGGGTCGTCCCAGTCCAGCCGGTACAGGCTGCGTGGTTCGGTGGGTCCGGTCAGCTCGACGACCGCGGATCGCCCGTCGGGGCGAACGGACCAGCCGGGCATCACCCGTTGGCCGAGGTCAAACCGATAACCGTTACCGGTGAACAGGTTCCGTACCTCCGGCACGCTGCGTCCGTCGACATTCCAGACCAGGAAAGCACTCTGGCCGCCAGACAACACCGCGTAGGACTCGAGATCGGCGTCCGCGCGTTCGGCCAGTACCCGGCACCGTCCCGGGGTGCCATCGGCGGCCAGCTCGACGACCGCCAGCACGAACCGTTCCCGACCGGCGTTGGTCCGCAGGTACACGGCAGTCCCGTCCGGGCTGAACCGGCCGTCCTCGGCCAGATCCGTTCCCTCCTCCGGGAAGTCGGCAGCGAGCAGGCGCTTTGCCAGACCAGTCGGGCCGGTACCACTGATGTCGACGATCACCAGATGCCGGCGGCCGCGCGAGCCGCGTCGCGCGATGATCCGGCGCACGTCCGGGGACACCGACGTCACCGCGAGAAAACCACCGGTCGCCACCCTGCGGACCTCGCCGGTGACGACGTCGACCAGGCACACGTCGGCGCCCGGCCCCTCCCCGTCGGCAAGTGAGAACGCATAGGTGTTCGGCAGTGTCGTCCAGCATCCGGCGAAAACCGTTGACATGTCGTCTGTCCCGGCCAACACTCCGGCCCCGGTGCCGTCCGGGCGGACCACGTGCAGTTCCGCGCGGATCAGGCCGTTGGGCGATACCAGATAAGCCAGCCATTGTCCGTCCGGTGACCAGGCCACCGATACGATCTCCTCGTCCGGCAAGGACACCTGCCGCGCCGGTTGATCGACATCTGTTGCCGCACTGGCGACCTCGAGGCTGGGAAGGCCGGACCGGTCGGTGACATACGCCACCTGCTCGCCGTCCGGCGACAGCGACGGGCACCAGGCACCGGCCACGCCGGCAATCTCGGCCACCCTGTCGATCTCGGCCACCCTGTCAGCAAGCACCGGCTCAGCCGATACCGTGTCGCTGCAGCCACATCTCCAGCAGCCCCAGCTGCCAGAGCTGGTTCGAGCCCAGGGTCGTCCGGTTCTTGTTGGGGTCGGCCAACAGGGCCTCGACGTACTCCGGCCGGAACAGATCCCGCTGCTTCGCCTCGGGCGCCGCCAGCGCGTCCCGCACCCGCTCCAGGTACGGACCCTCCAGGTTGATGATCGCCGGAACCGGGAAATGGCCCTTCTTGCGGTCGATCACCGCGCCGAGCAGCACCTTTCGGGACGCCTCCTTCAGCACACCCTTCCCGCCGTAGGCCAGCTTCAACTCCGGCGGGCACGCCGCGGCGACCTCGGCGAACTGATGGTCAAGGAATGGCGTCCTGGCCTCCAGACCCCAGGCCATCGTCATGTTGTCCACCCGCTTGACCGGGTCGTCGACCAGCATGATCTGCGAATCGAGCCGCAAAACCTTGTCCAGCGCGGTGGTCGCGCCGGGCCGGTCCAGATGCTCGCGCACGAACTCCCGGCTCGGATCGTTGTCCGTCATCCACCGCGGCTGCAGGATCCGGGCCAGGGTGTCCCGGTCGCGGTCGAAGAAATGCGCGGAATAGACCTCGAGCGCCCGCTCGGGCTGCACGTCGGCCAGCGGCGGGTACCAGTCGTAGCCGGCCAGCAGTTCGTCCGCACCCTGGCCGGATTGGACGACCGTGAGGTGCTGCGACACCGCCTGGGAGAGCAGGTAGAAGGCGATGCAATCGTGGCTGACCATCGGTTCGCTCATCGCCCCGACCGCGCCGTCCAGGCCGTCCAGCACGATGCTGGAGGGCATCAGCAATTGGTGGTGATGGGTGTCGAATTCCTTGGCGACGAGGTCGGAGAATTCGAACTCGTCACCCTCCCGATCGCCGACCCGTTCGAACCCGATGCTGAACGTCTGCAGGCCGTGCTGCCCGGCGTCGGCGAGCAACGCCACGATCACGCTGGAGTCGATCCCACCGGAGAGCAGCACCCCGACCGGGACGTCGGCGACCATCCGCCGTTGCACCGCGGTCTGCAGGGTCGACAGCACCAGATCCTGCCAGTCGGACTCGGACATCCCGGCGTATTTCTCCTGCCGGGTGTGTGCCGGCGACCAGTACGTCAGGTCGCTGGAACGGCCGTCCGGTTCGATCGTGCGGACGGTGGCCGGCGGGAGTTTGCGCACGCCCGAAAGGATGGTCAGCGGGGCAGGCACGACGGCGTGGAATGTCATGTAGTGGTTCAGCGCGACGGGATCGATCGAGGTGTCGATGTCACCACCGGCCAGCAGCGCGGGCAGCGAGGAGGCGAACCGCAGTCGCCCTGGGCGCTCGGCCAGGTAGAGCGGTTTGATGCCGAGCCGATCGCGGCCGAGCACCAACCGGCCACTGTCGCGTTCCAGGACGGCGAAGGCGAACATCCCGAAGAAGTGGTCGACGCAGCGGTTGCCCCATCGGTGGTAGGACTTGGCGACCACCTCGGTGTCCGAGGTGGAGAAGAACCGGTAGCCGTGGCCACGGAGCTCGTCGCGCAATTCCCGGTAGTTGTAGATGCAGCCGTTGAAGACCGTCACCAATCCCAGCTGCTCGTCGACCATCGGCTGGGCGCCGGTCTCCGACAGGTCGATGATCGCCAGCCGGCGATGGGCCAGCGCGACCCGACCCTCGTTCCACAGTCCGTGCCCGTCGGGCCCGCGGGGCGCCAGCACCGCGGATACAGCGGCCACCGCATCCAGGTCAGGTTGGGTCCCGTCGAATCGGATCTCGCCGCTCAAGCCGCACACGATGCAACCCCCTGGTGGTGTGGGCGCGCGGAACGCCCGATGTGATCCGTCGAAGCTACCCGCGGGATATGCCCGTGAGGTTTCGGGTTGAAACGACCACCCGCAGGAACCGCGACCCTGGGGGACGACTCAGGCCAGCCCGAGGGATTTCATCCGCTCGGCGTGACCCATCTGCAGCCGACGGAACAGCGCCGCGATGCCGGCCAGATCCCCGGACCCCACCACGATGAGTTCGGCCAGCGTGTCGCGGTCGGCGACGACGTACTGGGCCTGGGTGAGCGCCTCGCCCAGCAGTCGGCGGCCCCACAGCGCGAGCGGTCCGGTCAACCGGGGGTCGGCCTGGCATGCCTTGCGCACCTCGCGTACGGCGAAGGCGGAGTGACCGGAATCACCCAGCACCTCGACGACCAGATCACGGGTCTCCGGGTCGATCCACTCGGCGATCTCCCGGTAGAAATCCGCCGCCAGGCCGTCGCCGACGTGGGCCTTCACCAAGGACTCCAGCCAGGAATGCGGTGCCGTCGAATCGTGGAACGCGTCGAACGGGGCGATGAACGGGGCCATCGCGTCCTCGGCGGCGACGCCCCTGGCCTCCAGGTGCCGCACCAGGGCCCGGAAATGTCCCATCTCAGCCACTGCCATCTGCGACAACGCGACCCGGCCGGACAGCGTGGGGGCATAGCGGGCGTCGGCAGCCATCCGATCGAAGGCCGACAGCTCCCCGTAAGCCAGCACGCCCAGCAGGTCGATGACAGCTTGCTCCGGCGGGCGTTTCGCCATCCGTGCTGTCCGCTGCGCGTCCGTCATGGCCACTCCGTCCAAGATTCCGCCTCCGCGCCACAGCGAACCCTGGTGATGAGTCCGCTGCACCGCCGACATCACCGTCGAGCCTAGAGGTCCAGCTCCGGCCCCGATGCCTGAGCCGAGGGCCGCTCGCGCTGCGTCACCGAGCAGACGCGTTTGAGCAGGTAGAATGGCCTGGACAAGCGGCGCGCCTATTGTGCCGCTGCACTGTGCGCGCGTCGCCCACCGGTCGGTCCGAGGGAATCGAACCTACGGTGTGGCCGTACGGCTCGGGTTCGGCTTGCATGCCACGTGAGATGCCAAGGACAGCCCCTCGCCTGCAGCGTGAACGCGCGCGGACGCGAGGAAGGCCCGACCCAGGACCATGGATTCAACCCCAACGACGTCAACCCCTATCACAAGTATCCCATCCGACCCCGACGGCGTGATCGCCGATGCCGCGATCGATCCGGCCGATGCCGCCATCTCCCATCCGCTGATCGGCGACGCAAAGGTCGAGGCGCAGGCCCCGACGTTCGTCGAACTCGGGGTCGACCCGCGCATCGTCCGGGCGCTCAGCGAGTCCGGTATCGAACGCACCTTCGCCATCCAGGCGCTCACCCTGCCGATCGCGCTGGGCCGGGCCGACCTCATCGGCCAGGCCCGCACCGGTATGGGAAAGACGCTGGGCTTCGGCGTTCCGCTGCTCCAACGGCTCGCGCTGGACGACAGCCTCACCCTGACCGCGAACGGCAAGCTACCCGCCGGCCGTGCGCCTCGGGCACTGGTGATGGTGCCGACCCGCGAACTGTGCGTCCAGGTCACCCGGGATCTGCACCAGGCGGCCAAATACCTCGGCCTGGCGGTGACCTCCGTCTACGGCGGACGCGCCTATGAGCCGCAGATCTCCGCGTTGCACAATGGCGTCGACCTGGTGGTCGGCACCCCGGGCCGGCTGCTGGACCTGGCCAACGGCGGCCACCTGGTGCTCGGCGCCGTCAAGGTGCTGGTGCTGGACGAGGCCGATGAAATGCTCGACCTCGGGTTCTTGCCGGACATGGAGCGGGTACTCGGCATGGTGCCGGACGTCAAGCAGACCATGCTCTTCTCGGCGACCATGCCCGGCCCGATCCTCACCCTGGCGCGCACGTTCATGGCCCAGCCGACACACATCCGCGCGGAACTGGCGGCCGAGGGCGCGACGCACACCCTGACCAAGCAGTACGCCTACCGAGCCCACGCGCTGGACAAGGTCGAGATGCTCGCCAGGGTTCTGCAGGCCCGGAACCGCGGTCTGACCATGGTGTTCACCCGGACCAAGCGCACCGCGGCGAAGGTGGCCGACGACCTCATCGCACGCGGTTTCGCCGCCGCGGCAGTGCACGGCGACCTGGGCCAGGGAGCCCGCGAGCAGGCGTTGCGGGCGTTCCGCTCCGGCAAGGTCGACGTGCTGGTGGCCACCGATGTCGCGGCGCGTGGCATTGATGTGGACGACGTCACGCACGTCATCAACTACCAGTGCCCGGAAGAGGACAAGACCTACATCCACCGGATAGGCCGCACCGGGCGGGCAGGTAAGACAGGCGTCGCCGTTGCGTTCATCGACTGGGACGACGTGCCGCGCTGGAAGTTGATCAACGATTCGCTCGGCCTCGACATGGCGGACCCGCTCGAGACCTACTCCACGTCCAAGCACCTGCACCAGGACCTGGACATCCCCGATGGCGTCACCGGCCGGCTGCCGCGCGCACAGCGGACTCGCGCCGGACTGGACGCCGAGGCTGTCGAGGATCTCGGCGAGACCGGCGGGCACCGGACACGGACCACCGCCGGTAGCACCCGCGGACGCGCTACCCGGGGTGCGGCAACGCGAACGCGGACAACCAGCGGCTCGGGTGAAACGCCGACGGTCAGTCCGCAGTCCGAGGCCTCCGGAGATGCCGAGGCCACTGCGGCACGCCGACGCCGGCCCAGGCGCCGGACCCGTGCCGGTGCACCCGCCGACGCCCAGACCGCCGCCGGCTGACCTGGGGGCGCGGCGTCGGGCGCCGGCTCAGCTGCGTTGCGTAGGCTCGCGCGGTGACCATGAGCACCGCCCGCCGCCGACGGATCGATCGGCTCGTGGCCGCCGTCATCGCGGTGGTGGTCGTGGTTGTTGGCGCTGTGGTCTACCTGACCAGTGACATCCGGGCGACCACGTTGGTACTCGGCCCGGACGTCCCGGCGCCGGCCGCACCGGACGCCGTGCCGAGCACGCTGACGCAGCGCTGGAGCCTGGCCACCAGCCCGAAGCTGGGGTCGGTTGCCTCGCCGTACGGCGTGGTGATCACCGCCGACGAGCACACGGTGACCGGTCACGACGCCGTCACCGGCGCGTTCCGCTGGTCCTACGCCCGGGAGAACCTGCCGCTGTGCGCGATCGGATCCGGTGACGTCGACGCTCCCGGGGTGACCAGACGCGGCAAGGTCCGCGGCGTGATGGTCGTGTCGGAGAAGAACGGGTATTGCTCGCAGGTCATGCTGCTGGATCCCGACACCGGGGACCGGCACTACTACCGGACCAGCCCGAACCAGGTCGGCGGGTCGCTCGCGTTCGGCGGCCCGTATGCGGCCTGGATGGGCCCGACCCTCGTCGAACTCTGGCGCGACGACCTGGTGCGCACCATCCAGTACGGCGACGAACCCGATCCACCCAAGCCGAACGCGGCCCACACCGGTTGCACCTTCACCGACATCGCGCTGGCCGACGACCAGTTCGCCACCGTGGAGCACTGTGCAGACCAGGGCACGAACGCCCGGGTGGTGATCAACTGGGCGACGCCGGATTCGGCTCCGAACAAGCCGGACGGCCAGGACGTGTTCAAACACGACCCGCGAGCGGACATCGATACCGGCGCGCCGGCCGCCCGCATCGTCGGCATCACCGCCGACCGGGTGGCGGTGCTGGTCTCGGAGCCGGAGCCCGCCGTGGTGGTCTACGACTCCTCAGGCGCCGAGACCTCCCGCACCCCGGTTGACATCCCGGCCGAGCAGATCGTCGCCGCGGATCAACCCGGCGATGACGGCGGCACCACGCCGACACCATCGGTGGTCAACGACGATGCCCGGTACTCGCTGGTCGGAGATCAGCTCATCGCGGTGGCCAGTCAGGATGTCCGGGCCGCTGCCCCGATGACGTCCCCCTCGACCACCGCGGTGGAAAGCCGCGAGCCGCCGACGATCTCGGTGTTCCCCGCGCCCAGCACGACCTCCGCGCCGGCGCAACCGGAAACGGTGCAGGTCAAGGACCTCGATGTGCAGTGGACCAAGTCCGGCGCACTCGGCCTGCCGGCGGTTGTCGCGGACCGGTTGCTGATGCCCGTCGACGGTGGCCTCGCGGTGTTCGCCGACGCGAACGGCAACCCCGGGATCGTGCCGACCACGATCCCGGTCGATCGGGGCGACTACTCCGGGCGGGTGGACGCGACGGCGGTCGGCAACATGATCATCGAGGGTCGCGGGGACCAGGTCGTCGGTCTGTCCTGACGCCGAGGGTCAGGCCGTGCTGCTGCCACTGTTGCACGGCTCGTTCAGCGCCACCAGACCCACCAGATGACCGCCAGGCAGCCGACGATCACCGCCAGGTCCGCGCCCACCCGCGGGCCGGTCGGCCAGCGCCCACGCAGCCGCACGACCACCTCGCCGGCCGCACCGACCAACAACTGAGCCAGTACCCGGGACCAGCCCGGCCCGTCGGCCTCGCCCAGACCTGCCCGCTCCAGCAGGGTGGGCGCGGCCAGCGCCATCAGCAGCAGCACCACGCCGACCACCAGGGTCCCGGCGCTGAACAACCCCGCGATGCCGTCCAGCATCCGCACCGCTCGCCGCGGTGGCGATCCCTTCACCATGATGTTTCAGGCCGGCGAATCTCCGGGACCCACCGGGACGATGACGCCGCTGGTCCGGGAGATCAGTTCGGCCAACGTTTCCGGGGCGGTCGTCTCCTGGCCAAGTCGCAGCACCTTGTTGTGTCCGTGATAGTCCGACGATCCGGTGGTGAGCAGACCCACCCGGGCGGCGATCGACCGCAACTCGGCACGCTCGGCCTCGTCGTGATCGGGATGATCGACCTCCAGGCCGCCCAGACCGTGGTCGGCGAGGTCTTTGATCCGGTCGAAGGTCAGCGCCCGGTACTCCCCCCGGCCGCGCGGGTGGGCGATGACACCGACCCCGCCGGCCGCGCCGATCATCTCGACAGCGGTGCACAGATCGGTGTCGGCCTTCGGCACGTAGTACGGCCCGCGGCCGGCAAGGTAGGAGCCGAATGCCTCGTCGACGGTGGAGACGACACCGGAATCGACCAGTGCCCGGCCGATATGCGGCCGCCCGACGGGGGCGCCGCCGGCAATGTCCAGCACCTGCTCGGCAGAAATGGGCACGCCCGCGGCGACCATCTTGGCCACGATCGCCAGTCCGCGGTGCAGCCGCTCGTCACGCAGGCGGGACTGCTCGGCGACGATCGCTGGGTGTTGCGGGTCGAACAGGTAGCCCAGCAGGTGAACGCTGACCGTGCCGGTCGGAGCGGCCACCACGGTGGAGAACTCGGCACCGCAGACGAGCGTCAACTGCTCCGGCCGGGCCAGGATGGCCGGCTCCCAGCCGCCGGTGTTGTCGTGATCGGTGATCGCCACCACGTCCAGGCCGGCCGCGTCCGCCGCCGCCATCAACTCGGCCGGCGAATCCGTGCCGTCCGAGGCTGTCGAGTGGGCGTGCAGGTCGATGATCACCGCGACCATCCTGCCCGGCCGCGCATCCGCCGCGCACCTCGGGGGCCGCAAACAGGCCGCCCGCGGGTACCCTGACCTGTGCAGACGCGCATTTGATGCGCGCCCTTCGGGAGAAGGAGGCCGACCATGGCAGTCCTGCCGTCCTTGCCGTCGTTCGTACCCACGGTTCCCCGAAGGCCGGCGCAGCGGACCCTGCCGATCGTGGCCCGCGATGCCATCGTCGACTGCGCTGCCTACGTCGACGGTGTCCGGGTCCCCGGCTGCCATGATCCGGTCCAGGCCATCGAAATGGTCCGCGAGCGACGCAGCGGGTTCGTCTGGATCGGCCTGCACGAACCGGACACCGACGAGATGGCGGAGGTGGCCAAGCTGTTCGGGCTGCACGAACTGGCTGTCGAGGACGCGGTGCACGCCTACCAGCGCCCGAAGCTGGATCGCTACGCCAACTCGTTGTTCCTGGTGCTCAAGACGGTCTGCTACGTCGACCATCAGACCGGTACGGACAGCGTTCAGATCGTGGAGAACGGCGAGATCATGCTGTTCCTCGGTGACGATTTCGTCGTGACGGTGCGGCACGGCTCGCACTCCCAGCTGACCGGGGTGCGGGCTCGCCTGGAGGCCGACCCGGAGCAGTTGGCCATCGGCCCGGCCGCGGTGATGCACGCCATCGCCGACCGCATCGTCGACGAATACGTCACCGTCATCGAGCAGGTCGAGGATGACGTCGACGAGATGGAGAACGCGGTCTTCACCACGTCCAAGCCGGTTGACATCGAACAGATCTATCTGCTCAAACGGGAGATTCTCGGGCTCCGGCGGGCGGTTTCCCCGCTGGCCGCGCCGCTTCGCGCACTGTCCGGAACACCACATCCGTTGGTACCTGCCGAGATCCGCGAATACTTCAGCGACGTCGAGGACCATCTGTCGGTGGTTTCCGAGCGGGTGAGCACCTTCGACGAGATGCTGACCACCCTGGTCAACGCCGCGCTGGCCGAGGTGACCACCCGGCAGAACGAGGACATGCGCAAGATCTCCGCGTGGGCCGCGATCGCCCTGGTGCCGACCGCGATCGCCGGCATCTACGGCATGAACTTCGAGAACATGCCGGAGCTGACCTGGACCTACGGGTACCCGCTGGCCATCGGCACCATCGTCGCGGTGTGCGTGCTGCTCTACATGCTGCTGCGACGACGGGGCTGGCTCTGACGCGCTGTTACCGAATTGCAACTCGGCTGAACGTGAGATAGCGCACGAGTGCGGTGCGTCGGCGCCCCTCGTTCACCAAACGGTGCAAGGATTTCGGCGGCCCCGGACACACCGGGCCGTCGACCCGAAGGACCTGGTATGGACAACTTCTGGAGCATCATCTGGATCGTCATCTGGAGCTTCGTCTTCGTGGCGTATCTGTTCGTGCTCTTCTTCATCATCACCGACCTGTTCCGCGATCGGGAGCTCAGCGGCTGGTGGAAGGCGCTCTGGATCCTGTTCTTGATCTTCGCGCCCTATCTCACCGCGCTGGTCTACATCATCGCCCGCGGGCGTGGCATGTCCGAACGTCAGTCGGCCGCCGCGAAGGAAGCCCGCAGCGAGACCGACGCCTACATCAAGCAGGTCGCCGGCGCGTCCTCCGGTGGCGGCAAGTCGCCCGCCGAGCACATCGCGGACGCCAAGACCTTGCTCGACTCGGGCACCATCGACCAGGCCGAGTTCGACAAGCTCAAGGCCAAGGCGCTGGCCTGATCCTCCCGGATCAGCCGCGCAGCCCCAGTTCCATGCGGGAGAGGAGATCGCGGGCCTGTTCGGCGCTGCGCGGCTGGCACAGCACGTCGTAGCGCCGCGCGACCACCTGCGACGCCGAGGTGAAGTCACGACGACCCTTGGCGACCGAGTACCCCAGGTAGCCCATCACCGCACCGAAACCCGCGCCGATGGCCACCGCCGCCAGGATCAGCAGCAGCACCCCGGTCTGCACGGGGGCGAAGAAACTCATCAGCAGGCCGACGAACAGGCCCATCCAGGCCCCCGAAGCGACCCCCGCGGCGGCCAGCTTGCCGGCGGTGAGCCGACCGGTCACCCGCTCCACCATCTGCAGGTCGGAGCCGACGATGGTGAGGTCAGGGATCGAGAAGTTGTGCTTGACGAGATGCTCGACGGCGCCCTGCGCCTGCGCATAAGTGGGGTAGGCGGCGACGGCAAAACCGGTGGGGGGGGTTGGCAGATTGGGGACCGCGGCGGTTCCGCGAAAACCCATGGGTGAGGTCACGAAGGACACCTCCTCCTAGCTGATGACATGCATTCTCATGCTGACACGGCTGTGTGTGCGAACCATGGGAATGCGCCGGCCGGACCCAGGCATGAACGGGCTAGCCTGGCGGCATGGCTGCCATTGTCGAAGACGTCCGCACCGCTCTGGCGACCGTCAAGGACCCGGAGATCCGGCGGCCCATCACCGAACTCGGCATGGTTGACGCGTTGGCCGTCGCAGACGACGGCGTCGTCACGCTCACCGTGCTGCTGACGATCGCCGCTTGCCCGATGCGCGACAGGTTGACCGTCGACGTCACCACCGCCGTCCGCGCGGTCCGGGGCGTGACCGACCTGCGGCTCACCCTGGGGGTGATGACCGACGAGCAGCGCACCGCGCTGCGCGATCAGTTGCAGGGCGGGCCGGGAAAGGAGATCCCGTTCGCCAGGGCCGAATCGCTGACCAGGGTCTACGCGGTTGCCTCCGGCAAGGGCGGGGTCGGCAAATCGACCGTCACGGTGAACCTGGCCGCCGCACTGGCGGCCCGCGGGCTGGCTGTCGGGGTACTGGACGCCGACATCTACGGCTTCTCGGTGCCGCGGATGCTGGGCGTCACCGCACGGCCCACCCGGGTCGGCGAGATGATCCTGCCGCCGGTGGCGCACGGCGTGAAGGTGATCAGCGTCGGGATGTTCGTCGACGGCAACGTGCCGGTCGTTTGGCGCGGTCCCATGCTGCACCGCGCCCTGCAGCAGTTCCTGGCCGACGTGTACTGGGGGGACCTGGACGTCCTGTTGTTGGACCTGCCGCCCGGTACCGGAGACATCGCCATCTCCACCGCCCAACTCGTGCCCACCGCCGAACTCCTGGTCGTCACCACCCCCCAGCTGGCGGCCGCCGAGGTGGCCGAGCGGGCCGGCGCGATCGCCCTGCAGACGCGGCAGAGACTGGTCGGTGTGGTGGAGAACATGTCGGCGATGGTGCTGCCCGACGGTTCCACGCTGGACTTGTTCGGCTCGGGTGGCGGCGACGTGGTGGCCGCGGCGCTGAGCCGGGTCACCGGTACCGACGTTCCGCTGCTGGGCCGGATTCCGCTGGACGTCGACCTACGGACCGCGGGCGACACCGGCGTCCCGCTCGTGCTGGTCGACGGTTCGAGCCCGGCCAAGCAGGCATTGCGCGAGATCGCCGGCGCCATCGCCGCCCGCAGCCGGCCGCTGGCCGGGATGTCGCTGGGCATCGCGCCGGCCCCGCGGTGAATCAGGTGCCGTCGGGGTCGAACGGCGGGCGCTCCCCGGCATCCAGCGCCCGGATCGGTCGGCGAGCAGGCGACGCAACCTCCGCCGCACCGGCTGCCGACGGCAGGGGCGCGCCATCGGCCACGACCGGCTGACCGGCCATGTTCGCCGGCACAGCGGGCCCGTTCTGCCCGATCGGTGGGACGGCCGCGGGCGCCTTCGGACTGTCGGACAGACCGAGGAAACCACCGATGCCGCCGGCGAACTCGTCGCCCAGGATGCCCTTGCCGATCAATCGCTTGGGGTGCAGGTCACGCAGCTCGCGCAACTCCTGAAGTTCCTTCAGCGACTGCAGATCCGCCACCTGGCGGCGCAGTTCCTCGAGTTCCGGGCCGATTTCCTTCCGCAATTCGGCCTGCGCGCCGGCGGCCATGGTGCGGAGCTTCCGCAGGGAGGACATCACCCAGCTGACGGCAGTGGGAATTCGCTCCGGTCCGAGCACGAAGACGCCGACCAGGACGATGATCCCGATCTGTCCCCAGGAAAGGCCGAACATTGATCCGCCGGCCTCCTCCCACGTCGAGACGTCCCGGTCAGGATACTCAGAAGCTATTCGGCGCTGAGCGTCACCGAGACTGTCATCTCCCGGCCTTCCCGCAGCAGCACCACCGGGACGGTCGCGCCCACGGCGTTGCTGCGGATCGCGACGACCAGCTCGTCGGCGTTGCCGACGGACCGGTCGCCGACCTTGGTGATCACATCGCCCTCGACGATGCCCCCGGCCGCGGCCGGGCCGCCCTGCTGCACGTTCTGCACCTGCGCGCCGTCGGTGACGCCGTCCGTCGCCGATCGGGCGTTCAGGCCCATACCGGCGTGCTGGACGCTGCCGTTCCGGATGAGCTGCTGGGCGATGTCTCTCGCGGCGTTGATCGGGATCGCGAAACCCAGGCCGATGGATCCGCTGGAATCGCCGCCCAGGGTGCGGATCGCGGTGTTGATGCCGACCACGGCGCCGGTGCCGTCCGCCAGGGCGCCGCCGGAGTTGCCCGGGTTGACCGCGGCGTCGGTCTGCAACGCGTCGATCACCGCGTCCGTGTCCGATACCCCGCCCTGCAGGCGCACCGGCCGGTCCTTGGCCGAGACGATGCCGGTGGTCACGGTGCCGGCCAGCCCCAACGGGGAACCGATGGCGATCACCGGATCGCCGACCGCGAGCGCATCGGAGTCACCGAGCTGGGCCACCGTGGCGCCGGTGACATCCACCTTGACCACCGCCAGATCGGTCAACGGGTCGCGTCCGACGATGATGCCCGGAGCCCTGGTCTGTGCGGCATCGTCGAAAACGACGGTCAGCTGTGCCTGCGGATCGGTGGCCGCCAACGAGATGACGTGGTTGTTCGTCAGGACGTAGCCGCTCGGATCGATCACCACGCCCGATCCGGTGTCCCCGACGTCACCGGTGCGGATCTCCAGCGACACCACCGCGGGGAGCACCCGTGCGGCGACGTCGGCAACAGAACCCGGCTGGCGGGTGACGGACGGCTGCGCCGCGGCCAGGGTGAATTCGGGGTCGGTCACACCGCGCGGCAGCCGGCCGGCCGCAACCACACCGATCACCGCACCGATCGCACCGATCAGCAGCGCGGACACGAGCAGCCCGATCAGGGCGGACGGGCGCAGCCGGCGTTCGAACAGTGCCTGCCGGAAGGAGAACCGCTCGGCCGGCAGCGGCGCGGGGCCTTCCGGCGAGTCGGGGTCGATCGCCGGGACACCCAGCCGTACCCCGGACATCGGGTCGCGCCAGGGATCGCCGGAGACTTGGTCTGCCTCGCCATCGGGCGCCGACTCGTCCGGGGCACGACCGATGCTGTCGCCGCCGCCGACGGGTCGGCCGAAGGCGTCCTCCAGGAACTCCGGCACCGGCGGCGCGGTGGTGACGCCAGAGGCCCGGCCGGTCGATGGGGCAGCCGGACCGAAGGCCCCCTCCACCCCACGGGGACGTCCGAAGGTACCCGCGTCCACGGGGGTGACCCGTGGTTTCCACAGCGGCCGCGGGGCCAACCGCGGCCGCTCGTCGCGCGCCACGACCGGATCGTCGGTCAGCCGCGGAGTGTCCATCGGTGTCAGGGGCGCACGAACAGCGCAGGCTGCAGGATGGTGGAGCCGTTGAGCTGGGCCACCTGGTTCTGCCGCTGCGATTCCCTGGGTTCGGCGCTCGATGTGGCCACCGCTGCCCCGACCGCGATGCCGACCACCAAGGCGCCGGCACCGAACCGGAACAACCGTCCACGGGTGTGCCCGGAGCGCAGCAGATCGTTGGTGCGGTAGGCCCGGCCGGTGGCGGGGTCGACAGACAACCCCGGTGCGGGCGGAGCGGGTGACACGGCTGCGGGAATGGATTTCAGGGTGTCCAGCAGGCTGATCGGGATTTCGGGCGCACTCGCCGACTGCAGCCACGAGCGGGTCGCGATCTGCTCGGTCACCTCGACGTTGCATTGCGGACACCGCTCGACATGCGCCGCCGCGCGTTTGTAGGCGCTCAAGCTCATCTCGCCGTCCGCGTACGCGACAATCGCGTCCAGGCTCAGGTGATCGAAACCCGCAGTCATCGCACCGCCTCCGCGCCCTGCCAATCGTCGCGAGCCGCCCGGCGCCGCTCCAGACCGGCGCGTAGCGCCAGCCGGCCGCGGTGAATGCGCGAACGAACCGTTCCCAGCTTCACTCCCAAAGTGGCGCCGATTTCCTCGTACGACAACCCCTCGACATCGCAGAGAACGACGGCGGCCCGGAACTCGGGCAACAGGTCGTCGAGCGCCGCCTGCAGGTCGGGGTCGAGGTTCGCGTCGTGGAATGCCTGCTCCGGGGACGGCTCCCGGCCGGCGATGCGGTCGGTCTCCTCGGGCAGCGACTCCATCCGGATCCGCTGACGCCGACGGACCAGATCCAGGAAGACATTGGTGGTGATGCGGTGCAACCAGCCCTCGAAAGAACCGGGACGGTACCCGTCGAGCGATCGGAACACCCGGATGAAGGTCTCCTGGGTGATGTCCTCGGCGTCGTGGGCGTTGCCCGAAAGCCGGTAGGCGAGCCGGTACACCCGGTCGCCGTGCTCCCGCACGATGTCATCCCAGGCCGGTGGCGTCCAGGGCGAAGACGAGAAGCCTTCGGCATCGAGGGCGTCGGAACCGATCGGCTCGGAGCCGGTCGGAGCGGGCAGGATGGACAGCGCAACCACCTCCGGTGTCGGACGATCGAACGACCGTGTGCTGATGATTGTTCCCTGAGTCGATGTGAGCGATCTGTGAACGCCCGGCGGCGGTGAGCCTGATCAGGACGGTCGATCCTGACCGGTAGTTTCAGGCGGTGCTCCACGCACCGCACTGTGCCGCGCGATATGCCGTCAAGGAGGTGACCGGTGACCACCAGCCGGTCCTACGCCGAGTTCTTCGTTCCCGAGAGTGAAGTGGTGCTGGCCGCCCGCACCCGTGGAGCCGACCTGGGATGCGTCCCGATCGGCTCCGGCGGGGCCGCCGCCTTGACCTTCCTGGCCTCCGCGATCGGCGCCCGCTCCGTCGTGGAGATCGGCACCGGCGTCGGCGTCAGCGGGCTGCACCTGATCGCCGGAATGGCCCCCGACGGCATCCTCACGTCGATCGACATCGAGGCCGAGCATCACCGGGCGGCCAAACGCGCGTTCACCGAGGCCGGCATCGCCCCGACCCGGACCAGGTTGATCAACGGCCGCGCCCTTGACGTGTTGCCGCGGCTCACCGACGGTGCCTACGACCTGGTGTTCGTCGACGGCAACAAGACCGAGTACCCCCAGTACGTCGCCGAGGCACTGCGGCTGCTCCGGCCCGGCGGCATCCTCATCGTGGACGGGGCGCTCGCCGGCGACAAGGTGGCCGACCCGACCCAGCGGGACGCCGAGACGGTTGCGGTGCGCGAGGCCGGCCGGCTGGTCAGGGACGACGAAACACTCTCGGCGGTGATGATCCCGCTCGGTGACGGGCTGCTGGCTGCGGTGAAGCGGGTTTGAGTGCCGGAAAGGGTCTTGAGGGCCAGAGCGGGCTTGCTGATCGGGGTGTTGGCCGCAGCCGGTGCTCGCTGCTGGCTGCAGCGGATCGGACGATGCGGCCGCGTCCGCGCAGGCTGTGTCGTCGGCATCCGCGGGCTGTGTCATCGGCGTCCGCGGGCTGTGTCGTCGGCGTCGGCCGCTGCGGCGACGACTCCGCGGAGCCCTGCCCTGCCGATCGGCGATATCACGACGAGCAGCCGGCAGACGATGACGTGCTGCCGCCCGACATTCCGACCCGGCGTTCGCGACCGGCGGGTGCCCGGCACGCGGGGCGCACCCCGGCGCGTGACACACTACTTTCCAATCGTGACGCCCTTGCCGACCACCGTGATGCCACCGGGACTCACCGTGTACAGGTCGCTGTCCAGATCGACGTCGACCCCCACCTTTGCCCCGTCCGGGACCACCACGTTCTTGTCGAGGATGGAATGACGCACCACCGCGTTGCGGCCGATCCGCACGCCCGGCAGGATCACCGACCCCTCGACCCGCGCCCCCGCGGCGACCCGCACGTCGTCGGACACGACCGACCGGGTGACCGTCGCGCCGGAGACGATGGTGCCGGCGCCGATCATGGAATCGAGGGCGGTGCCGTCCTGCACGAACTTGGCCGGCGGCAGCGTGGGCGGCAGGCTGAGGATCGGCCAGTCCCGGTTGTACAGGTTGAAGATCGGCTCGATCGACACCAGGTCCATGTGCGCGTCGTGATAAGCGTCCAGGGTTCCGACATCTCGCCAGTAGCCGCGATCGCGATCCGTTGCACCCGGCACCTCGTTGCGGGCGAAGTCGTAGACATGCGCGGTCCCGCGACTGACGAACATCGGGATGATGTTGCCGCCCATGTCATGGATCGAGGACTCGTCGGCGGCATCCACCTTCAGGGCCTCGATCAACGATGACGTGGAGAACACGTAGTTGCCCATCGACGCGTACGTGACGTTGGGATCGTCCGGCACCGACGGCGGGTCGGCGGGTTTCTCCAGGAATCCGTCGATCTTGACCCCGTCGGCGGCGGTCTGGATGACGCCGAACGCGGTCGCCTCGCGGCGCGGCACCCGGATGCCGGCGACCGTGGCCTCCGCACCGGTTGCGATGTGGTCGGCCACCATCTGCGCCGGGTCCATCCGGTAGACGTGGTCGGCCCCGAAAACCACCAGGTAGTCGGGCTTCTCGTCGTACACGAGGTTCAGCGACTGCAGGATCGCGTCGGCGCTGCCGGTGTACCAACGCGGGCCGAGCCGCTGCTGGGCGGGCACCGGCGTGACGTAGTTGCCGATCAGCTGGCTCATCCGCCAGGTCGTGGTGATGTGCCTGTCCAAGGAATGCGATTTGTACTGCGTCAGCACGCAGATCTTCAAATACCCGGCGTTCACCAGGTTGGACAACACGAAGTCGATCAACCGGAAGTTGCCGCCGAACGGCACGGCAGGTTTCGCGCGGTCAGCCGTCAAGGGCCACAACCGCTTCCCCTCGCCACCCGCCAGAACGATCCCGAGAATCTTGGGCTTGACCACCATGCCGGAGACCCTAGCGGCGTTCCGGAGCTTTCGCGCCTTGGACTCGCACCGTTTCAGGCGGCGGGAGGAAGGCCGGGTCGATAGATTGCCGACGTGCATACCGCGATCCTGACCCGTGAATTCCCGCCAGACGTGTACGGAGGAGCGGGGGTCCACGTCGAGTACCTGGTCCGCGAGCTACGGCGGCTCATCGACGTCGACGTGCACTGTTTCGGTGACGACCGTCCTGGTGCCGTCGGCCACCGCCCCGCGGCCGAACTCACCGGCGCGAATCCGGCGCTGACCACGTTGTCGGTCGACCTGTCAATGGTGGCGTCGACCGGCAACGTGGAGCTGCTGCACTCCCACACCTGGTACGCCAACATGGCCGGGCACATCGGCAAACTGCTGCACGGCGTCCCGCACGTCATCACCGCGCACTCGCTGGAGCCGCATCGTCCGTGGAAGGCGGAGCAGTTGGGTGGCGGATACCGGCTCTCGTCGTGGGCGGAGAAGACGGCCTACGAGGCCGCGGACGCGATCGTCTCGGTGTCGGCGGGGATGAAAGACGGGATCATGGACAGTTATCCCGCGCTCGATCCGGAACGGGTGCACGTCATCCGTAACGGCATCGACACCGATATCTACCAGCCCACGGACGAGCGATCACTGCTGACGGAGAAGGGCGTGGACCTCGACGCGCCGATCGCCTCGTTCGTCGGTCGGATCACCCGGCAGAAGGGCGTCGGCCATCTGATCGCCGCCACTCACCATTTCGATCCCGGGGTGCAGCTGGTGCTGTGCGCCGGGGCGCCGGACACCCCGGAGATCGCCGCGGAGACTGCGGCGGCGATCGCCGAGCTGCAGGAACGGCGGCCCGGAGTGTTCTGGTTCGACGGCATGCTGACCCTCGCCGAGGTGAAACAGGTGCTGTCGGCGTCCACCGTGTTCGTCTGCCCGTCGGTGTACGAACCCCTGGGCATCGTCAACCTGGAAGCGATGGCCTGCGGCGCCGCGGTGGTGGCCAGCGACGTCGGGGGCATCCCGGAGGTCGTCAACGACGGCGAGACCGGGACCCTGGTGCACTACGACAGTCTGGACGCGCCGGGATTCGAGCGGGACATTGCCGCGGCGGTCAACGAAGTCGTCGCCGATTCGGCACGAGCGCAGGTCTACGGCGCGGCCGGGCGGGAGCGGGCGCAGTCGCAGTTCTCCTGGACGGCGATCGCCCAGCAGACCGTGGACCTGTACCGGTCGGTGCTGGCCTGAACAGATTCGGACAGTTCGGACATGGAACGGCCCGGGTACCTGGTCAGCGTGCGGCTCGGGTCCCGGGCGAAAAGTGGTCAGCTGACCACGGCCTTCAGTGCGTCACCCAGCGCGGAAGCCTCGTCCGCAGAGATCTCCACGACCAGACGCCCGCCGCCTTCCAGCGGAACACGCATGACGATCCCGCGGCCCTCCTTGGTCACTTCGAGAGGACCATCCCCGGTTCGGGGTTTCATGGCCGCCATGTGCGACTCCCTCCAGCAATCACGTGTTTCTCGTACTCCGGACGGTGGTTCCCGGCCGGCGTCAGCTCCGCACTCGTGGCGGACGGTCCATTCTCCCCCATGACGGGGCTTGGTCCGAAACCAGGCTCGCCACGCCTGCACCGGATCATGATGATGACGGTCCCATTCAGGTAGGAGTAGTGACATGACGGAACCCAGCGGTGCCTCCGGTCCGGTGTCCACCGGAGAGCGCCCGGTGCTGGTGGCCGATGACGGCGCGGTGCGCACCGTGACGCTGAACCGGCCCGGTGCGTTCAATTCCTTCGACCTGGCGATGAAAACCGCGCTGCTGGACGCCCTGGCCGCCGCGTCCGCGGATCCGGCGGTGCGCACGGTGGTGATCACCGGAGCCGGTCGTGGGTTCTGCGCCGGTCAGGACCTGAAAGAACATCTGGCGCTGGTGGCGGCAGGTGATCCACGGGTGGCGACCGCGGTCGCCGAGTTCTACAACGTGCTGGTGTCGCTGGTCACGGACATGCCCAAGCCGGTGATCGCTGCGGTCAACGGTCCGGCCGCGGGAGCCGGCGCGGGCCTGGCCTACGCCTGCGACCTGCGGATCGTCGGCCGCAGCGCCTCCTTCTCGTTGGCCTTCGCGGCGGTCGCGTTGTCCGCCGACACCGCGACGTCCTTCACCCTGCCGCGGCTGGTCGGGTACGGACGGGCGTCACGGATGATGCTGCTCGGCGAGGAGGTCGGCGCTGACGAGGCGCTGCGCATCGGGATGGTCGACATGGTGCTGCCCGACGAGGAACTGGCCGACCACGTTGCGGCGCTGGCCGCCCGGCTGGCCCAGGGGCCGACTCGCGCCTACCGCTGGATCAAGGCGTCGCTGCACCACGCGGCGGGTTCCGACCTTGCCTCGACGCTGGCCTTCGAGGACCGCGCACAGACGGACTGTTTCGCTTCCCCCGATCATCGCGAGGCCATCCAGGCGTTCGTCGACAAGCGACCGGCAAGGTTCACCGGGCAATGAGCAAGATCAACGATCATCGCGCCGCGCTCCGGCAGCGCACCGAGTGGATCCCCTACCTGGCCGCGAACAGTGGTCTGCCCGGTCCGCGAGGAAACCTCGAACTGGTCGCCGCCTGCGCCGAGGAGGCCGATGTCGCGCGGGCCGAGGAACTGGTCGCGACGGGTGACGAGTTCGCGACCGTGTGCGGTGCGGTTGCGCTCGGCAGGCACCTCGGCAACGGTGACAGGTCGCATGTGGTCCTGCTTCATGAGTTGGCCGGCGACGAACGTTGGCGGGTTCGCGAAGGCGTTGCGATGGCGCTTCAGCGGGCCAGCGACGATGACCCCGACATCGGGTTCGAGCTTGCGGAACAGTGGGCCGGCGATGCCGACCCGCTGGTGCGACGCGCCGCGGTGGCCGCCGTCTGCGAACCACGGCTGCTGCGTGATCCGGTGTTCGCCCGCCGGGCGCTGACGATTCTCGACACGATCACGGCCGGCGTGGCCGCCACAGCGACCACCCAACGGCGGGATGCTTCGGTGCGGACGCTGCGCCAGGCCCTGGGGTACGGATGGAGCGTGGTCATCGCCGCCGATCCCGACGACGGACTGCCGGTGTTCGGTCGGCTCGAGGCGAGCACAGATCCCGATCTTGCCTGGATCGTCCGGGAGAACCACAAGAAGGCCCGACTGCAGCGGGTGCTCGCCACACGTCCGGCAGGTTGAGCGCGGGCGGATTTGTCTGGGCCGCCCGGCGGTCGGGCCGCCCGTTCGCGGAGAGGCCCGCTGGGGACTGTCGAGCGCCCTGAACCCTCCGGCCGTCGGGTGCGGTGTGCCGTAACCTGAAGTGGTGGGACCGATGGGTGAGCTGGGTGCGCTGTTCAACCCCGGTATGCGCCACGAACTCGAGGAGCGCAGGTCCAAGGCGATGCGCCGTGAGGAAGAGGGCAACGCCCGGGATGGCGACCTGCGCATCGACCTGGAGTCGGGCGTCGCGGTGATCAATGTGCCCGGGGCCGAGGGCAGCAGCGCGGCGCAGGATGACCCTACGGCGCAGGATAGCGCTCCCGGGCAGGATGACGCGGCCGGGCGGGATCAAGCCGCCGCGGTCACTGCCGATGGGGCACCCGCCAGCGACGCACCTGCCGCTCGCCAACCGGCGGCCACCGACGCGCCGGCCGCCGATGCTGCTGCGGCACCGGCCGCACCCCCTCGCCCGCGCGGGAAGCGCGGGTTGGCTGCGTCCTCCCGCTGACGGCATTCGGACGCGTTCTTGGTCCGGGTTCAAACGCCGTCCTGCGATCGCCAGCAGGTGCTGACGTGGTCGTCGACCATCCCGGTGGCCTGCATGAGCGCGTAGGCGGTGGTGGGGCCGAAGAACCGGAACCCGCGCCGCTTCAGTTCCTTCGCCATCGCCGTCGATTCGGCGGTGACGGCCGGCACCTCGGAGATGCCTGCCGGGCGCGTCCGTGGCCCGGTCGGCGCGAACGACCACATCAGCTCGTCCAGTCCACCATCGAGATCGGCCGCGATCCGCGCGTTCTGGATCGAGGAGGTGATCTTCGCCCGATTTCGGACGATCGAGGCGTCGGCCAGCAGGCGCTCGACGTCGGCCTCGTCGTAGCCGGCGACGGTCTCGATGGCGAAGCCGTCGAACACGCGGCGGAACGCCGGACGCTTGCGCAGGATGGTCAGCCAGCTCAGACCGGACTGGAATGCCTCCAAGCACAACCGCTCGAACAGTGCGTCATCCCCGTGCAGTACCTTGCCCCACTCGTCATCGTGATACGCGACGTACTCCGGAGCGCTCGTCCCCCACGCGCACCTGGGCCGATCGTCGGCGGACGCGGGCGCGAGGATGTCGGGTGGTGAAGCAGGCGTGTCGGGCGGGGTCCTGCCGGCCGACGTCATGGCTCCCGGACTTCGGGAACCGCCGCCAGCGGAAGCGTCCCGCTGGCGATCTGCCTCGCCATCCGCCGCAGGGACGCCTGGAGGCCGATCCTGGCCATCGGTTTGATCAGCGGCCACCCCACCCTGCCGAGCAGCCCGAACGGCAGCTCGAGTTCCTCCGCCCAGGTGACCCGGCAGCCGCCGGGGGTTGATTCGACCTCGAAGATCCCGACGCCGCGGACGAACTCACCTTCGTGCTGGGTGATCCAGCGCCACGGCGGGTCGTAGACGGTGACCTTCATGGTGTCCAGGAACCCGATACTGCCGACGCCGGTAAAGGCGGCCAGCCTCGAGCCCACCTGCGGCACCGACACCGATCCCTCGATCGGATAGAGCCGGGTCGCGATGATCCACCGCTCCTGCGAGGGCAGGTCGACCATGGACGCGAACGCGGTGCCGGCGCCGATCGGCAGGTCGACGGACGCTTCGACGCGAACACTCATGAGTCACCTGTGGTGTGCGGGGATGGGTTCGCCGACGGATCAGCAGGCGGATCGGCGGATGAGTCCGGGCGTGCGGAAACCGCATCGGCGAACACCGGCGGCTCGGCACCCTCTCGGTCGTCCTCGGCGCCCGTCAGTGTGGCGATCTCGGCGTGCAGGCGGTCGATCTCGGCACCCAACCGTTCCAGCGCCCAATCCACATCGCTCATCCGGTAACCCCTCAGCGCCATGGCGAACTTGAGTGTCCCGACGTCGGAGCCGGTCATGCCACGCTCCGGTAGCTGGGTCGGTGACGTTCGCGGGGACAGCGGTGCGAGCTGCTCACCGCGCCCGAAGACGAACACCGCCACAGCGAACACGACGAGCCCGATCACCGTTGCGATCACGAGGTACTGCAGGACGGCGGTCACCCGATGATCGTGCCACGGCGGCCCGACAGTCCGGTTTCGGGCGGGTTCACACCAGCCCCCCGCCCATTCAGACCAGCCCCCGCCGGGCCGCCACAGGTGCCCGCGTGCCGCGGATCGCCGCCGCCATGTCCACCGCACGGCGGGTCGGCAACACCTGGTGCGCGCGGAACACCGCGGCGCCCTGCCACGCGGCGATCGCCGTCGCCGCCAACGTTCCCTCCAACCGCTCGTCGACGGGCAGGTCGAGCGTCTCGCCGACGAAATCCTTGTTGGACAATGCCATCAGCACCGGCCAGCCAGTGGCGACCAGTTCGTCGGTGCGGTTCAGGATCTCCAGCCCATGCCAGGTGTTCTTGCCGAAGTCGTGGGTCGGATCGATCAGGATGCCGTCCGCGGGCACGCCGGCCGCGACCATCCGCTCCGCGGCGCGCGTCGTCTCGTCGATCACCGCAGCGACCACGTCCTGATAGGAGACGCGAAACGGGTTGGTGCGCGGGGCCACCCCCCCGGTGTGCGAGCACACCATGCCGGCGCCGAACCGCGCCGCCACCTCGGCAAGCCCCGGGTCGGTGCCGGCCCAGGTGTCGTTGATCAGGTCAGCGCCCGCCTCGCAGGCAGCGACGGCCACCTCCGCCCGCCAGGTGTCCACGCTGATGACAAGGTCCGGGTAGAGCGCGCGAACCAGGTCGATGAACGGCACCACGCGGCGGATCTCCTCCGTCACGCTGACCTCGTCGCCGACGCCGGCCTTGACGCCACCGATGTCGACGAGGTCAGCGCCGTGGGCCACCGCTGTGTGCACGGCCTGGGCGGCGGCTCTGTCGGTGAATGTCCGGCCGGCGTCGAAGAAGCTGTCGGGCGTGCGATTCACGATGGCCATCACCGCGGCCCGATCGGTCGGCAGGGGCCGGCCGCGCAGGACCACGCCGGTGTGCAGGTTCGTCGCAATTGTCATCGTCGCCAGGGTACAAACCTCACCGATGTCCGCAACGATGGTCCGGTGCTGACCGACGACGAGCTGACGTCCATCGCCGATCGGCTGCTGGCGGTGCGCGGAGTGATCGGTGTCACCTTGGGTGGCAGCCGAGCGCGCGGGACGGCGTTGCCCGGCTCTGACGTCGATCTCGGCCTGTACTACCGCGAGCACCTGGACGTCGGGGCTCTCGGTGCATTGGCCCGTGACGTGGCCGGTCCGCAGGCACAGGTGACCCCGATCGGCGGGTGGGGCCCGCGGGTCAACGGCGGCGGCTGGCTGAGCGTCGGCGGCCAGGCGGTCGACTGGATCTATCGCGACCTGGACGAGGTCGAGGCGTGCTGGCGTCGAGCCTGCCGCGGCGAGGTCGTCATCCACACCCAGGCCGGGCACCCCGCGGGCTTCGCCGACTGGGCGTACGCCGGTGAGCTGGCCCTGGCCGTGGTGCTGGCCGATCCGACCGGTGAGTTGGCGACCCGCCGCGAGGAGATGGCGCGATATCCGGCTGCGCTGGCCCAGGCGCAGTTTCGCGGACTGTGGGAGGCCGATTTCTGCCTGGCCATCGCCCGTAAGGCGGTGGGTCGCGGCGACGCCGCTTACATAGCCGGGTGCCTGTTCCGGGCGGTGATCGTGTGCGTCCATGCTTTGCACGGCGCTGCGCGAACGTGGCTGGTCAACGAGAAGGGCGCGGTGCACTCGGCCGCCGGGCTGCCGGGCTGTCCCCCTGACTTCGAGCGCCGGGCGCAGGCGCTGATGGGTCACGTGGGCACGTCCGCCGCGGAACTCGCGAGCACCATCGACGACGCCGCCGCGTTGGTCGCCGAGGTGAAGGCAGCGCTCACCGGCGAGCCGCTCACCGGCGAGCCGGCCGGGTCTGCGGTTCCGTGACACTGGTGGCACCGTTGGTGGCCGCGGTGATCATGTCTGTGATGCCCTCCGCATCCAGCATGTCGGCGGGAGCGACGGTGTCGGCGGTGGCGACGTAGTAGAACGCCGCCCGCACCCGATCCAACGGGATTCCGCGGAGTTCGCTGACGGCCAGTCGGTAGCACGCCAGCTGCACTCCCGCGGCGGCGCGCGCGGACGGCGGGGGCGGCCGCCCGGTCTTCCAGTCGACGACGGTCAGTCCGCCGTCGGCGTCCGCGAACACCGCGTCGATCCGCCCGCGGACCCCGATCCCGCCGATCCGGGTGGCGAACGGGACTTCGATCTCCTGCGGAACCCGTAATGCCCAGGCCGACGTCTGGAAACGGGCCCGCAACTCGTCCAGTTCGGGATCGGGAGCGGCGGATCGGTCACCGGCCCCGGGGAGATCGCCCACGGCTACCAGCGCCTCGCCGCTGAAATAGCCCTCCAGCCAACGGTGGAACGCGGTACCGCGCCGCGCCTGCGCCGCCGGCTCGGACGGCACCGGACGACGGAGCCGGCGCGCCAGCGTCTCCGGGTCTTTGGCCAGATCGACCAGTGTCGACACCGACACGGTGCCGGGCAGGTCCACCTCGACCTGCCCGGTGTGCAGCACGGCTCGTTCGGCCAGCAGCATGGTCACGTCATCGGTCCAGCCGAACGGATCGAACACCTCCGCCGGCCCGAGCGGAGCACCCCCATTTGCATCCAGGGCCAGCAGGACCCGATCGGCCCCGGCCCGGACCGCGGCGCGGCGCTCGCCGAGCGGGTCCACCGGCCAGCGCGCAGACCGCGGGGTCGCCGTCAGCGGATTGCCGATGCTCGCATCGGGTGGCTTCACCCACTCATCCGGCGGCCCGAACGTGCTTGCCACTGCTTGGATTTCGCACAGGAACTCACTCGGGCCGGCCGGCGATGCGGTGGTTGCGCCCCAATGGTGACCGGATATCAGCAGCACTCGTTCGGCCCTGGTCAGGGCGACGTACAACAGCCGCCGCTCCTCCGTCAGGCGATGCTCGCGGAATTGCTCGGTGTGCGCCGCCAGCGCATCGGCCAGGTCTTTCTGGTTGCCGCCTGCCGGCAGGGTCAACGACGGCAGGTCAGCTCGATCGCCCCGCAGCACCGGGGGCAGTTGCGCGGCGTCGCCCAGCCAGGTGCCGCCCCTGCTGTTGGGGAACACCCCGTCGGTCAGGTGCGGGACCGCGACGATCTCCCACTCCAAACCCTTGGCAGCGTGGATGGTCAACACCTGGACCCGGCCGGAGGATGCCGGAACCTCGCCCGGGGCAAGACCATCCTCGCGTTCCGCGGCGGCGTCCAGATAGTCGAGCAACTCGGCGGGCCCGGCACCGGTGGCGGCCACCTCGGACACCACAGCGGCAAACGCGTCCAGGTGCGCTCGGCCGGCCGGCGAGGCCAACTGGATCTCGATGTCCAACCCGAGCGCGCGTTCGATGTCGGCGATCAGATCAGGCAACGGCTGACCCATCCGGGCGCGGAGCCGGTCCAACTCGGCCGCCAGCCGGACGAGGCGCCGGTGACCTTCACGGGAGTAGTCCGTCGCCGCGCCGAGGTCACCGACGGCGTCGACCAGCGAAGCGGTGTCGATGTCCTCCGCCGACAACGTCTCGGCCAGCGCATCGCGCACCGCAGCGGCGCCGGAACGATGCCGCGAGCCGGCCGAGCCGCGCGGTGAGCCGGCGCCGCGGCCGGCCGTGGCCAGCGACCGCGACCGCCGGGACAGCGCCTCGAGATCGGCGGTACCCAGCTGCCAGCGCGCGCCGGTCACCAGGCGGATCATCGCCGGGCCGGCGGTCGGGTCGACGAGCACCCGCAGGGTGGCGACCAGGTCGGCGATCTCCGGTTCGTCGAGCAGCCCGCCGAGCCCGACGACCTCCGCCGGCAGCCCTTCCTCGCGCAGCGCCGCGGCCATGGCCGCCATGTCCCGGCGGCGGCGGACCAGCACCGCCGTCGTCGGGGGTTCCGGTGCACCGGAGGTGTCCATCGCAGTCCGCCAGCGCCGGGCGATCGACGCCGCGACCCAGGCGTCCTCATCGACCACCGTGGCGAACAATCCGTAGGAGACGTCACCCTGGGGCGCACCGTCGCGTGGGCGTAGCTCCCCCACCGTCGCCCGGCCTGCGGGGCCGAGCGCTGTTCCCGTCCTGATCGGGGCCGACGCCTGGTTGGCGATGCTGAGCACTGATGCCGGATTGCGAAAACTCGTCAGCAGCGCCAACGTCGTCGCCGGCTCACCCGAGGACTGCGGGAAATCGGTGGTGAACCGCGGCAGGTTCGATGCCGACGCACCCCGCCAGGAGTAGATCGACTGGACCGGGTCGCCGACCGCCGTCACCGGATGGGCCGCACCGAACAGTGCGCGCAGGATCACCCGCTGGGCGTGTCCGGTGTCCTGGTACTCATCCAGCAGCACCACCCGATACCGCTCGCGCATCGCAGCACCGATCCTGGGGTGCGCCGACA
This sequence comes from Nakamurella sp., assembly GCA_017882715.1. Taxonomy (GTDB): domain Bacteria; phylum Actinomycetota; class Actinomycetes; order Mycobacteriales; family Nakamurellaceae; genus Nakamurella. The sequence continues at coordinate 24,795 of JADGOY010000003.1, read as the reverse complement.
CCAAATGCGCCGCCACCTGCATCTGGTCGGCGAAGTCGATCGCGTTCCGTTCGCGTTTGGCGACCGAGAACGCCTGGACCAACGGCACGATCCATTGCCGGTCCTGCAGGCTCTTGACGTGCCCCGCCAGCGCGCTGTGCAGGTCGCCCCGCTGCCGTGGCACAGGTGCCGCGGACCTGAGGGTCGTCAGTAGCTCGTCCAGTACCCCGGCCAGCGCGTCCGGGCCCGTCAGGTGGTCGGCCAACGTTCCTGAGATGGCCAACAGCCGTTCGGTGACCTGGTCCGGCCCGAGATCGGTCAGCAGGTCCCCATCCCATCGGGTCACCACCCGGCGCGCCAGTTGCCAGGCTGCCGTCGGGGTGAGCACCGTCGAGCTGGACTCCACCCCGGCCAGCGGTCCGAAGTCGGCAATCAGCTGGCCGCCGAAGGCGTGGTAGGTGGACACCTCCGGATCGCCGTCCGCACCATCGGCGCTGTCCCGCCGGTTCGAGGCGGCAGGCCTGGTGGGGCCGAGCACTCCGATGGCGCCGACCATCCGCAGTCGTGTGCGCATCCGTTGGGAGAGCTGAGCGGCCGCCTTGCGGGTGAACGTCAACCCGAGGATCTGCTCAGCGCGGACCTGACCGGTCGCCACGAGGTAGACGACCCGCGCGGCCATTGTTTCGGTCTTGCCGGATCCGGCGCCGGCCACCACCAGCGCCGGGGCCAGCGGTGCCTCGATGACCGCCACCTGCTCTGAGGTGGGCGCCGGCAATCCCAGTACGGCGGCGAGTTCGATCGCAGAGATCATCGGGTCACCTGTCGTCCTTCGGGCCGCAGCGGACAACTGGAGCGCACCGGGCACCGATCGCAGCGACCGTTCTCGCGGGCGAGCGCGGCCGATGCCGCCATCTGCTCGGCAGCCTCGCGGACCACGGCGCTCCATCGCCGGGCGGCCCCGGGTTCCGGCGGCGGCTGTGCCAGCACCGTCGGCTTACCGGTCCGCAAATGGATCAGCTCGGCACCGCCGGGAGTCTCGGTGCCAAGCTCGATGGCCAACTGGTAGGCGGCGAGCTGCGCGTTCTCGAGCACCTGGGCGCGGGTGGGCTTGGTGGCCCCGGTCTTGAAATCCACCACGACCACCGATCCGTCGGCACGGCGATCCAGCCGGTCGACCCTGCCCTCGAGCACCACCGGGCGAGTCGACGCGAGATGCCCGGCGGACGAGTCCGGCGCCAGCGGCGGAACGGTCGCCGTGAGTTTCAGCTCCGACCCGACCAGCGTCCGGCCCGGGTAGTTCTCGGCCTGCCACGCGACCGCGGCGTTGAGCATCGTCGTCAACGCGCGTCGAGTCCGGGCGAGCAGCCAGGGTGGCAGCTGGGTCTGCCGGCTGAGGAACTCGTCCGTCTCGACGAGGAGGTCCGCCCTCGACACCCCGCGCGCCAGCCCATCGGCCAGCGCGTGCACCACGATCCCCTCGATCTGGGCCGTACCGGCAGGCCCTCGCCCGCCGCGCCGTTCCAGGACCCCGCGCAGAGCGCAGGTCGTCATTGATTCGACCGCCGAGGGCGAGACCGTCACCGACGCGGCGTCCGGCAACGCCGGGGCAACCGTGGACGGCTCCGCCAACCCGTACCAATCGTCGGGATGAGCCCCGCTGACACCCTCGGCGGCAAGTCTGGCCAGTTGCCCGGCCGCCAGGTCGGCGGTGCGATCGGGCACGGCGGGGTCGGTGACCACCCGTCGCAGCTCGGCGATCAGATCGGTGAGGTGCAGCCCCCGGCGGTCGGCGCCGTCGACTCCGGCCGGCCATCCATCCGGCAGGTCGTCGGCACCGGCCAGTTCGTACAAGAACCTTGACGGCAGCGTGTCCTGATCGGCGACCGCGGTCGCGACCAGCCTGCGCCTGGCGCGCGTCGCCGCGACGTAGAAAAGACGGCGTTCGTCATCGACGAGCCGTGCCCGGTCGATCACGGTGGCCGGCAGACCCTTTGTTACGTCGAGAATCTCGTCGATCCCGAGCAGGCTTTGCCGGGCCCGAAGCACCGGCCACCGACCTTCGGTGACCCCGGCGACGCAGACCAGATCCCACTCCAGTCCCTTGGCCGCGTGCGCGGACAACACCGCAACCGCGTCCGCCGATCTCACCGGCGTCGCCGTGCGATCACCGGGGATCAGACGACCCTCGACCATGTCGACGAAGGCACTCACCCCGGCCATCGGCAGCCGGTCGGCCAGCTCCGCGGCCATGCCGAAGACCGCGACCACCGCGTCCATGGTGGCATCCGCCCGTTGCCCCGCTCGGCCGCCCCGCAGCGAAGCCCCGACCAGCGGGTCCTCGAGCTCGGACAACCGCCATATCTCCCAGAGTGTGTTCTCCGCCGCGGGTTCGGCGACACCGGCCCGGGCGGCGTCCAGCATGCCGGCGATCCTGCGCACCGGAGCGGCCAGGTCGTCGGAGATCGAGGCAGGCAACGGCGCTCCGGCCAGGACCGCGGCCAGCAGGTCGGTGGTCGGGCCCTCCCCCGGGCGCGCGGCCCTGAGCGCACGCCGCAGCCGCCGCACAGCGGCGACATCCATGCCCGCCGCCGGTGAGCCGAGCAGATCCACTGCCGCCTGCCCGGTCAGCGCTGCGGGATCCAGCGCGCACCGCAGCACCGAGATCATCATCGCCACCACCGGTTCGTCGACCAGCCGGTCGTCCTGACCCGACACGGCGATCGGCACGCCGGCATGCGCACAGGCCCGGCGCAGTGCGGGCAGCGCGGCCACCGGCGAGCGGGTGAGCACGGCCATCTGTGACCAGGGCACCGCATCGGACAGGCGCGCGCGGCGCAGCTGATCGGCGATGAAGGCGGCTTCCCGGGCAGCGGTCGGCAACGTGCGCATCACGACCTCCCCCTCACCGGGCAGGCCACTTTCCGCCAGGTCGGGCCAGACCGCAGGTTCGGAGGTCAACACTCGATGCGGCCACCCTCCCGGCAGTCTGCTCGCGACCCGCCGGGTCGCCGCCAGCACGGCAGGCGCCAACCTGCGCGATGCGGTGAGCGACACCGTCGCGTCGACGTCGATATCGCGCAGGGCACCGGGATCGGCGCCGCGGAAGGCGTAGATCGACTGATCCGGATCACCGAACACGATGAGCTCGTCGGCGCCGGAGGCCAGCCGCTGCACCAGGCGCGCCTGGGCCGGGTCCACGTCCTGGTACTCGTCCACGAAGATGCGGCGGATCCGGGACTGCTCGGCGGCCAGCACCGTGTCGTCGGCGAGAAGCGCCAGCGCGGCCATCGTCAATTCGGCCTGGTCCAACGCCGCGCCGAACCCGCTGCTGCCCTGGCGCAGGTCGGCGACATCCTGGTACTCCAGCGCGAACCGGGCGGCAGCCTGCCACTCGGGCCGCCTCTTGCGACGCCCGAGCTCGGCCAGCCGCGCCGGCGTGACGCCCCGTTCGGCGGTGCGCAGCAACAGTTCTCGCAGCTCCGCGGCGAAGGCAGGCGAGCCGAGCGCGCCGCGCACGCCGTCCGGCCAGGATCCCCGGGAGGATTCGACCTGCCCGGCCAGCAGCTCACGCACCATCTGATCGGACTCGCCCGCGGCCAGCAGCCGCGGCGCGGGCTCTCCCGATCGGACAGCTTGGGAGCGCAGCAGCGAGAAGGCGTAGGCATGCATCGTGCGGACCAGCGGCTCACGCGTCGTGATCGCCAACCGACGGGTGATCCGGTCCGTCAGCTCGGCGGCCGCACACCGTGAGAATGTCAGCACCAGAACGTTTTCCGGCGGCACCGTCCGTTCGGTGATCCGGTCGGCCACCACCTCGACCAACGTTGCGGTCTTGCCTGTTCCGGGGCCGGCCAGCACCCGCAAACGCCCCCCACGGTGATCGATCACTTGCCGTTGCTCGTCGGTGGGGTCGATCGAGATGTCCGGCCGCGCCTTTCGCCCCCGCCGGAATCGGGGCGACACCACCGCGTTTCCAGCCATGACCCGATCCCACCACGAGGCACCGACAGCCCCGGGGAGGCGCCCATCGGCGATCCGCTCGACCCGCAATCTCGACCCACAATCTCGACCCACAATCTCGACCCACAATCTCGACCCACAGTGACCAGCTGCCCTCGAAGCCGGTTTACTCGCAGTCGTGGACACGGAGCTTGCCGGGCGGATGCTCGATGCGGTCGAACAGATCCCGGCCGGGCGGGTGGCCACCTACGGCGACGTCGCCGCTCGGGCCGGGTCGCGCTCGCCGCGGCTCGCCGGCTTCGTGCTGTCCCATCTCTCGGACGAGCAGACGCCCTGGCACCGGGTGGTCCGCGCAGACGGCACCCCGGCACCTCACCTGGCGCAGGAGCAACTCGCACGGCTGCGCGCCGAGGGCGTGATCGCCACCGATGGGCGGGTCAGCCTGCGGAGGTACCGCTTCGTGGGCTGATCACGGGTGCCGACCGACTGGTCCCGCCAAGTTGTTCCCATGTCCGATTTCCATCCACATCGCCCTCAGCGCCGTGGACGCCGATCCTCGCCGGGGAGAGCGTGTGGCCATGACGACGACCGATGATCTGGTGCCCCTGAAGGTGAGCGGTCCGCGAGGACTGTTGGCCGCGGTTCCCACCATGCTGGGGTTTCACCCGCAGGAAAGCATGGTGCTGCTGTGCTTGCACGGCGCCCGCCGCCGGGTGGGCCCGGTGGCTCGGGTGGACCTGCCGCCGGGCCGGGACCGGCCGCTGGCTGACCACCTCGCCGAGCACGCCCGGCGGTACGCCGACGAGGTGGTCGTGATCAGTTATCAGTCCGCGCGACGCCGACCGCCCTTTCTCGATGAACTGCTGGGCCGGCTGGCCGCCGCCGGAGTCGACGTGATGGACGCCATCGTGGTGCGTGACGGCCGTGCACGGCCCGCGCTGAACCGTGCGATGGAGCGTGCGCACCCGGGCATCCCCATTCCGGACGACAGCGATCCGCAGGTCCGCGCCCTGCATGCCGCGGGCGCGCTGGCCGGGCGCACCGTCCTGGCGGACCGTGACGAACTGCGTCGGTCCATCGCCGGACCCACCGGTGATCGGCTCGCCACGGCTGAGCAAGGTATCGACGCGGCAGCGGCCGGGCGTCTGCCCGGCGTTCCGCCGGAGGGTGAGATCGATGTTGGCCCAACGGATCAGTCAGAGGCTCAGACCCTGCCCGGCGACATCCATGCCTTGGTCGAGTACGCGCTCGCCAGCATCACCGAGACCGGCCGGGTCCAACCCGAGGTGGCCACCGCACTGGCCGTGGTCGTCAACGATGTGGTGATCCGCGATGCGTTGATTGCGCGGGCGGTCGTGGAAATGCACCGACCATGGCTGCCGATGCTCATCGCCTGCGCCGGTTGGACGCCTGACGACCGAGCGCCGCAGCTCTGCTCGTTACTGGCCGTGGTCGCCTACCGGCACGGCGACGGCGCACTCGCGCAGGTAGCCCTCGACCGGTGCCTGGAGGCCGAACCCGGTCATCGGCTGGCGCATCTCCTGCTCGCCATCATTGCCGCCGGAACGCACCCCGACGAACTGGTGATGCTGGCGGCGGCGGCCGACCCGGACGCCGAGAGTCCCTGCGACGGCGGGCCTTAGCGCAACTCCCGGGCCGCGCAGGGTCTGCCGGTCGTCGCGTCGTCAGGCACCGAGCACCACCCATCCGAACGACCGAGCGGCCTGAGCCTGCCGCAGGTCGGCGAGCCGACCGGCATCCTCTGCGACGACGGAGTAGATCTCGACGACGGCCAGACGGCCCAATCGGTCCGGACGGCATGTCGCGCGGCGAGCGCGTCGGTTCCGGTCAGTTTGCTACCGAGAGTCGAGACACAGAGTCATTCCTCGCCTCGGTCGTCGTCGATCATCTCGCGGATCGACGTCCGTGCCTGTGCTCCCGCGGGCGCCGGCGGGATCGGGCCCGGCGAGCGGGCGGGGGTGATCCATCCCTGCTGGATGCCTCTGGCAATGTGGTCACCCCCGGGTACCGGTCCCAGCACAGCTTTCGGACGGCCACGGTCAGTGACGGTGAGATGCTCACCGCCGGCGGCACGCTCGAGGTACTCCGACAGGTGCTCCTTGAATTCCGGCACCCCGATCTCCATGTGACCACCTTCCTGCCGCTGGTGCTCACTTTCTGGTCGGTAGGTTGAGGCTCAGTCGAGGTACGGCTCGATCCGTTCGGCCGTGGATAGCACCGTGACCAGCTCGTCCGGCGGGGTCAGCGGGTGCGCGAGAGTGATCGCCAACCTGAAGAGCACTGCCCGGCGCAGCATCTGCGGCCATTCCGGAAGATGCGAGTAGTCCGTCAGGAACTCGATGGGGGCAGCTCCCCAGGCCAGCGAATCCACCGCGACGACGGCAGCCGCCCAGGTAGCGGGGCGCCAGAAGGGCGCGAAATCCACCACGGCGGGCGGCGCGGTGCCGGCAAACAACACGTTGCGAGCCAGATCGCCGTGCACGACCTGAGAGGGCAGATCCACCCGCCGCCGTCCGGCGGCCAGAGCCTCGAACAGCCGCGCACCGTGACCCGAGCCGATCCGTCCCTGGTCGTCCGCCTCGCCCCAGGCGACCTGATTCGCCCAGCTCCGCAGGTCCGTGCGGTCGCGGAGGAATCGGGGCTCGGGAAATGGTTCGAGCGCAGCGTGCACGGCGATCGCCGTCCGCATGATCTCGTCGTGCCGTGGGGCCGGGCTGCCCGAGACGAACCGGTGCGCGGTCCACCCGGACACCACCCACCGGCCGTCCGACGACCGCACCGGCCGAGCCAACCGCACGCCGGCGACCTGCAACTGCTCGAACGTGCTGGCCAACCATGACGCCTCGGCCGGGTCGTCGACGCTGCCCAGTACTGTCGCCTCGCAGCGCCAGGTGCGAGGACGCGCCTTCGAGAGCAACTCGGGTTCGGCCGCCGGCACCCCGAACGCGCTCAACACGTGTTCAGGCGGCGGCGCCGCAGGTCCACGGGTCACCGCCCGACGCTACCGCGGCGCACCCGCCCGCCCAGCCAACAGCACCCGTGTCGCGGTCGCTGGTCAGTAGCTCGGCAGGCTCGGATCCACCTGCTTCACCCACGCCAGTACCCCACCGCCGACGTGCACCGCGTCGGCAAAGCCCGCCTTGTGCAGTACGGCCAGTGCCTCGGCGGATCGGGCGCCCGACTTGCAGTGCAGCACGAGCGGCTTGTCCTGCGGCAGCGAGGCCAACGCTTCGCCGGAGATGATGTCGCCCTTGGGGATCAGCACCGAACCGGGAAGGGAGACAATCTCGTACTCGTTCTGCTCGCGCACATCGACCAGCAGGAAGTCCTCCCCTGCATCCATCTTCGCCTTCAGGTCGCGCGCGGAGATGGTGTGGTTCATCGCGGCCTCGGCGGCATCATCGGACAGCGTCCCGCAGAACGCCTCGTAGTCGATCAGCCCGGTGATCGGCTCACCCGCCGGATCCTTCCGGATCTTGACGGTCCGGTAGGTCATCTCCAGCGCGTCGTACACCATCAGCCTGCCGAGCAGCGTCTCGCCGATGCCGGTGATCAGCTTGATCGCCTCGGTCACCATGATCGAGCCGATCGACGCGCAGAGCACACCGAGCACACCGCCCTCGGCGCAGGAGGGCACCATGCCCGGCGGCGGCGGCTCGGGATACAGGTCGCGATACTGGACACCCTCCCGCCCGCCGCCGGCCGGCTCAGCCCAGAACACGCTCGCCTGACCCTCGAAGCGGTAGATGGAGCCCCAGACGTACGGCTTCCCCAAGAGCACGCAGGCGTCGTTGACCAGGTACCGGGTGGCGAAGTTGTCGGTGCCGTCCAGGATCAGGTCGTAGGGCGCGAAGATCTCCAGCGCATTGCCGGAGTCCAGCCGCTCGGTGTGCAGGTTGACCTGCACGTACGGGTTCACCTCGGCGATCGACTCGGCTGCCGAGAGCGCCTTGGACTTGCCGATGTCAGACTGGCCGTGGATCACCTGGCGTTGCAGATTCGACTCGTCCACCGTGTCGAAGTCGAGGATCCCGAGCGTGCCGACGCCGGCCGCGGCCAGGTACAGCAGCGCGGGCGAGCCGAGACCACCGGCCCCGACGACGAGCACCTTCGCGTTCTTCAACCGCTTCTGGCCGGCCATCCCGACGTCCGGGATGATCAGGTGGCGCGAATACCGCTCCACCTCGGCTTTGGTCAGCGAATCGGCTGGTTCTACCAACGGCGGCAAAGTCACAGCATTCTCCTCGGGCACGCGGCACAGTCTGCCTCACCATCAACCGCCGAACGACCGCGGTTCTTCCCGGATCAGCCGGCGGCGGCCGACGGCGCGGACGCCGATGCCTGCGTCGCGGCCGCTCCGGGGAACGGGTACGGGTTCGAGACGCAGACCTTCCCGTCCGCGGGGATCGTCTCCGGATCGAGCAGGTTCAGGTCGTTGTCGGCCGTGCTCCACGACTGCTGCATCATCACCGGCGCCGGGGCTCCGGTCTCCGGGCAGGGCAGGTGCGAGAAGCCGAGAGCGTGGCCTACCTCGTGATTCACCGCGTAGGAGCGATAGGAGTTGACGTCAGTGTCGTAGGCCATCGCGCCCCGAACCCATCTGGCGTCGTTGATCAGTACCCGGCCGTCCCACCTGTTGAAGCACGAAGCCTCCAGCGGGACGTCCCAGCCACACAAATCCGGCGAACGAATGGTCATCTGGCTGGTCAGCGAGATCCTGAAGCTGGGGTCGCCGGAGTCCACCCGGGCCAACGTCACCTGTCCGCCGCCGATCCACGATCGTGGATCTGCCAGCGTCGCATCGACTGCGGCCGCAAATGCCTGGTCGGCCTCGGCGGATTGCAGGCCGTCCTCGACCTCGATGGTGTAGGTATACGCCTCGCCTCCGGTGCCGTGGACCGGGGTGGTGCCCGGAACGGCGTGCCAGGTGCCGGCGCCGGCCGTGACGAGTGCCGGGCCCACCGGCAATGCTGCGGAGGTGATGCCTTCGGCGACATGTCCTTCAGCGCCGTTCGACGCGTCGGGTTCCGCCTGCCCGACCGGTGTGGTGAGCACGGGCCGCCCCGAAGCGTCAGTGGCCGTCGCTGGCGTCGCCCGCGACGAGGGGCCGGTGGCGCGGGTCGTCGCGCGGGCGCCGGAGGACATGGGCACACTCGCCGAGGTCGTCTGCGATGGCGAGCCGAAGGCCTGGAAAGCGGCGACCACCGTCACCAGCACCAGGAACGGAATCGCGATGAGTCGCCAGCTGACGGATCGGCCGCGATCCGAGGCGGTGGGTGCCCCCCGCCGGGGCCCACCGGACCCGCCTCGTCCACCGCGGCCACCGCCCCCAGCGCGGCCACCGAGGCCATCCAGCCCGCCGGGCGGCGGCGTCCCGCGCCGGCTGGACGCGGCGGACGGGGAACCCGCGTTTTCGGTGAGCCGTCGTGGTGGCCGATCCGCACTCGTCCGTCGAGCGCCGGACCGCGGCGTCTGTGCCGATGGTCGACCGGGCGTGCGTGCGGCACCCGCTGCGGAGGTCGGCGCTTCGTCGCTGTCCCACAGGGTCGACCGGCCGATAGGTCGCGGAACACGTCGCTGGGGTGCTGCGGCATTGTCGTCGCCGACGTCATGCCGACCCGTCCTGGTTCGGCCCGGATCCGCGGCGGGTGGGGTCACGTCCACGAGGTTGCCACAGCGGCCTGGCCGGCCAGTAGCGGCGCGCCCGCCGGTGCCATGCGGGTTGTCGATACGTCACCCTGTTCGGCACCCAGTTCGTCTGCGCCATCGGCCCTGGAACGCTCCCACAGGGCCAGCACACCCCGCGCTGTGGTCTTCGGATCCTCCATCTGGGCGACATGTCCGCAGCCGGGCAGGACCAACAAATCGGCCTGGGCAAATGCGGCCACGGTGCGTGGTGCCAGCCGCACGTCGACCAGTCGGTCCCTGGTCCCCCAGACCACCAGCGTCGGTGCCAGAACGCGCCCGGCAGCCGCCGGAAACGAGGACCGACCGCGGCGAGGTACCCGCCCATCAGCGCGCGCAGCGACCCGACTGTGGCCGAGAACGCCCATGGCAGCCCCGATCGCCAGGCGAAATCGGCCGCGGCCAGCGGGTGTGGGTCGCTGAAACCGGCACGGACCGAGTTCGGCATCGGACAGCCATGCTGTCGACCATTCGGCGAGCTCGTCACGGGCCGCAGACCCGCTGGTGGGCCACGCCCGGGTGGCCGTCACCTGTCCATGGTGCTCGCGGTCACGGCACTGGGCCCGCCGATTTGTTCCTATGTCCGATTTCTGTCCACAGCCCGCGCCGGCGATCCCCAAGGCGCCTGCCGATCCGCCACCATCGCAGTCAAGCGGTGCCGCGTCAGGCCGGCACCACACTCGGGGGCGACGATGACGGACGGCATGCGATGACGACCGACCTGACGGTGGACACGGCGTTGATCCGGCGGGCCGCGGCGATGCTCGACGACGCCGCCCACGCGTACCGGGGGCAGGACTCGGGCGAGGTGCTCCGATGCCCGCTGACCGACACGAGTCTGGGCTCCTCCGCAGCCGGCCGCGAGGTCGTGGATGCCGCCGCCCGTCGGGTGATCGAGGCGGTCGACGGTGCCAGGGCCCTGGCATTGCGCGTCGAGGCAGCCGCCGAGAAACTGCGGTCGTCCGCGCAGGGCTTCGACGACACCGAAGGGTCCGTCGGCAGGGGTCCCCGATGACGCCGCCGTCGCACGCGCGGGATGCGGGTCTGTCGGCGCTCAGTCAGACGGCGATCCTGCACGGCCTGCCGGACCCGCTGCCGATGGCTGACGAACTGCTGGCCATCGAGTCCGAACGGCTGGCGGACTGGTTCACGGTGGCCCGCCGCACGACGGTCTGGCTCTGGCAGGGCGCCGACCTGCTGTCCGAGGCCGTGCCCGCGCTCAGTGCGGGATGGTCGAGCCTCGCGCCGCGTGCGGCGATCGCCGCACTTCGCGAGGCGGGCCTGGCCAGCCGGAGGGTGATCGTCGAACAGGTCGACGCCGCTGATCTGACCTGCAGCACGCTCGCGCAGGTCAGGCGGCATGTCGATGCCGCGCTCGACGCTGCGCAAGCCGCGGTGGCCGGACTCGGACCGGCCGTTGTCGGTACGCCGTGGTCGGCCGGTGCATCCCCGGACCCGCAACCCGAACTGCTGCGCATCCTCGCGGAGCTGACCGGGCGGCTGGACGAGTTACGCACCCGCGCGAGCGACGCCCTGCGCTCCCTGGCGCTGGCGCTGCGGACCGACCCCCGCGATCGGATCGAGGCCCTGCCCGCCGACTCACCGACGGCGAACCCCGGTCCCTCCGGCCCGGCGCCCACCAGCTCCACGGCCGGCCCGGTCCCGGTCGATGCCGGCAACCTGCAGCGCCTCGAGCGTGATCTGCAGTCCCCCGACGACGTCACCCGGCAGATGGCCCAGGGGGTGAGTGCCTCGTTGGCCCAGGCGAAGGCGGCCGGTGGCGTCGCTCAACTGCTGGTGTACGAGTCGGCCAACTCGGGGAGCCAGGGCCGGGCAGCCGTCGGCATCGGTGACATCGGCACCGCCGACAATGTCGCGACACTGGTCCCGGGCGTCGCCAGCGCGCCCGCGGCAATGTCGGGCGGCCTGCAGGACGCGGCCGCACTACGGGCGGAGGCGATGCGCCAGTCACCAGGAGAGTCCACCGCGGTGGTGGCCTGGTACGGGTACGACATCCCGATGTCCTACGTCTCGGGCGTCGACACCGATGCCCTGGCCGACGTGGCCAGCACACTGGACATATTGAACGACGACAACGCGCGCGACGGCGGCGCGCAACTGGCCCAGGATATCGACAGGTTTCGGCAATGGGCACCGGCCGACGCCAGGTTCACCGCCCTGGGTTTCTCGATGGGGTCGACGACGGTGTCCGCTGCGGCCGCACGCGGCGCGCGGCTCGACGACGTGGTGCTGATGGGGTCACCGGGCGCGAGCGCCGGGGTGCCGACCGCCGACAGCTACCCGAATCTGCCGGCCGACCACACCTATGTCGTGGCATTCGACCAGGACCCCGTCACGCAGACCCGGATGGATCTGGGCGCGGTCGCCGCCGGGACGTTGCTCAGTGGGCCGTGGATCGGCCCGCCCAGGTTGGAACCGTTCGGGGTCGACCCGGCGCTGGCCGACTTCGGTGCGCAGGTGATCGACGCAAACTCGAACGTGCCCGATCTGACGGTGTCGGTCTCGCTCCCCGGGCCGATCGGAATGTTCGCCGGTCCCGTCACATCGGCGGTGGCCAACCAGGTGCAGGCGTTCTCGCACCATTCGGAAACCAATTACCTATCCGGCTCGTCGAAACAGGCAGCGGCCGCCGTGGTGCTCGGCCAATACACCGACGTCCCTGTCAAGCCGGGCCGGTGACCCCCGACGCCGCCACCAGTTCGGTCGTGCGTGCACCATGGCGTTGTGCGTATCGACAACCCCGACCACGTGCGCGGCTATTACGCCGGCGTGGTGGATGCGCTGATCCCCCACCTGACCGGTCGGGCGGTGACCGTCGGGGCAGCCGACGGGTCGACGCTGGTCGTCGAACAGATCGACACCGCCGACGAACTCGACTATCTGCTCGATCGGGGCGCGGTCACCCTGGCGATGACGCTACCGGCACCATCGCCGACTGGGACCCGTCCCGCTGCCACGCGGTGCACGTTGCATGTCGCCTCCGGGGAGGGAACGGGCATCGCCACCGCGGCCACCGCCGCACTGGCGCTGTGCGAGGCGCTGACCGCCGACGGCCTCGTCGCCGTGGTGACGACAGATGGCGGCGAGGGACTGTACGTGCGAGGAGTCGGCCGGGGGATCAGGCACAGCGTCAGGGAGGGGCACGGCCGGGGCATCGGCACCATCCGGGGCAGGGATGACGGACCCTGGGAGATCGCCGCCGGCTACGCGGAGGACCTTGCCCGCCGGGCGCCCGAGATCGCCACCGTGGATCCTCGCCAGGCCGACGGTCGGGCGCTGATCGATGCGAGCCCCTCCTGGCCCGGCAACGTGACCCCCGTCCCTTACTCCCTGGTCGCGCGGCCCGCGCCGGGCCCGGGATGGGGCTGCGTGGTGCCGCTGGATCTGGACGAGCTGGCGGCCACCACGGCCGGGATGCCGATGGATCCCGGTCCGCAGGACGTTGCCGCCCGACTGGCCACCAGGGGGGACCTGGCCGCCGCGCTGCTCGGTCTGGACGACGATCCCCGCGTAGGGTGAGGCAGCGGCGCGCGAGCCAGCTGCATCGCTCCGGTTACCGTTCGGTGATTGGAGACGTCATCCGAGGTGGCTGAGGCCCCGGCGCCCGAGAAAGGACCCCTGGCTTCATGGCAGACGCAACGACACGGGCCACCCCCCGGTTGTCACGATCGGCCCGGCGCATCCAACTGATGTCGGCGGCCAAGGCCGCCTTCGTCACGCAGGGGTACCACGCCGCCGCCATGGACGACATCGCAGATCGCGCAGGGGTGAGCAAACCCGTTCTGTATCAACACTTCCCGTCCAAGCTCGAGTTGTACCTGGCGTTGTTGAACGAGTCTGCGGACGAGATGGTCCGGCTGGTGCGGGCGGCGCTGGCGGCCACGACGGACAACCACGAGCGGGTCGACAACGCGGTAGCCGCTTACTTCAGTTTTGTCGCGGACAACGGGCAGGCCTACCGGCTCATCTTCGAATCGGACCTGCGCGGGCAACTCGATGTCGAGCGCATCGTCGAGCGGTCCACCGACGACTGCATTTCGGCGATCACCGACACCATCACCACCGACACCGGTGTGGACGTCGAGCAGGCTCGGCTCCTGGCCTCCGGGATGGTCGGACTGTCCCAGGTCAGCGCCCGCTACTGGTTGCAGCAATCCCCGCACGTGTCACGGGCAGAGGCCATCGAGCTGCTGTCCACGCTCATGTGGCGCGGCATCTCCTGGTTCCCGCGGCAGGAGCCGGTCTGACCCGGCGAGGTCAGCAGGCCGGAACCGCGCGAGATCAGCCGGAGCCGAAACCCACTCGGCGGGTGTCGGCCGGGGCGATGTCCACATAGGCGATCTTGGCGGTCGGCACGATCACCCGACGACCCTTGTCGTCGACCAGCACCAACGTGCCCTGCGGGTTCTTGAGCGATTCGGCGATCTGCGCCTCGATCTCATCGGGATTCGAGTGGGAACTGACCACCAGCTCGCGCCCGGTGTCCGTCACACCGATCTTGACGTCCACGCCAGAACCTCCGTCGTCTCATTCGCCGTTCTCGTGACCCACGCCCGTGGACACCGCGCTCCAGGCTAATGCAGCGCCACCGGCGACCCGGCCACTCCTGGTGCGCCGTGGGCGAACACCACCCGGCCGTCACGATCAGTGATCAGAAAGCGATCACCACCCCGATCAGAACAACCGGAAGTCGGCCGAGTCCAGCCCGCGCAGCAGGTCGTAGTCCAGCACCACGCACCTGATCCCGCGGTCCTGGGCCAATGTCCGCGCCTGCGGCTTGATCTGCTGGGCCGCGAAGATCCCGGACACCGGCGCGAGCAGCGGATCCCGGTTGAGCAGTTCCAGGTAACGGGTGAGTTGTTCGACCCCGTCGATCTCCCCGCGGCGCTTGATCTCCACCGCAACGCAGCCGCCGGCGGCATCCCGGCACATCAGGTCGACCGGTCCGATCGGCGTCGGATACTCCCGGCGCACCAGCGACCAGCCTTCGCCGAAGGTCGCCACGTGCTCGGCGAGCAGCGCCTGCAAATGGGCCTCGACACCGTCCTTGACCAGGCCCGGGTCGATTCCCAATTCGTGTCTGGAGTCGTGCAGCACCTCGTGGATGGTGATCAGCAATTGTTCGCCGGCCTTGTTCTCCACGACCCAGCGACCGGGTTCCTCGACCATCCAGCACGGCGGGGACATCCAGTTCAGCGGCTTGTAGGACCCACCGTCGGAGTGCACCAGCACCGAGTTGTCCGCCTTGACCATCAGCAGCCGAGTGGCCAGCGGCAGGTGTGCGGTGAGCCGACCGATGTAGTCCACCGAACAGCGAGCTACCACGAGGCGCACAGAGGTGACTCTACCGGCGTCCGGACACCGGACACCGGCAGGTAGGCACAACAGCGATCAGGCGCGCAGCGGGTCCCCACTGTCGCCGACCCGCTGGATCTGCCCGCCCAGCTTCTGCAGGTCCTCGACGAAATGCGGGTAGCCCCGGTCGATGTGCATGACTTCGTGCACCTCGGTGACCCCCTCGGCGGCCAGACCTGCCAGCACCAGCCCGGCTCCTGCCCGGATATCGGTTGACCACACCGGGGCACTGGACAGTTGTTCACGACCACGGATCGCGGCGTGATGGCCGTCGGTCCTGGCGTCCGCACCCATCCGGATCAACTCGTCCACGAACCGGAACCGAGCCTCGAAGACGTTCTCGGTGATCAACGAATTACCGTTGGCGACCGCCGCAAGGGCCAAAGCCATCGGTTGCAGATCGGTGGGAAAGCCCGGGTACGGCATGGTGATGAAATCCACCGCATTCGGCCGCCCCGGCATCGTGACGGTGACCGCGTCGTCCTCCGGCTCGATCTGCGCGCCCGCCTGCGTCAGCCGTTCCAGCGGTGCGGTCATGTAAACCGGGTCGACACCCTCGACCCGGACCGAGCCCCGGGTGATCGCCGCGGCATAGGCCCAAGTGCCGCCGACCACCCGGTCGCCCACCGTGCGATGCGTGGCCGGATGAAGCGTGTCGACGCCTTCGATGGTGATCGTCGCGGTGCCGGCGCCCTCGATCCGAGCGCCCATCTGGCCGAGCATCAGAGCCAGGTCGATGATCTCGGGCTCCCGGGCGGCGTTGTCGATGACCGTGGCGCCGTCCGCGAGCGACGCAGCCATCAGGATGTTCTCCGTCGCGCCGACGCTCGGGAAGTCCAACCCGATCCAGGCGCCGTGCAGCTTGGCCGCCCGCCCGACCACCCGACCGTGCTCGATGCTCATATCGGCGCCCAACGCCCGAAGGCCCGACTGGTGCATGTCCAGCGGGCGGGATCCGATGGCATCCCCACCGGGCAGCGCCACCCGGGCCTGGCGACACCGGCCCATCAGCGGTCCGAGCACACACACCGATGCCCGCAGCCGGCCGGCCGCGGGGAAGTCGGCGTGGAAGGACAGCTCCGCCGGGGTGGTGATCGACACCCGTTCGCCGCCGGTCTCGACCGCACAGCCCAGCCCGCGCAGCACATCGGCCATCAGCGGCACGTCGAGAATCTCCGGGCAGTTCGTGATGACCGTGGTGCCCTCCGCGAGCAGGGACGCGGCCATCAGCTTCAGCACGCTGTTCTTGGCCCCCGCCACCTGAACGGTCCCGGCGAGCCGGGCTCCGCCGGTGACCAGAAAGCGTTCCACCCAAGGGACTCTAATAGGGTTTGCTTCATGTCCGTCCGGCTCACCCGCATCTACACGCGCACCGGCGACGACGGCACCACCGGGCTCGCCGATTTCTCCCGAGTGTCCAAAACCGATCCGCGCCTGGTGGCCTACGCCGACTGCGACGAGACCAACGCCGCCCTGGGCGTGGCCATGGCGCTGGGATCGCTGCCCGATCCGGTCGCAGCCGTCGTCCTGCGCGTGCAGAACGAGCTGTTCGACCTGGGCGCCGACCTGGCGACGCCGGTGGTCGCGGATCCGCAGCACCCGCCGTTGCGGGTCACCCAGGAGTACATCGATCGACTGGAGGCGGACTGTGACGCGTTCAACGCCGACCTGCCCGCGCTGACGTCGTTCATCCTGCCTGGCGGCACGCCCAGCGGCGCCCTGCTGCACCTGGCCCGCACCGTGGCCCGACGGGCCGAACGCAGCGCCTGGACGTTGCGAGCGGTAGATCCGGACGGCAGCAACCCGCTGGCGGCCACGTATCTCAACCGGCTGTCCGACTTGCTGTTCATCCTGGCTCGGGCGGCCAATCCAGCCGGCGACGTGCTGTGGCAGCCGGGCGGCGAACGGGGTACTACCTGACGTTCAGGTCTTGCGAATGCCCCGGTGGAACAGGCCCGGGGTGGGGCGGTCGCCCGGCGGCCCGGATTCGAGCCAGGACCGCAAACCGGTCAGCGCTTGTTCGCTCAGCGCCAGCTCGAACGTCGTGCCGCCGTCGGTACATCGCCGGATCACCGAATTGACCGGCAGCAGGTCAGGTTCGGTGCCGACGGGTTGCCGGCGCTCGCCGAGCACCAGGGTGCCGCGATGCAGTTTGCGGGCGGCCCCCGGGAGTGGGGAGAACGACCGGTAGAGCAGGAACTCGTCGCCGCGGAACCGGCCCTGGCCGAGCACCCAGCCGCGGCCGTCCGGTCGGAGTCTCCTGCGCCAGCACACGTCGACACCACCCGACCTGGCGAGCACGGAGCGTCGCACTGCAATGACAACAATGGCAACAACGAGGACAATCAGGATCGCCAGCCCAAGAATCTGCGCCAGCGACACGATGTTCATCTCCGTTGTGCCCGGATCATGGCTCAGACGTCATCATGTCCGGTGGCCAGTAGCTGGGCCCTGGCCCGGCGGAACTCCGCCTCGGCCGCGGCCGACTCGCCGCCCTGGGCCTTCGCGGCCTCGTAGGCCGCCCTGGCACGGGCAACATCGATCTCGTCGGACAGCTGCGCATCCTCGGCCAGGATCGACACCCCGTCCTTGGTGACCGAGAGGAACCCGCCGTGCACGGCCACGCCGAGGACGTTGCCGTCCGGCTCCATGATCCGCGCGGCGAAACCCTCACGCAGTTGTGCCAGCAGCGGCGCGTGGCCGGCCATCACGCCGATGTCCCCGTCGGAGGTCCTGGCAACCACCATCTGCGCGGTTCCCGACCACAGCTCTCGCTCCACCGAGACCAGGTGCACCTGAATGTCCGCCACGGAGTACTCCGCCTCTGCTCGAATGGATTTGCCGAGTCTATCGGACGCCGCGGAACGGTCAGCTCCCGAGGGCAACGTTGTCGCCCAGCTCATGGGCGGATCGGCTGGTCAGCCCAGGGTCTTCGCCTTCGCCAGCACGTCATCGATCCCACCGACGTTCAGGAATGCCTGCTCGGGGATGTTGTCGTACTCGCCCTTGGCGATCGCGTCGAATGACTCGATGGTGTGATCCATCTTGACATATGACCCGTCCATGCCGGTGAACTGCTTGGCAACAAAGAAGTTCTGGCCGAGGTAGCGCTCCATCCGCCGAGCCCGGCCGACCAGCAACTTGTCCTCCTCGGTCAGCTCGTCCATGCCCAGGATGGCGATGATGTCCTGCAGCTCCTTGTACTTCTGCAGGATCCGGATGACCTCCTGGGCGACCCGGTAGTGCTCCTCACCGACGAACTGCGCGTCCAGGATCCGGGAGGTGGACGACAGCGGGTTCACCGCCGGGTAGATGCCCTTCTCGGTGATGGCCCGATCGAGCTCGGTGGTGGCGTCCAGGTGCGCGAAGGTGGTGGCCGGGGCCGGGTCGGTGTAGTCGTCGGCGGGCACATAGATGGCCTGCAGCGAGGTGATGGACCGGCCCTTGGTGGAGGTGATCCGCTCCTGCAGCTCGCCCATCTCGTCGGCCAGCGTCGGCTGGTAGCCCACCGCGGACGGCATCCGGCCGAGCAGGGTGGACACCTCGGAGCCGGCCTGGGTGAACCGGAAGATGTTGTCGATGAACAACAGCACGTCCTGGTTCTGCACGTCGCGGAAGTACTCCGCCATCGTCAGCGCGGACAGCCCGACCCGCATCCTTGTCCCGGGCGGCTCGTCCATCTGACCGAACACCAGCGCGGTGTCTTTGATGACGCCGGACTCGGTCATTTCCGTGAAGAGGTCGTTGCCCTCGCGGGTCCGCTCCCCCACCCCGGCGAACACCGAGGTGCCACCGAAGTTCTTGGCCACCCGGGTGATCATCTCCTGGATGAGCACGGTCTTGCCCACGCCCGCGCCGCCGAACAGGCCGATCTTGCCACCCTGCACGTAGGGGGTCAGCAGGTCGATGACCTTGATACCGGTGACGAGCTGCTGGGTCCGGCCCTCAAGCTGGTCGAACGGCGGCGGTTTGCGGTAGATCGGCCAGTGCTCGGCGTCCTCGCCCACCCCGGGCTCGTCCAGGCAGGCGCCGAGCGCACCGAAGACGTGACCCTTGACGACGTCGCCGACCGGCACGGAGATCGCCGCGCCGGTGTCCTCCACCGCGGCGCCCCGGACCAGGCCGTCGGTGGGCTGCATGGAGATCGTCCGGACGATGTCGTCGCCCAGGTGCAGCGCGACCTCCAGGGTCAGCGTGCGCTCCGGGCCCGCGCCGCTCACCGTGACGTGCAGCGCGTTCAACAGGTCGGGCACGCCGCCCCGCGGGAATTCGACGTCGACCACCGGGCCGATGACCCGGACGACCCGGCCGGAGGTGGTCGGAGCTTGCACGGTTGCGGTCATGACGAATCAGTCCTCTTCGGTCCCGATAGTGGCGAGGGCGTCGGCGCCGCCGACGATCTCGGTGAGTTCCTGGGTGATCTGGGCCTGCCGGGCCTGGTTGGCCTGCCGGCTGAGGTTACGGATGATGTCGTTGGCGTTGTCCGTCGCCGACTTGCACGCCGCGCGACGCGCGGCCGACTCGGACGCAGCGGAATCCAGCAGGGCGGCGTAGATCCGCGTCCTGACGTATTTCGGCAGCATCTCGTCCAGCAGCGTTTCCACGGACGGCTCGAACTCGTAGGCGGGCATCGGGAGTTCGGTTCCCGGGTGGGTGTAGTCGTGCTCGACGACCTCGACATCCATCGGGGCCAGCCGCCTGACCTGCGCGGTCTGGGTGATCATGGAGCGGAAGTGGGTGGAGACCAGGTGCATTTCGTCAAAGCCCGGTGTGCCGTCCGGCAGGGTGCCCGCCGAGCCGACGGCGAACGCCGGTAGCAGCGCGTCAGACGCTCGCTCCGCGTCGGCATAGGTGGGCTTCTCGGAGAACCCGGTCCAGGATGCCGCGACCGGTCGCTTGCGGAAGGTGTAGTAGCCCAATCCCTTTCGGCCGATCACGTAGAGCACCGGCTCCTTGCCCTCGGAGCGCAGCAGCGCACCCAACTCCTCGGCGACCTTGATCGCGTTGGCGTTGTAGCCACCGCAGAGCCCGCGATCGGAGGTGATCAGCAGGATGCCGGCCCGCTTCGGCTCGTCCCGTTCGGTCAGTAGCGGGTGATCCAGGGTCGAGGCCGAGGCCAGCGCGGTGAGCACGTCGGTGATCTGCTTGGCGTACGGCGCGGCCGCCGTCACCTTGGCCTGCGCCTTGGCGATGCGCGAGGTGGCGATCATCTCCATCGCCTTGGTCGTCTTCTGCGTCGAGCGGACCGCCTTCACCCGCTGCCGCAGCACCCTGACCTGAGCGCTCATCGGCTACCTCCAGAACCCGGATCGTGCAGTCCGATCATCGGTCCGATCATCGGTACGGTCACTTGCCGGCCGTGGGCCGTCGAACCTGGACCTTCTCGTGGCCGACCGCGGACTTGTCCAGCGCGTGCACCTCCGGCTGCCGACCCAGGATGACGCCGTCGGACGTGGTGAAGGTGTCGGAGAACTCGGCCAAGCCGGCGATCAGCGCCTTTTCGGTCTCGTCCGACAGGTCGCCCTGCGACCTGATCGCCTCCATCGGGGCGCCCGGAGCGTGCCGCAGATACTGCAGGTACTCGCTCTCGAACCGCCGGATGTCCTGGACCGGCACCCGATCCAGGTGACCGCGGGTGCCCGCCCAGATCGAGACGACCTGCTCCTCGACGGGATAGGGCGAGAACTGACCCTGCTTGAGCAGTTCGACCAGCCGGGACCCGCGGGCCAGCGACTGCTTGGACGCCGCATCCAGGTCGGAGCCGAACGCCGCGAAGGCCTCCAGTTCGCGATAGGCCGACAGGTCCAGACGCAGCGTGCCGGAGACCTTCCTCATGGCCTTGACCTGCGCGGCGCCGCCGACCCGGGACACCGAGATGCCGACGTTGATCGCCGGGCGGACGCCGGCGTTGAACAGGTCGCCTTCCAGGAAGCACTGGCCGTCGGTGATCGAGATGACGTTGGTCGGGATGTACGCCGAGACGTCACCGGCCTTCGTCTCGATGATCGGCAGACCGGTCATCGAGCCGGCACCCAACTCGTCGGACAACTTTGCGCAGCGCTCGAGCAACCGGGAGTGCAGGTAGAACACGTCACCCGGGTAGGCTTCGCGGCCCGGCGGGCGGCGCAGCAGCAGCGAGATCGCCCGATAGGCCTCGGCCTGCTTGGACAGGTCGTCGAAGATGATCAGCACGTGTTTGCCCTGGTACATCCAGTGCTGCCCGATCGCCGAGCCGGTGTAGGGCGCCAGCCACTTGAACCCGGCGGAGTCCGACGCGGGCGCGGCCACGATCGTCGTGTACTCCAGCGCCCCGGCGTCTTCCAGCGACTGCCGGACACCGGCGATGGTGGTGCCCTTCTGCCCGATCGCGACGTAGATGCAGCGCACCTGCAGCTTTTCGTCGCCGGTCTCCCAGAACTGCTTCTGGTTGATCATCGTGTCCACGCAGACGGCGGTCTTGCCGGTCTTGCGGTCGCCGATGATCAGCTGACGCTGCCCACGGCCGATCGGCGTCATCGCATCGATCGCCTTGATGCCGGTCTGCAGCGGCTCGCGCACGCCCTGCCGCTCGACCACGGAGGCGGCCTGCAGCTCGAGCGGACGGTTGGTTTCCGCGACGATATCGCCGAGGCCATCGATGGGTTGACCGAGCGGGTTGACCACCCGGCCCAGGAACGCGTCACCGACCGGAACCGAGAGCACCTCGCCGGTCCTGGTGACCTGCTGGCCTTCCTCGATGGTCATCGCATCGCCCAGGATCACCGCGCCGATCGAGCGCACGTCCAGGTTGAGCGCCACGCCGAGCACACCGCCCGGGAACTCGAGCAGCTCGTTGGACATCGCCGACGGCAGACCCTCGACGGTCGCGATGCCGTCACCGGTCTCCGCCACGATGCCGACCTCTTCCCGGGTGACATCGGGCGAGTAGTCCGAGACGTAGCTCTCGATCGCGGAACGGATCTCGTCGGGGGAGATCGTCAACTCGGTCATCGGTGTTCCCGTCCTGTTCCGTCCTGAGGTGTCAGGCGCTGGTCATGCCCTGCAGAGAAGTGCACTGGAGTGTCGCCGGAGTCTCTCAGCCGGAGTGTCCCAGCCGGAGTCTCTCAGCCGGCCAGGCGCCGGTGCAGCGCCTCCAGCTTGGCCGACACGCTGCCATCGATGATCTCGTCGCCGACCTGCACCCGCATTCCGCCGATGACCTTCGGGTCGACCTCGACGTGCACGGAGACCTGCCGGCCGTAGATCCGGCCCAGCGATCCGGTCAGCCGGGCGGTTTGCTCGGGGCTCAGCGCGACCGCCGATTTCACGATGGCGACCAGTTTGTCGCGGCGCTCGGCGGCCTGGTCCACCAGCTCGCGCACGCCGTGCGAGAACGACCTGCCGCCGGTGTCCCGTGCGAGCGCGTCGACCAGATCGGTGACCAGCGGATGCGCGCGGGTGCGGAGCAGGTCGTCCACCAGCCGGCTGCGCAGCTCCGGATCGGCGGTCGGATCGTCCAGGATCACCGAGAGCTCCGGGGCGCCCTCGACGATGCGAGCGAACCTGAACAACTGGTCCTCGACGTCGTCCAGTTCGCCGCTCCGTTCCGCCTGCAGGAACATCGCGGTCCGGCTCACCCGCCGCAGCGCCTCCTGCAGATCACGCGCCGACGACCAGGGCTGACGCACCGCGAACTCCACCGCGGCGCGGGCGGGATCACCGATCTTGGCGGAGAACAACCGAGCGGCGATGCCGGCCCGCCTGTCGCTGGAGATGGTGCCCTCGGACAACGTCCGGCGCAACCCGACCTGGTTGAGCAGCAGGTCGGACACCGCGTCCAGCTGGGTCCCCAGTTCCGCAAGACCCGCGCTGTCCAGCGGCTCGGCCACCTCCAGCACCCGCGCTGTTGTGGCGTCCAGGGATTCCCGGCTGGCGATGTGCTGCATCAGGCATCCAACTCGGCCAGGAAGCGCTCGACGGTCCGGTTCTGCCGGACATCGCTTTCCAGCGATTCTCCGACGATGCGACCGGCCAGGTCGACCGACATCCGGCCGAGGTCGCCGCGCAATTCGGCAACGATCTGCGCTCGCTGGGCCTCCAGCTGCGACCTGCCCGCCGCGGCGATCCGCTGGGTCTCCTGGTGCGCCTTGGCCAGCATGTCGTCACGAATGGCCTGTGCCTGCACGCGCGCGTCCTCGCGGATCTTGGCGGCCTCTTCCCGGGCGCCGGCAAGTTGTTGCGTATACCGGTCCAGCGCTGCCCTTGCCTCGTTCTGCGCCTCCTCCGCCTTGGCGATACCGCCCTCGATCGCCTTTGTGCGGGCGGCGTACGCCGCCTCGAACTGGGGCCAGACGAACTTGCCGAGCACCACCAGTAGCACGATGAAGGCGATGAAGGCGATGACGACTTCGCCCCAGGGCAGACCAATCGGATTGGTGGTCTCGGCCGCGATGTTGATCACGATGTCCCTCGACTCTTCAGTAGCGGGCGAAGGATCAGGTCAAGATGAACGGAACCACGAAGCCCAGCAGGGCCAGCGCCTCGGACACCGCGAACCCGAGGAACGCATAGGTCCGGGTCAGTCCGGCGGATTCGGGCTGGCGGGCGGTCGACTGGATGTAGGCGGCCCAGACGATACCCACACCGATACCGGGTCCGATCGCGGAAAGGCCGTACCCGAGGGTGCCGACGTTGCCGGTGACTTCTGCCAGTTGGGACACATCAGGCATAGGGGTGCTTCTTTCTTCTCACGAGATCCGCGGCCGGATCTTGGTGGTGGATCGCTGGCCGCGCCGGTGCGGGCCAGGTCATGCGGGCGGTGGTCGGTCCCTGCGGGGGCCGAGTTGGGTTGCGTGCGATCAGTGCGAGTCGGCCAATGACGATTCCAGATAGATCGCAGTCAGCAGCACGAACACGTAGGCCTGCAGCGAGATGATCAGCAACTCGAAGAACACCAGGCCGATACTGCCGATGAACGGCAACACGCCCAGCACGATGTTGAGCGGGTTGCCGGTGCCCCACAGGTACAGCGTCCCGACCGCGGCGATGGTGATCAGCATGTGGCCGGCGAACATGTTGGCGAACAACCGGATGGCCAGCGTGAACGGCCGCAGGATGATGTTCGACAGGAACTCGATGGGGATCAGCAGAATATGCATATACCAGGGGATGCCCTCGATATAACACATCAATTTGAAGAATCCGAAAAACCCGTGCTTTCGAATACCGACACCCATGTACAGCACCCACACCATTGCAGCCAAGAGCACCGGAATGGCGAAATGCGACGTGACCGGTAACTGGGCCAAGGGAATGATGCCCCAGAGGTTCTGGATCAGGATGAAGACGAACAGCGTGGTCAGGAACCCGGCCCAGGCACGGCCGTGCTTGCCGAGGATCTCGATGGCCACACCGTTGCGGACGAACCCGTAGATGGCCTCGCCGGCGTACTGCAGCTTGCCCGGCAACATCGCCGCCCGTCGCGATGCCACGAGGAAGAATGCCATGACCAACAGCGTGCCGAGGACCAGCAGCACCATCGCCTTGACCGACGCGATGACGGTGCCGTCGCCGATCTTGTCGAAGAAGAACGAATGCTCGACGCTGGGCGCCTCGAATTGGCCGCCGTCCGCGAGGAAGGCCTGTGAGAGCAGGCTCAGGGACACTCGGTCTCCCTTCGGGTGGCGGCCGGAGGTGGCCCATCTCGACGTTGAGGCTGTTCTGGAAGCTGATGTGGAATCTGTTGTGCGGTGGTGCTGGGCCTGCGGGTGGTGCTGGGCCTGCGGGTGGTGCTGG
>JADGOY010000230.1 GCA_017882715.1 Nakamurella sp. | reverse complement strand
GACGCGGCGGCGGCGACGACCGCGACCACGAAGATCAGATAGACCGACTCGCACAGCAGGCCGGCCAGCATGGCATCGACCGGCAGCGGGCCGAGCAGCAACAAGGTCTCGTACCACGCCGCCAGCAGCCCCAGGGTGTATGCGAGAACTGCGGCGATGGCGTTGACGGCGAATCGCGGCGCGACGATCTCCCACATCCCGTTGGCCCGAGTGCGCAGGAACGTGGAAATCCCGCGATGGGCGTCGAAGGCCATGGCACTGGCGGCGATGGCAACCACCACGATCAGCCCGATCTGCCCTACCTGGCTGAGGTAATTCACGATCCCGTCCCTGGGTTGCGGCGGCGGAACGATGATCGTGATGCCCGACTGGACGTGCTCGAGTAGACCGGCCATGTACTTCGCCATCACGGGGCCGATCAACCCGAAGACCAGGTAGACCGCGACGAGCGCGATCCACCGCCGGGATCGCGTCAGGCGGAGCCATTCCAACCGCCACGTGGTCATCGGCCGCTCACGACCCGCGCGGGTTGGTGGTGAGGTGGTGGTCATCGTGGATCCGCCCGTCGGGTCACTCGGAACGTCAGGCATTGGTCGTCAGGCATTGGTGAGCGCCAGGAATGCGGCTTCGAGGTCGGCGGCCACCGGCTCGCAGGAGACCAATCGTTCATGGCATGCCGCCACCACGATCGGGATGCCGCGCTCGCCGGCCTCCATCGATACGCCTTCCACTCTCACCGAGTCGGGACCGGTCGGTTCGATGTGGGTGACCCACGGTTGCTTGCCCAGCTCGGCGCGCAGCAACGTGGTGTCGCCGGAGATACGGATGAGCCAGCGTGGCTGCAAATGCGTGTCGATCAGCGACTGGGTGGCGCCCTGGTACAGCAGACGTCCGCCGCGCAGGATGCCCACCTGGTCGGCGACCCGCTGGACGTCGTCCAGGATGTGACTGGAGAAGATCACGGTGCGGCGGCCCCGCATGCTCGCGACCAACGAGAGCAGCTCGGCCCTGCCCGCCGGGTCGAGCGCGGAGGTGGGCTCGTCGAGGATGAGCAGTTGCGGATCGCCGACCAGCGCGCAGGCGAACCCGAGCCGCTGCGTCATGCCTCGCGAGAACCCGCCGACCTGCCGCCCGGCGACGTCGGCCAGCCCGGCTGCCCTGAGCGCATCCCTCACCGGATGGCCTGCCCCGCCATTGTCGGTACCAGAGCCGATCAGCGCGCGGGCCAGGTCGACCACCTCGACAGCGGTCAGCCAGCCGTCGAACTCTGGAACGTCAGGACAGACAGCGATGGCCGGACGCGGCACGGACAGCCGGACGGCACCGCGATCGGGCCGCCGCATCCCGGTGAGAAGGGACAGCATCGTCGTCTTGCCGGCGCCGTTCGGGCCGACCAGGCCGTACACACAGCCGCGGGGCACGGACAGGTCGACGTCGAACAATCCCGCTCCGCCGTAGTCGCGGGTGAGGCCCCTGGTTTCGACGACCGGACCGTCGCCGGTGCCGCAGGTCCGGATGAGTGTCGGTGTCGACCTCGACTCTGCTTGGTGACTGTCATGTTGCTCGTTGTGCTGCTGCGGTGCCGTGTCCGGCGGGTGGCGGTCGCGGCCGACAATCAGGTACACGATCGCGCCCAGCGGCGTGGAGCCGATCAGGATGATCAACGCCCACAACGGTTTCGGGAGGTAACGCGCCGACGGAGCGCGGACGAGGTCGACCAAGCAGAACGCCACGAGGCCGACGACGAGCAGCACCACCGGCGCCAGCGCGAGCAGAGTGCCGCCGGACAGGGTCATCAGTTCCACCCTTCATGACGTTCCTGATCCATCCTGTCGTCCGGACATTCGATGCGCATGGGTCGAACGTCACGGACAATCCGCAGCGGAGAATTGCACCAGCCAATAGCCGCGGATGGCCTCCTTGCCGTGCAGCACGTGTGCGTTGGCGACGTCGGGCCACTGGACGTCGTCGGTCATGTTGTCCAGCAGGGCGCCGACGTCACGATCGTTGAAGAACCGATACGCCTCCACCAGTAGCGCTGTTCGCCGGCGGACATCCATGCGGCCGACCGTAACCCGATGAGATTGCCCGTTGCACTCGGTCGTAACTGTCATCGGCGAGAGCGCGATCGGCAGCGGAATGTCGGCGGAGGAACGTCGGCAACCCTGACATGACACGGACGAAGGAGGAACGATGGCCGGTTCGGGACTCTCCGGCCCGCGGTTCGCCCGGGTGCACGACGTGATGGCCGGGCACGTCGAGCGCGGTGCCGTGCCGGGTGTGGTGACGGTGGTGAGCAGGCGGGGTGAGGCCCATGTCGACGCGATCGGGACGCACGCCGTCGGCGGGTCGACACCGATGCGGCGCGACACGGTCTTCCGGATCAGCTCGATGACAAAGCCGGTGACGGCGGTGGCGACGATGATCCTCATCGAGGAATGCGTGCTGCGGCTGGATGATCCGGTCGATCGGCTGTTGCCCGAACTCGCCGAGCCGCGCGTCCTGCGAAGCATCGACGCGCAGCTGGACGACACCGTGCCCGCCAAGCGGCCCATCACCGTTCGTGACCTGCTCACCTTCCGGCTGGGCACCGGCGGGCTGATGGCACCGCCCGGGACCTACCCAATTCAGGCGGCCCTGGACGCCTTGGAACTGGGCGGCGGCCCACCGCAGCCGGCCCGCCCGCCCGCACCCGACGAGTGGATCCGGCGGATGGCCGGCGTCCCGCTGATGTACCAGCCCGGCGAGCGGTGGATGTACCACACCGGCTCGGAAATGCTGGGCGTCCTCGTCGCCAGGGCATCGGGCCAGCCGTTCGAGGAGTTTCTGCGTGAGCGCATCTTCGAGCCGCTGGGCATGGTCGACACCGCCTTCCACGTGCCGCCCGGCGGACTCGACCGGTTCCCGCCGCAGTACATCCGGGTTCCGGAGACCGGCGAGGTGAGCGTCTTCGACCAGCCGGATGGTCAGTGGAGCCGGCCGCCGGCCTTTCCCTCCGGCGCTGCGGGTTTGGTGTCCACCGCCGACGATTTCCTTGCCTTCGGCCAGATGTTGCTCGCCCGTGGCCGACATGGCAGGCAGCGCATACTGTCTCGGCCGTCGGTCGAAATGATGATCACCGATCAGCTCACCGCCGCCCAGCGCGCTGGGGTCGATCCCTTCCTCGGGCCCCGGGGCTGGGGGTTCGGAGTCGCTGTGGTCACCCGGCGTGAAGGAGTGGCCGAGACCCCGGGCCAATTCGGCTGGGACGGCGGGCTGGGCACCGGATGGACCAGCGATCCTGCCGAGGACATGGTGGTCATCCTGCTCACCCAGACCGCCTGGACCTCACCGTCGCCACCGCCGGTGTTGCACGACTTCCGCACCTCGGCCTACCAGGCCATCGACGACTGAGATTGCAGCGGCCCCCTGATCGATTCGCCAGATTCGGACCCTGAGAGTCAGACCCTGAGAGTCAGTTCAAGCGTCCGGAACCGGCGAATCGATGCTGACCCCGGCAACCTCTTGCAACGCACTAATCGAGGACAAGAAGGCCACCGCCGACGACATCACGATGCGAATGCTGGCCCCGAACCTGCATTACGACTTCCGGGTGATCGCCGAGACGGAGGGGAAGATGGACGACCTCAAGGACATCGCCGCGCAGGTGATGTTGCTGGGCGGCAGCAAGAGCCCGGCGTACTTGAAGACAGCTCTCGACGCCCTGGAAAAGGTGTTGCCGCACGCCGAACGTCGCGAGTTCGCGGGCCTGGACCACAGTGCATCGGGTAATGCCGATCGTCGTGCCAGGCCTGAGATCGTGGCGGCCGACCTGCGGAGATTCTTCGCCGGGATGTGATGGCCATCGAGTCGCCAGGTCCGGACCTTGGAATCTCCCTGGGGGATCCGGAAATGGCGGCTCGATTGCCACCGATCCGGCGCGGCGAGGTCGGACCGGCCGCGTTCGTCACCGCGGCAGGCGGTGCAGGGCGTGCACGATCGGGATGGTGGCAACGACGAACAGCGTCACGAGTGCGGCGGTGACCGCGACCCGGCCCAGCATCGCGCTCGCCGACTCGCCCCCGGCCAGTAGTCGGATCAACGGGTTGACGGGCGGAACCCATTGCACCAGCAGCAGGGCCAGCACCGCGGCGGCAGCGAGCAGCAGGGCGTAGCCGGGCCGCGGAACGACCTGTCGGCTGCAGAACATTCCCACGATCACCCCGGCACCAGCACTGGCCAGCTGCGCGAGGAGTCCGACCAGGAGATCCCCGCCGCCGGCCGATCGGACACCCACGAGCAGCGGAAAGAAGAGGGCGGCGGCCGCCATCACACCATCGAAAGTCACCGTGACCAGCACCGCGGCTGCCAACGGAAACCACATCCGATGGGCGCTGACCATCGTGATCCGTTCCTGCACAACGTCTTCGGTCGCCAACACGACGATGGTGAGCCAGACTGAGCTGATCAGGATGGCGCCGGTCCACAGTGCGTACAGCGGCAAAAGCGGCCCGCCGTCGCCGCGGCTGCCGACGACGACCACGACCCCGAACAGCAGTACGGGCGGCAGGTACAGCTGCCGGTGCAACACGTTTGCCGCGAGGTAGCGGTACAGCGCGGTCACGTCGAATCGTCCCCGCCGTCGTTGCATCCGTCTGTGCGGCCTTCGGTGGGTGGGTCGTCGGGCAATACGGCAACCACCGACCACCCCGACTGCAATGCGGCCAGCAGCAGTCGATCGCAATCATGATGGGCGACCGTGAGATCCACGGTGTCGCTGTGGTTCGGTCCGGTCCGGGCAACACCGGCCCATGGTCCCGGCAGTCGGCGCGAGTGGTCATGCGGGCGCAGCACTACCTTCGCGGTCGTCGCGGCGGTTTCGAGGTTGACCGCAGCGATCGGCGGCGCCCCGTCCGCCGGCGTCGCTCCGTCCAAGTCGTACCGAGCGGACTCCACCGCGGGGCCGGGAACGGCGAGGTGCCGGCTCAGCGCGACGATCCCGCCCCGGGCGGCGGTTTCGGCGATGGTCCGGGACAGCACGTCGTGGCCGATCTCGTCGAGTCCGGTCCAGGGTTCGTCCAGGATGAAAAGGTCGGGCGGCACCAGCAGCGCCTGGGCCAGCGCGACCTTCTGGGCGTTTCCCTTGGATAGTGTGCGAATGCTGCCGTCCGATCCGCTGCTGAACGAGAAGCGTTCCAGCAAAGCATGTGTCGACCGCTGGGCGACGCTGGTCGAGAGCCCGCGGATCCGACCCAGGTGGGTGAGGTAGGCGATCGCGGACATCCGCTGGTGACCGGGGAATCGTTCCGGGACGTAGCCGATGTGGCGCGGGCGACCCGAGATCGTGCCGGCCGTCGGGCGGATCAGCCCGGCCATGAGGTTCAACAGCGTCGACTTGCCGCTGCCGTTGGAGCCGCTGATGGCGATCACCTGGCCCGGCTCCAGGTCAAGGGTCACGCGGTCGAACAGCCAGGGGCCGCGTCCGTAACGCTTGCCCACCGAGGCGAGCTTCACGGCGGTGGCCTCCTCCCGTCAGGCTTCATGTAGACCAATGGTGCACCAAACGCAAACCCGGCCCGTGGGTTGCCCACGGGCCGGGTTCTTCATCGGCGAAGAAACGCCTTGGGCGGCTCAGCCGATCGCGTTGGTGAACGTCCAGTTCTGGTTGTTCCCACCGTTGGGGTACCACTGGTCGATCGTGGCGCCGGCGTCGCTGCTGGCGCCGGCAACGTCGGCCACCAGGCCGCTGCTCCGGCTGT
>JADGOY010000229.1 GCA_017882715.1 Nakamurella sp. | reverse complement strand
TTACGTGCGGGGCGTGCACTCACCCCGGAGTCCGCCCGCGCAGCCGCTGCCGGCACAATTATCACTTGCCTGCGACCAGCGCCTTCAGGTCCCTGGTTTCCAGCACCCGGAGTTCGGGCCGGTCCACCGCAACGGCGATCATCGCCCGGCCGAGCTCCTCGGAGGTCATCACGTGCCCGGGCGCCACCCGCTTCAGCACCGGGTACAGCCAGCCGGTGACCTGATAGACAGCGGCGTAGAGCCGCGTCTTCGTACGCACCCCGTGAGCCGGGAGGATGAAGCCCGGACGGATCCCGTACGCCCGAAATGGCAGGCCCAGCAAGGCATTCTCGGTCGCACCCTTGACCCGTGCCCACATCAACCGACCGCGTTCAGAGCTGTCCGTGCCCATCCCCGACACGTACAGGAACGCCATCGTCGGATTGACCTGCGCGAGAACGGTACCGGCCGCCAACGTGATGTCGTAGGTGATCCGTCGGTACACCTGCTCCTTCTTTCCGGTCGCCGAGACCCCGAGGCAGAAGAAACAGGCGTCGTACCCTGTCATGTCGTCTGCGAGGGAAGAGAAGTCGTAGAAGTTCCCATGCACGATCTCCCGCACACGTTCCGGGCGGTCCGGCAGCGGCGTACGACCGATCACCAGGATCGTGTCGATGTGTTCGTCGGCCAGCACCTCCCGCAGCACCGTTTGACCCACCATGCCGGAAGCCCCGAAGAGGATGACGTTCACCAGCTGATCATCCGGCATCCCAGCCGGGTCGTCAGCCCTACCTCGGGTCGTGACCCCAATTCATCGGCGCGTACCGGCACCGCGCGTCCGTGACATCACCTGACGCGCGCTGCGCGAGGTGCCGGTACACATCTCCGACGACCCTTGCGCATGAGCTGATAGTCGGCGTCGGTCAGCTGGGGCGGACTTCGTCCGGTTGATCTTCGATCATCAACGTCCGCGTGGATCTCGCTGCCTTCATCGTCGTTCGAGGGGTCGCTCTCCTGACGCTCAGCACACCTCGGGCAGCCGGAATTGGTGGAGCCAGCGAACTGGTCCTGCGGGCGGGGGCAGGCGAGGTCATCACCGTGACGGTGAACGGACGCGAGGTCGCCCAACTCGGTCCCATCGAATCACGACGCTGGCGCCGCTGGGAGGTCGCGGGGATTCGCAGGTCCGCCCGATCCGGAATGGGCGCGGGATCGACTGCTGATCGACCACGCCCCGCGTGACCCGTTTGTTCGATGAGAACCGTATTGGACACGAGCGTCCTGATTGATCCACCAGTGGGGGCGGTCGGCGGCGAGATCGCCATCAGCAGCGTATCGCCGGCGGAACTCCATTTCGCTGTACTGGTGCATCGTCCGAGTCTGTTCGGGCTGGACGCCTGCGCCGTCTTGCGGGGACCGAGCGAAGCTTCGATGCGCTTCCAGTCGACGACGAAGTCGTGCGGCACTACGACCGCTTGGCGGCCGCCGTCAACGCCACCGAACAACCTCGCGCACGGGTGATGGACCTGCTGATCGCGGCCACGGCGGCGGCGCACGGTGCCCGGCTGCCCACACGCAACGCCTCGGAGCTCGTCGGACTGGACGGCCTTGTCGACCTGCTGTCGATCACCTGAGCGCCCGGCCCGACCGAAACCGAGCCCCGGCGTCAGCCCTCGCGCATCCCCCACGGCGACCCGTACTCGTTGACCAGATCCAGGAACGGCTTGGGCGGCAACGCCTCCGGCCCGAGCACGCCGGCACCGGACCATGCGCCAGAGGCCATCAACTCCAGGGCCACCACCGGGTTCAGCGCGGTCTGCCACACCACGGCCTGCGCTCCGTACTCACGCATCGACCATTCGTTGTCGACCACGTGGTACAGGTACACCTCCCGAGGCTGGCCGTCCTTGCCGGTGCCCTTCACCCACAGGCCCGCGCAGGTCTTCCCGGACATCCGGTCGCCGAGCTGGGCCGGGTTCGGCAGGCACGCGGCCACCACGTCGCGGGGCGACACCTGCACCCCGCGCACCATCACCGGATCCGTCCGATCCAGCCCGATGGTGTGCAGCACCTTGAGGACATTGATGAACTCCTCGCCCAGCCCGTATTTGAACGTGACCCGACCGGCGTCCACCCACCGCGGAATCAACAGCACTTCCTCGTGCTCGACGTTCACGCACTCCACCGGTCCGATCCCGTCAGGGAATTCGAAGACCTCGGGCTCGCTGAACGGCGGCGTCGTGAACCAGCCGCGGTCCTTCTCGTAGATGACCGGCGGGTTGAGGCATTCCTCGATGGTGGTCCAGATCGAGAAGCTGGGCGCGAAATCGTATCCGGAGACGGTCAGGTTGGCCCCGTCGCGTACCCCGCACTCGGCGATCTCGGAGAACAACTCGTCGGCGGCGTACCGGGCGAATACGTCGGCCATTCCGGGTTCGATCCCGATGCCGATAAGAGCGAGCCTGCCGGATTTCTCCCATTCTTCGGCGAGCGCGAATTGTTCGTCGCCGAGCTTGACCCCGGTCGTGGCGTACGGCTCGGTGGGGTGCGGCTTGGACAGCGAAGCCGCCATGTCCTGGTAGTCGACCCCCGCCTCCAGCGCCGCCCGGAACAACGGCATGACGAAACGTGGATCGGTCGCATTCACCAGCACGTCACAGCGATGGTCGACCAGCAGTTTGACCACGGCCGCAGTATCGGAGGCGTCCACCTGGGCAGCGATGAACCGCGGATCCGACGTCGATTCGGCGACCTGGACGGCTCGTGACGCGTCGTAATCGGCGACGACCATCGCCTCGAAGTAGCCCCGGCGGGCCGCGATCAACGCGATCGAGCCACCAACACCTCCGGCTCCGACAAGCAGCACTCGCATGGAAGCACCCTTTCGCAGGAATTCTTACTCAGAGACACATCGGACCGGGCAATTGCGCCGATCCAGTGACAGTATGAGCCCAACCCCGGGCGTCCGCCCGGGTGAACGCATCCGATTCGCGAACTCTGCGTGAACGGCCAGGCTGCGGCCGGCCGCCATCTCGACCCGGCACCGTCCGTTACGGGCCGCGACCTGGAGGGCACATGACATCGATACCGGAGCAGGCTGAACCCGCAGCCACGTTGAAGCCAGGCGCCATCGGCTTCGTCAGCTCGATGGTGATCGGCCTTGCCTCCACGTCGCCGGCCTATTCGTTGGCCGCGGTGATCGGCCCGATCGTGGCTCTGGTCGGGGTCTATGCCCCGGGGGCATTGCTGGCCTCGTTCGTTCCCATGCTGCTCATCGCATCGGCCTTCTACTACCTCAATCGGGTCGATTCGGACTGCGGGACGACGTTCTCGTGGGTAACCCGGGCGATGGGCCCGTGGTTCGGCTGGATCGCCGGCTGGGCCATCGGGTTGACGGGGGTACTGGTCGTCGGGTCGCTGGCCGACGTGGGCGTCAAGTACTTCCTGCTGGCCGTCGGCGCCGACGGCCTCGCCGACAACGTCATCGCCGTGCGGGCTCTCAGCGTCGCCCTGATCCTGGTGATGACGGCGATCTGCGTGATCGGCACCGAACTCTCCGCGCACGTGCAGGACGTCCTGATCATCGCCCAGGTGTTGGCATTGTTGGCGTTCGCCACGATCGCGCTGGTCAGCGCGCTGTCCGGCAACAGCTCACTGGAGGGCACCACTCCGGAATTCTCCTGGCTCAATCCGTTCGGCGCGGGGGGCGCGGCGTTGACCGCCGCATTGCTGCTCGGAGTGTTCGCCTACTGGGGCTGGGAATCGGCGGTCAACCTGAACGAGGAAACCGAGGGATCCTCCTCGACCCCGGGCAAAGCTGCCATCGTGTCGACGGTGGTCCTGCTCGCCACGTACGTGTCGGTCGCGGTGGCCGTCGTGGCGTATGCCGGAGTCGACTACCTCGTGGAGAACGCGGACCAGGCGGAAGCGATCTTCGCCGGCCTGTCGGACCAGGTGATGGGCGGCTGGTCATGGGTGGTGCTGCTCGCAGTGTCGACGTCAGCGATCGCATCGACCCAGACGACGATCATCCCGGCCTCCCGGACCGGGTTGTCGATGGCACGCCGAGCAGCGCTACCGAAGTCGTTGGCGCACATCCATCCTCGGTTCCGCACGCCGGACGTGTCGACCTGGCTGGTCGCGGGCATCGCGATCGGTTGGTACCTGATCGTGAACACGATCAGCGAGAACGCCTTGTTCGATTCGCTGACAGCGTTGTCCCTGCTGATTGCCTTCTACTACGGCCTGACCGGTTTCGCGTGCGCGATCTACTACCGGCACGAGCTGACCAAGAGCGTCAAGAACTTCCTGCTGATCGGCGTCGGACCGGTCTTCGGTGCGATCCTGCTGTTCTGGCTGCTGATCGAGTCGATCATCGACATGTCCAACCCGGAGAACTCCTACACCGGGGTGGCCTGGTTCGGTCTGGGTCCGCCCTTGGTCATCGGAGTCGGCATTTTCCTGGTCGGTGTGGTGTTCATGATCTTCTGGCGAATCCACGACAGGAAGTACTGGTTGGAGCGGCCGAGCGTGGTCGACCCGGCTCTGCTCGCCGGCGTCAGCGGCGGGGGCTCGGCGGACAAGACAGGAGACCAGTCATGAGCATTGTTCTCGGCTACGACGAATCGCCTGGGGCCCGGCGAGCGCTGGGCTACTCCGTCGATCTCGCTCGGCTGCTCGGCGACACTCTGGTGCTGGTGTACGCGGACGAGCCACCGGGCGGAGTCCGCGGCGAAGAGTTCAAGGCGCATTTCGACGCGCTCGCCGAAATCGGACGAACGGCGCTCGAGCACGCCGTCGAAAAGGCGAAGGCTGCCGGAGTCGAGACCGTTGTCGAGCTCATCGACGCCAAACCGGCGGCTGCCCTGCTGGACGCCGCGGAAAAGCATGACGCTCGGCTGATTGTGGTCGGCACGTGGGGTGAGAGTCCGCTCCGCGGCGCGATCCTGGGCTCGACACCGCACAAATTGCTGCACTGGTCGAACCGTCCGGTCTTGTGCGTTCCCGCTGAGGACAAGGCCGTCTCGACGGTGACGGCCGTCGAGAACGCCAGCCCGACAGTGAAGGTGGCCGGGCCGGAGATGCGCAAGCGGCCGAAGAAGGCAAACCGATCGAAGGCCGAATAGGCATGACCGAATAGGCATGACCGAAGCGCCGATCGAAACGATCAACAAACGGACAAATCCGCTGGCGGTCTGTTGTATCTCCACCTGGGGTCCGAGCTCCTGGGATGGGTCGAGAGCTGATGGCACGACAGCCGTCCCGAGGAGCCGACGTACCCGCGGCGGCGCCTGTACCGGCTGACTCCGACCGGGGCCGAACTCGCCCTGCAGGCCGTGCGTCAGGCCGATGAAGCCCACGCCCAATGGGTTTCCGCGGGTTCGACCGGCGACGGGCACTCACGGCGCTGAACTGGAGATGCCGGCCTCATTGCCACCGGTTCACGGCCCGGTCCGACCCGTACTCGCCGTCCGACAGCACCCACACGGCGGTCTACTACCTCGAATGCGCACGGTGCGGCCTCTACATGGTCTCTGCAGCACGGTGGCCGTTCGGCGACGGAACGCGATCAACGCGATTGTGCTCGCGCTCGTCTTGATCTGGTGCTGCTGCCGGTGATGGTCGCGATACTCCTGTCGATCGCCGGAGGCGTACATCGCGTCGACTTTCGCCGGTGACGAGATGCAGATGCAGATGCAGATGCAGATGCAGATGCAGATGCAGATGCAGATGCAGATGCAGATGCAGATGCAGATGCAGATGCAGATGCAGATGCAGA
>JADGOY010000079.1 GCA_017882715.1 Nakamurella sp. | reverse complement strand
TGGCCGGCGAGATCACCGACGACCAGGGCCGCCGCGTGCAGATCCGCATCGTCGACCACGGCCCCGGCGTGCCACTGGCCGAACGCGACATGATGTTCGTCCCCTTCCAGCGACTCGGCGACATCCCCGGCCGCTCCGGCGTCGACTCGGGCGGGCCGTCGCACGAGGCCTGGCCGAAGCCGTCGGCGCGTCCAACGAGGTCGACGACACCCCGGGAGGCGGACTCGCCATCACCATGACCGTGCCCGTCGCCGATGCGGGCACCGCCGCAGACCGTAGGCCGGCGACCAACTCCCACGCGAACGGCTACCAGCCCGCCAAAGCCGCAGGCACCGTCTCGGCCGGGAGCACGTCATGAGCAGGGTCGTGGTGGCCGACGACGACCGGCCGCTGGCCCGAGCCCTGGCGATCAACCTGCGCGCCCACGGCTATCAGGTCAACCTCGCGTACGACGGGCGCTCGGCGCTCACCGAGGTCGCTCGCGCCCGGCGCGCGGTCGTGGTCCTTGACCTCGGACTGCCCGACCTGGACGGCATCGAGGTGCTCGCCGACATCCGCTCCTGGTCCACCGTGCCCGTCATCGTGCTGTCGGCCAGATCGACGTCGTCCGAAGTGGTCGAGGCGCTGGACGCCGGTGCCGACGACTACGTGAGCAAACCCTTTTCCGTGGATGAACTCCTTGCCCGCATCCGCGCGTCCGTGCGCCGCGGCTCACCACCTCCGTCAGGTGACGTGGACGCGGTCGCCACGGCTCACTTCACCGTCGACCTCACGGCACACCGAGTCCATCGGGGGCGGAACCACCACCCGGCACACCCCCGCCGAATGGTCGTTGCTGGAATTGCAGGTCCGGCACAGCGGAAAACTCGTCCCCCAGAAGAAGATCCGCACCGAAGTCTGGGGGCCTCCCTACGCGCAGCAAACCCATTACCTGCGTGTCTATCTCGCCCAGCTGCGCCGCAAGCTCGAACCCGACCCCGCCCACCCCCGGTACCTGATCACCGAACCTGGCGTCGGGTACCGATTCCAACCGTGACCACAACCCTGGGAAGTGCATATGAAAGCCCGCGACGCCATGACCGAGACGGTGCAGACCCTCACCTCCGACACGCCTGTCCAAGTGGCGGCAGAAATCCTGCGCAGCAACGGTTTCAGTGCCGCGCCGGTGACCGACGATGACGGAAACCTGGTGGGTATCGTGACGCCATCGGACCTTTCGAAGGCGAGCACGATCGGGAAGTCGGCCGGCCAGACCGCACGCCGATTCCACCGGCATGCCGTGCGGGTCCATGCGTGCGACGTGATGACCACGCCGGTGGAATCGATGACACCGGGAGCGGACGTCGCTCAGGTCGTCGCCATGATGCTCGAGCGGCACTTCGATTGCGTGCCGATCGTCGACGGCCGCTCCATCGTCGGCGTCATCACCCCGGCTGACCTCTTCCGCGCGGCCAACCCGCCGACGCCGACGCCGTTGTGATCAACCCGGGATCGCCGCCACACGAATACGGGGTCAACCCTGTTCGGCGGGTACCCGGGTCCAGCACACTGAGTCCATGACAGTGACCAATGCCTTGCCCGGCCGGGGATCCCAGGCCGGGGACGTCGCCCCGCGGGCCGTGGAACTGCGGGGTGTGCACAAGAACTTCGGTTCCGTCCAGGCCGTCAACGGCATCGACCTGAGCATTTCGTCCGGGGAGATCGTGGCCTTTCTCGGCCCCAACGGCGCCGGCAAGACATCGACCATCGACGTCATCCTGGGCCTGTCACGCCCGAACTCGGGTGACGTATCGGTGTTGGGGATGTCGCCACACCAGGCGATCGCGCGCGGGCTGGTGTCCGCGGTGCTGCAGACCGGCGGACTGCTCAAGGACCTCACGGTCGCCGAGACCGCCCAGTACACCGCCAGTCTCTTCACCCACTCCAGGCCAGTGACGGAGGTGCTGGACCGGGCGGGAATCACCGCCATCGCCGATCGCAAAGTCGGTAAATGCTCGGGCGGGGAGCAGCAACGATTGCGCTTCGCGATGGCCTTGCTGTCCGACCCGGAGTTGCTCATCCTCGACGAGCCGACAACCGGAATGGATGTCGAAGGTCGGCGCAGCTTCTGGTCGGCGATCCGCCAGGACGCCGAACGCGGGCGCACCGTGCTGTTCGCCACGCATTACTTGGAGGAGGCCGACGATTACGCGGACCGGATCATCCTCGTCCGGCACGGGAAGATCGTGGCTGACGGCACCGCGGCACAAATCAAGGCCATGGCCGCCGGCCGGACCGTGCGGGCCACCCTGCCCGATGCCGATGAAACCGCGCTCGCCGGAATCACCGGGTTCGACCATGTCGAGGTCAACGGCGACACCGTGCTGGTGCACACCGGCCAATCGGACGCGGTGGCCCGGTACTTGTTGACCACTACCGCGGCGCACGACCTGGAGATCACCGCCCGCGGGCTCGAGGACGCGTTCATCGCGCTGACCAGCGACGATGCCACCGCGAATCAACAAGGAGCGTCCGCATGAGTATCGCCCCGCGCCCGCTACCCGACCTGAACACCCGTCGCGCACCCGGATTGGGCGGCTTCAACCTGACCATCCTCGGCCTCGAGGTGCGCAGGCTGCTCCGCAACCGGCGCACCCTGATCTTCTCGATCGCGCTGCCGGTGGTCTTCTTCCTGATCTTCGGGCTGAACACGCAATACGCCGACGAGAGCGTGGGCAACGGCAATGTCTCGGCATTCATCATGATCAGCATGGCGCTGTACGGGGCGATCCTGGCCACCACCAGCGGTGGTGCGATGGTCTCGGTCGAACGCGCGGCCGGCTGGAGCCGGCAGCTGCGGCTGACCCCGCTGTCCCCGGCCGCCTACGTGATCATCAAGATGCTGACCGCGCTGGTGCTCGGTCTCGGCTCGGTGGTCGCCGTCTACGCCACCGGGATCATCACCGGCAAACCGTCCATGTCGGTGCAGCTGTGGATCGTCACAGGGCTGTGCGTCTGGATCGGGTCGCTGGTGTTCGCGGCGTTCGGACTGTTCATGGGCTACCTGCTGCCGACCGAGAACGTGATGCAGATCCTGTCCTTCGCCCTGGTACTCTTCGCCTTCGGCGGCGGCCTGTTCGTGCCGCTGGACCAGATGAGCGATCTGTTCCAGACCATCGCGGTGTACACGCCGTTGTACGGGCTGAACGAACTGGTCCACGCCCCCTTGACCGGCCAATCGCCCACTGTCACCGACGTGGTCAATGTGCTGGCCTGGTTGGCGATCTTCACCGGGGGCGCCATCTGGCGGTTCCGCCGGGACACCGCGCGCGTCTGATCTGACCAGACATCCAGCAGGTCTGACAAGACATCCAGCATCACGAGACCTCCGGCAACCCTCCGGATGGATTCAGTTGTTATCGCTCCGGAAGAATCGGCCGGCGCAGGTGCCCGGCATGCAGGATGTCATCGGGCCGGTACCGCCGATCCACCACACCCTGCGCCAATTCGGTCAGCGCAATCCGATGCCGGCGAGCGTGACCACGCAACTCGGCCAACGCCTGATCCATATCCAGGCCACCGAACTGCGCCAGCACCCCTTTGGCCTGCTCGATCACCACCCGACTGGCCATTGCACGCTCCAGCTGCAAGTTCAGCTCGGCTGACTCTCTGGCCGACCGCTCCTGCAAGACCCCGATCGTGGCAACATCGGCCAATGCCTGCGCAACCCGGCGATCGGCCTCCGCCAACTCACCAGGCGTTGTCCGGAACAGATTCAACGCACCAAACGTCTTGGCCCGCAACCGCAACGGCACCGCATGCACCGACCGAAATCCCTGCCCCAGGGCCAGCGGTGCAAACTCCGGCCACCGCTGCATCTCGCCCATCACATCCGTGATCGACTGGACCGATCCGGTGGACACGCAATCCCAACAAGGTCCCCGCCCGGTTCGGATTTGCAAGATCTCCAGCAACTCCGTTCGCTCACTTGTCGATGCCAGTACGTCCAGCTGACCGTGACCGTCGGCCAGCACCAACCCAGCCGCCGCCGCGTCCAGCAACTCCGCACACACGTCGACCAGGTGGTGCATCAATTCCACCAGGTCGTGGCCGGCAACCAGCGTGTCAGCCAGCGTCACGAACGCCTCGACGAGCCGCGCCTCGCGGGTGGACCCGCTGACTGGGGCAGCCGCCCCGCCGGGGCGAGTACTCCCGCGGCGACGGCCACGCCGACGAACGCTGGACAGCGCGGCTGCCGTCCGGCGCGTCGCGTCCATCGCGAAGATCTGGCTCAGCGCGGCGTAGAGCCCCGGATCAGCGGCCGGGCGTACCAGCGCCTCGGTGATGACGGCGCGGAATTCCTTGATCACGCCTTCGATTTCGTCGATGTGTTCAGCAAGGCGCGAGGCCACCGGGGGTGACTTCACACGGCGCCGGGTGATCTGCATGGCGAGCCCGATACCGAACAACTGCTGGATGACCTCGTCGTGCATTTCCCGAGCGGCCAACTCGCGTCCGGCGAACGCGTCCAGTTCACGGCGGACGCTCCGATTCTGAGCACGCCGCAGTGCCGAAGGAGCCGGAGTCCGGACGCGCGCCACCATACCTCCGCGTGATGATCCGCGGGTGGGGTCGGCCCGCGGGTCATGGGATGCACAGCCGTACGACAGCGGTGCCCCGAGCCCGCGCCGGTCAACGGCTCACCCAGACTATCGACACCGACGCCAGGACGCAGTCCCCGATGAGGTCGATACCCCCACACGAAAAGTCACCAACGCGGACCCAACGGGCGACGAGCCGACGCCGATACCGCTTCGTGGCGTTCCGAGGTGGCGATTCCGCCGCCGGGCTCGGCAACGTCCTGTTCCGCTCAACCCGCCGTCCGGCGTCGTCCGGCCCGGCTCTGTTGCCGTGGACGGTGGGCAGTTCGGGCAATCGACGGATCGGCACTGCACGACCAGTGAGGCTCGGTCAGCATCTCCCGGACCAGGTCTGCCAGCTCGGCCGGGCGGACCAGGATCGGGTCGTCGTCGTAGAGGATCAGCAGATCCTGGGCACGGCAGAACACGTCGGGCTTGATGTGCAGATCGGGCAAAGGGACCACGGCCTTCCGGTCGCGACCACTCCGAACGCGAACATGATGTGACGCAGCACATCTCATCGCGCGGCGGGATGGCCGGAGGTTTCTATCGGATTGGATGTCGTGCCCGGCAACATGCACGACCACAGATAGGACCACGGCATCGGGGCCCCGATCGGGAGTACGAGTTCACTGTGGCCCTGCCCCGGCCGACAGTCAATCCCGGGCACCATCCAAGAGATCACATCCGGGCATTGTCGGCGACCGGTCCGACCGCCCGAACGGACCATGCGCGCTCCCGAGAATTGCCGGGAAACGCAAATCGTCATCACTGCTTGATGACGCATCAGCACCAGCAACCACGTCTGAGTGACAACCATTACGCCGAGCCGGCACAATCAACGCCGCGATGAACTCCTCCCGAACAAATGGGCCACCGACCGATATCGAGTCGCGCGCATCCGTCGCGGCGCGGCTCCCCCGGCGCACCCATAGTCCCTGCCAGACTTCGCGTATCGCGTTGACGAGGGCGAAGGGACGGTGACGGACGATGAGTGTCCTGCTGGAAGAATTGACGGTGTGTGCGGGTGACGGCTGCACGCGACGCTTCCCCGATGACGCCGGGTGGGAGGGCTATTGCCCGTCGTGCCTGGCTCTGTGGGACGACCATGCTGCCGGCCAACATGATCCACCGGTCGAGGTCTGCCTGCTGTGCCCCTGAGTCTGGCGTGGCAGCAGGATCGTCCGAGGCGGGTCGGGGCGTTGGTCGCAGCTCGGGTGAGGACTGCATGCTCACGCCGGAGAGCACGGAGCTGCGATCGCCCTGCGGACCGAGGGCTGCCCCATCTGCGTGGCCGGTGATGCGGTATTCGCCAAGTTTGCGGTTGATCCGCAGCGGCGCCGCTGCCGGGTCGGCGATCGGCTGACGACCGCCGGCGTCAGCTCACATCGTGGCCGAAAACCTCGACGCGGTGCGGGATGTGGGCCGGCTGACTGGCATCAGGACCGCAAACGCGGTACCGGTACGGGTCGGTTGGGGCAGTGCGCTCAGTCCGACGGGTCGACGCCGTCGACAGGTCGTGCGATCGGCGGCGGTTCCGATTCGATCTCCTCGGGGCGGTTGATCATCGGCCGGGCGCGATGGGTCGGCACACCGCCCACCAGATCGCGCAGTCGATCCAACCGCGCGTGGTAGTTGGGCCCGAACCGGCGCTGCGCCCTTATCAGCCGCCTGGACTTCGGACCGTAGAAATGGCGCGCCCAGAATGATCCTGGTTTACCCAGCCGGAGCGCGCCGAGCATTCCGATCGGTTGGTAGACGACACCGAGCGCGGCGGTGGCGATCTTGCCTTTCAGCAGGCAGATGACCGATGGCACGACGGTGGCGAGCACGTACAGCCAGATCAGCCAGGCCAGATCACCTGCGGCTGCGCTCTCCTCGGACAGATCGAGAAGATCGAGCAGGGCGCGCACAGAAGCGGTGACCAGCAGGACGATGGCCACCGCGTCGATCGATTTCCGCCCCTGCTGGCTCCAGTAGACGTCGTCGAGATGCAGCCACAGCGCAAATTCGTCGAATGCCAGACCGACCCCAACCCCGAAAGCCACCGCGAACACATTCAGCTGGAGGTCCAACGGGTTGATCGCCACCATCAGAACACCGAAGACGAACATCATGACAATGCCGAAAACCTGATGGTGGATATGCACGCCGCGGACGGTGACGTCCTTGAGCGGTCCGGAAGCCGGGCCGCCCGAGGCCGCTCGATAGCGGATGAAGCGGGTGATCCCCCTGGTCACCAGAAATGCGCCCAGGATGCCCAGAAAAATCCACATCGGCGCGCCGAATTCGATGAATTCGCCCTTGACCACGCTGACGTTGACGTCCCAGACGAAATCCCAGGTGGTTCCGCCGGAGCCGACATCGCCGCCGTCGGCCAGCAGGAGCATGATGCGCACCCCCCCTGGGCAATTCTAGGCGGGCACCTGCATCCGAGCGAGTCCGACCGGGCACATCTAGGCGGGAACGCCGACCGCCTCCCGTTCGCCGGCCGCGACCGGCGGCACATCGCGATCGCTGATGCGTTGGCTGATCACCGCGGTGATCCCGTCACCGCGCATCGACACGCCGTAGAGGGCGTCCGCGGACTCCATGGTGAACTTCTGGTGCGTGATGACGATCAACTGCGACGAGGCCCGCAACTCGGTGAGCAACGCGACCAGGCGGGTGAGGTTGACCTCGTCCAGCGCCGCCTCGACCTCGTCCATGACGTAGAACGGGCTGGGTCTGGCCCGGAAGATGGCTACCAGCATCGCGACAGCGGTCAGCGACCGCTCGCCGCCGGACAGCAGCGAGAGCCGTTTGACCTTCTTGCCGGGTGGGCGCGCGTTCACCTCGATTCCGGTGGCGAGCATGTCGGCGGGGTCGGTCAGCACCAGCTCCCCTTCGCCGCCGGGGAACAACGTGGAGAACACCGTCACGAACTCCCGCGCCACGTCGTGGTAGGCGGAGGTGAACAGCTCGAGGATCTTCTGGTCGACGTCCTTGATCACCGAAAGCAGGTCACGCCGGGTCGCCTTGAGATCCTCCAGCTGGGTGGACAAGAACGCGTGACGTTCCTCGAGTGCGGCAAACTCCTCCAGCGCCAACGGGTTCACCTTGCCCAGCGTGTTCAGGTCACGCTCCGCGCGCTTGGCCCGGCGCTGCTGGGTCGCCCGGTCATAGGGCATCGGCGGGGGCTCGGTGACCGACTCACCCCGCTCCCGGGCGGCGGTGTACTCGGCCATTTCCTCGATCGTCGGCGGCACCGGGATCGCCGGACCGAACCCGGCGACCAGGTCGTCCGCGGACACCGCGAACTCGGCGAGCGCCTGGTCGGCCAGCTGTTCGGCGCGCAGCGTCTGCTGGGCGCGGGCGACCTCGCCGGCGTGCACCGCATCGGTCAGCGCATCCCACTCACCTTGCAGCTCCACCGCGCGGGCATGGGCAGCGGTCAGCACGGCGTCCGCTTCGTGCCGCCGGGTGATCGTGTGCTCCCGCCGACGGGCGGCGTGGGCCAGCGAGGTCTCGAGCCGCTCGGCCACCCGGCCGGCGACCTGGACCACCCGGGCGGCGATCGCCGCCCCCACGGCGCGGCGCCGGGTCGCGGCTGCCAGCCTCGCGCGGTGTTGCCTCTCCTGTTGCGCCGCGCGTCGCAATCCTTCGGCGGACCCGGCGGCCGACCGGACTCGTTCCTCGGCGCTGCGCAGGGTGAGCCGGGACTCCACCTCCCGCTGCCTGGAGGCGGCCGTGCGCTCGGCCAGGGCATCCCGCCGGCCGGCATCGACGGCGACCGGCATCTCTTCCGATTCCACCGCATGCAGCCGCGCTTCAAGATCGTCCAGCGACGCGCGGTGGGTCTCGCGAGCGGCCTCGG
The DNA here is from genome assembly GCA_017882715.1 of Nakamurella sp. Taxonomy (GTDB): domain Bacteria; phylum Actinomycetota; class Actinomycetes; order Mycobacteriales; family Nakamurellaceae; genus Nakamurella. The sequence goes on along the minus strand of JADGOY010000079.1, from coordinate 9,380 downwards.
CCGCCGCGCGCTGCCGCTCCAGTCGGTCCGCCTCGGCGCGGGCGGATCTGGCGGTCGCGGCGTGCCTGCCGAGTTCCTCGGCCACCGCCGACATCCGCGCGTCCGACGCGTGCAAGGCCGCGAGCGCGCGCGCCGCCTCCAGCTCGCGGCGGTCCGCCTCGGCCCGCGCCCCGGACAGCGCGGCGTCCAGCTCGGCGATCTGGGCGCGGACACGTCGGAGGCGTTCGCCGGCATGATCGACGGCGGCTTGGATCTCGAGCAGGGACTGGTTGCCGGCGGTGCCGCCGAGCGCCCAGTCAGGGCCGATCAGGTCACCGTCGCGGGTGACGGCGCGGACCTCCGGGTAACCCTCGACCACCGCGATGGCCGTGTCGAGGTCGTCGACGACGGCGACCCGGTCCAGCGCCCGGGCCAGGGCAGGCATCAACCGATCGGGTGCGGTGACCAGATCCCTCGCCCACCGCACCGCGCCGGGGACGGACGGCCACTCCCGGCGGTCGGGCATCGACCGAGCGCCCTGGATCAGCATTCCGGCCCGTCCGGCGTCGGCCGTCCGCAGCAGGCGGAGCGCCGCGGCCGCGTCCGAGACGCTGTGCACCGCAATGGCATCGGCGATCGCGCCGAGCGCGGCGCAGATCGCTGCCTCGAACCCCGGCGCGACAGCGAGTTCGGTGGACACGCTGCCGACGAAGCCCGGCAGCTTGTCTCCGGCGGCGAGCAGCGCACCGGCTCCGTCCTTGCGGCCGAGCCCTACCGTCAGGGCCTCCACCCGCGCGCGCAGGCCGGTTTCTTCCGTCCGTAGCTCTCGGCCGGCATCGGTGAGTTCGACAGTTCGCCGCACGGCGGCGGCCACAGCGGCGGCGGCGGCCTCATGGGCCTCGTCCAGGTCGACCTCGGAGGTGTCCAATTCGCCCACCGAGCCCTGCAGGGCGTCGAACTCCGCCGACGCCCGCGCGCTGCGCCCGGTCGCGTCGTCGACCGCGGCCGCCAGCCGGGCCACCTCACCGTCGGCCGAGGACAATCGGGAACGCGCAGCCTGCACCTGACCGGACAACCGGGCCAGGCCCTCGCGCCGGTCCGCGATGGCCCGGGACGCGCGGACGACCTCGTCCTCTGCCGCCCTGAGCTCCCGCTCCAGCTCGCCGCGATGCGCTGCCGCGAATTCCACCTCGTCCTCAGCGGTCTCCAGCGCATCACGCAGGGCGGCGTGCTCGGTCTCGGCCCGGTCGGCGGCCGCGTCGAGTTCGTCGGGGTCGCGCCCGGTGCCGCTGCCGGACAGCGGGGCGGCGAGGTTGCGCGTTCGTTCCTCGGCCAGCGAGATGGTGCCCCGGAAGCGCTCCGCGAGTGCCGACAATGCGAACCAGGTGTCCTGGGCGGCCTGGAGTTGCGGGGTGACCTCACGCAGCGTGGCAGCGGCCGACTCATGCGCCGCCGTTGCCTCCGCGAGTTCCCGCTGCACCCGGTTGCGGTGCTCCACGGCGGTCTGCTCGTCGTGGAAGTCGCGGGTGATCTGGTCCCGGAGCTGGGCGATGTCGTCGGCCAGCAGCCGCATCCGGGCATCCCGCAGGTCGGCCTGCACACCCGCCGCGCGCCGCGCCACGGCCGCCTGCCGCCCCAACGGACCCAATTGACGCCTGATCTCCCCGGTGAGGTCGGTCAGCCGGTTGAGGTTGGCCTGCGATGACTCGAGCCGTCGTTGTGCCCGCTCCTTGCGCTTGCGGTGCTTGAGCACGCCAGCGGCCTCTTCGATGAATGCGCGGCGGTCCTCCGGACGGGCGGACAACACCGCGTCGAGCTGTCCCTGACCCACGATGACGTGCATCTCCCGGCCGATGCCGGAGTCCGACAGCAGCTCCTGGATGTCCAGCAACCTGCATGAAGAGCCGTTGATCTCGTACTCGCCGGCGCCGTCCCGGAACATCCGCCGGGTGATCGACACGTCGGCGAAGTCGATCGGCAGCGCGCCGTCGGAGTTGTCGATGGTCAACGTCACCTCGGCGCGCCCCAGCGGCGGCCGATCGGCGGTGCCGGCGAAGATGACGTCTTCCATCTTTCCGCCGCGCAGCGCCTTCGCGCCCTGCTCGCCGAGCACCCAGGCGATCGCGTCGACCACGTTCGACTTGCCGGACCCGTTGGGCCCGACGACAGCGGTGATGCCCGGCTCGAACCGCAGCGTCGTCGCCGAGGCGAAGGACTTGAAACCCTTCATGGTGAGGGACTTCAGGTGCACGGCGACCCGTCCCTCCCTTCCCGCCCGGGTGCCCGCCGTCGTTTCCGATCGGCCGGTGGCGGCGTGGACGTGACGCTACCTGCCCGGTCCGGCCGGACCGGGGATCTCCTCTCGCTGAGTCGCGACCTCGCTCGGACGAGGCGATGTGACGCGCGTCACTGGAGGGTGGGCAACGTGCGCAGCGCGACACCGAGCTACCCAGCTCAGCGCTCGTTGAACCCGCGGAAGGTGCCGCGCGCGTCGCTGAACTGGTACGTCACGGTGTCGACGCCGCCGGGCGTCTTCGCACCCCGCAGCCGGGCCAGCAGCGCCTCGCAGTCCTCCTGTGGACCTTCGACCACAACCTCGACCCGCCCGTCGTAGAGGTTGGTGGCGGTGCCCACCAGCCCGAGTTCCAGCGCACGGGACCGCGTCCACCAGCGGAAACCAACGCCCTGCACGTAGCCGGCCACCCAGACCGTCATCCGGACCGTGCCGGCTCGCGGCTGGACCCCCTGCGCTGCGCCTACCGGTAACTCGTCGGCTCGTTCGCCGCGTCGCCATTTCATAGCAACAATCCTGCCGTCCGGCGGGCCGCGCCGGCATGCCCGCACCCCATGCTCGCGCCTCAGCCCCGGTACACGGTCAACCGGCGATCGGTGATCTCCAGCTCGAGCGACTCGACGGGATCGGTGACCTCACCGTCATGGGCGGCGGGTTTGGCACCCGAATGCGACCTGATGCTGACCCGTGCGCTCTCCATCGATCCGTACACGCTGGTGCGCTCCACGATGCCGATCATCGAGAACAGCACGGCGCGGGTGCGGGACAACCGGCGGTCGGCACGCAGGTACTGGACGTCGAGGACACCGCCGGCGAGCTGCTCGCGCCAGGACGGAGCAAGACCCCGCGGGACATACCGGCCGTTGCCGATGAACACGACCCAGACCGGCAACCGGGTGCCGTTGATCTCCAGGTCGATCGGCTTCTCGTGCCGCAACGTTCGGACCAGGGCATAGGCCGTTGCGGGCCACTTGCCCATCTCGTGCGAGTACCGGTCCCGGCGGTTCACCATCTGCGGGTAGCCGCCGAGGCTCGCGGTGTTCAGGAAGGCGGTGCCGTCGATGGTGGCCAGATCGACCATGCCCGCCTGTCCGGTTTCGATGGCGGCGACCGTGTGGCCATCGGTGTCCAAACCGAGCGCCTTGGCGAAATGGTTCAGCGTCCCGGCAGGGAACACCGCCAGCGGCAACTGCCGGCGGTGCGCGATCTGCGCGACCGTCGCGACGGTGCCGTCACCGCCGGCCACACCCAACGCCAACGCATCGTCGCCGACGGCGGCCTCCAGATCCGTCTGCGGATCCCACTCGATGATCGTGGCCTCCGGCAGCGCCCGGGCGATGGAGCGGCCCGCACCGTGCGCGCCGCCCGACTCCTTGTTGACCACGACCGTCAGCCCGGCCCCGTGCGGCAGGGTGGGCGCGTCACCCGCCGCCATCAACGCCGGCCCCCGTGGCTTGACCGGCCACAACGTCCGGCCGAGCACGGCCATCCCCACACCGACCGCGGCGCCGGCCCAGACGTCCGAACGGTGGTGCACACCGACATGGACCCGAGAATAGGCAACCGCGGCGCCGAGCGGAACGAGCAACGCCGCGGCGGCCGGGAATTCCATCGAGGCTCCGGTGGTGAACGCCGCGGCCGACGCGGCATGGCCGCTGGGGAACGACGAAGTCCACGGTGCCTTCGTGACCCGCCGGCCGAACGAGGTGCGTTCGATGTCCGGACGGCGCCTGCCGACCACCGGTTTGATCACAGCATTCGACACCAGACTGGCCGCGCCCAGGCTCGCCATTCCGCGAACGGCTGCGCGACGGCCGCGCCTACCCGTGAACGCTAGCCCGGCGGCCATCCCGATCCAGAGCCGTCCGTGGTTCGCCGACATGCTCAGATATCGCAGCGCCTGATCGACGGGCCGGGGAACAGGGACGACTGCGGGGGTCAGGGTCGGGTCGAGGACGTTTTCGCTCGGGCGCATGCTGCCGACTCTACGAAAACCGGCCGGTGCGGGCGCGATCAGCCGGCAGGCCCGGTCAGCTCCGCGGGCGTCTCGGCCGGCGCTGGCAGTGCGGGCAGAAGTAGGACGAACGGTTCATGAACGCATCCCGCCGGATCGGAGTGCCGCAACGCGGGCACGGCCGGTCCACCTGCCCGTAGGCATTCAGCGACCGGTCGAAGTACCCCGAATCGCCGTTGACGTTGACGTACAACGAGTCGAACGAGGTCCCGCCGGCGTCCAGGGCCTGCGTCATCACCTGCGTCGCCGCGGTGAGTACGGCAGTGACGACCGGCCGGCTCATGGACGCGGTGGGTCGTGCGTAGTGCACCTTCGCCCGCCAGAGGGCCTCGTCGGCATAGATGTTGCCGATCCCGGAGACCACGCTCTGGTCCAGCAAGGCACGCTTGATCTCGCTGTGTCTACCCCGGATCGCCGCCACTGCGGCCGGCATCGAGAACGCCGCCTCCAGCGGGTCGGGCGCGATGTGCGCGATCGGCGCCGGGAGTTCGGCTCCGCCGGGAGCGAACGCCATCCCACCGAAGGTGCGCTGGTCCAGGAAGTCCACCTCGGGTCCGGCGTCGTCGAACGAGAAACGGATCCGTACGTGCGGGTGCCGTTCGGCGGCCACACCGGGGATCCGGAACTGCCCGCTCATCCCGAGGTGGGCCAGGATCGCGTCGCCGTCGTCCAGCGCCCACCAGAGATACTTGCCGCGGCGCCGCACGGCGTGGATCCGATGACCGGCGACGACGGCCTGAAAGTCCGCAGCTCCGCCCGCATGGCGGCGCACGGCCCGATCCGAATAGACCGCCACTGACTCGATGCGGCGGCCCACGACATGTGCGGTCAAACCGCGCCGAACGACTTCGACCTCGGGGAGTTCAGGCACCGGACGGTGGAGCCGAACCGCTGTCATTGCGCGCCTGGCCATCGCCGGCGTCACCGGGCCGCCCGTCGTTCCCGGGCCGCCCTTCGCCGGGCGGGCCATCGCCAGACGGGCCATCGTTGTCGGCCTGCAACGAGGCGTATGCGGCGGCAGCCGCGTTCTGCTCCGCTTCCTTCTTGGTCCGGCCGGCACCCTCGCCGCGCGGCGTGCCACCCAGCAGCACCTCGGCGGCGAACACCTTGGCGTGATCCGGACCCTCCTCGGTCACCCGGTACTCGGGGACACCGAGGCTGCGGGCGGCCGAGAGCTCCTGCAAAGAGGTCTTCCAGTCCAACCCGGCGCCGAGCTGGGGCGCCGCGACGAGTAGGTCGGCGAACAGCCTTTCCACGACGGCGCGCGCGATGTCCAGGCCGTGCTCCAGGTACACCGCACCGAGGACGGCCTCGACAGCGTCGGCGACGATCGAGGCCTTGTCGCGACCGCCGGTGAGTTCTTCGCCACGACCGAGGCGCAGTTGGTCGCCGAGACCGATCCGACGGCCGACCCCGGCCAGGGCATGCATGTTGACGATCGAAGCCCGGAGCTTGGCCAGCCGACCCTCGGGCAGGTCGGGGTGGCTACGGTACAGCGAATCGGTGATGATCACGCCCAGCACCGAGTCGCCGAGGAACTCCAGCCGTTCGTTGGTGGGCAGGCCGCCGTTCTCGTACGCGAACGACCGATGGGTCAGGGCAAGCACCACCAACTCGGCGTCCAGTTCGACGCCGAGTGCCGCGTTGACCACCAGCGGATCCGGTGAATTGCTAGCACCCGACACGGGCGTCACCGCTGAACCCGCCGAGCCGCCGCGCACGCCGGATCAGACTCCGACGACCTGACGGCCGCGGTACTGCCCGCAGTTCGGGCACACTTCGTGCGGCGGCTTCAGCGCGCCACAGGCGCGGTTGGGACAGGTGGCGAGGGTGGGCACAGTGGCCTTCCACTGCGATCGGCGCGAGCGCGTGTTGCTGCGCGACATCTTCCTCTTGGGGACAGCCACGATCGAATCTCCTTGTCGTTACCTATTCGCCGGACCCGGCAGGTTCAGACCGGTCCGTGCCCTGGGGGGGACCGGTGGTGGACTTCTCCCGCAGAGCGGCCCAGCGAGGGTCCAGTATCTCATGCGAGTGACCCGGTTCGAGATCGTCGAACCGTTGGCCGCACTCCACGCACAACCCGGGGCAGTCCGACCGGCACAGCGGAGCGAGCGGCAGCGACAGCACCACCTCGTCGCGGACCACCGGTTCGAGGTCCACCAGATCGTCGACGAGGCGCTCGACCTCGTCGTCATCGGTGGTCGCGGCGGTCGCCGAATCCGGGTAGGCGTACAGCTCGCGGATCTGCGCGACCACCGGCTCGGTGAGCTCGACCAGGCAGCGGGAGCAGACCCCGACCGCCGTCGCCGCCGCGGTCCCGGACACCAATACACCTTCGGCCACCGCTTCCAGCCGCAGATCCAGGTCGATCTGCGCCCCTGGTGGCACCGCGACGACGTGGAGCCCGACCGGATCGATCACCGGAGCGGCGAGCCGCACCGCGCGCAGCGAACCCGGTCGCCGCCCCAGCTTCCGGGCATCGATCACCCAGGGCGAGGCGTGGTTCGGTCGGTCGGCTGCAGACATCGGGTGACTCTCAGGGTCATGGGGTGGGCGGGCTCGGTGGGGACCCGTTCAGCGCGGGTGACGCAGAGCAACCGTTCCAGAGTACGTGACCGGACCGCCCACAACCCAATCCGCCCGCTGTCCGCTCCCCAAGCGGTTCAGTCCCGGAAGTCCGCAACTCCCCCGGTGCGCAACGCGGTGCGACCGCGTCCGACGGTGCGCAACGTGGTGGTGAGCGTCTCCTCGAGCGTGCCCAACGTCGAGTCCACGTAGGAATCGCAGTCCTGCCGCAGGCGGTCGACGTCCGCGTGGGCGCCGTCCAGGATTCGGGCCGATTCCGCATACGCCACCTGCACGACCTCGGTCTGCGATACCAGTCGCGCCTGTTCGGCGCGGCCGTCGGCGACCGAACCCTCGTAGCCGGCCCGGCCTGCGGCAATTGCCCGTTCCGCTTCGGCATGCGCCCGGGACACCAACGAGTCGTGCTGATCCTGACCGGACTGTACGATCCGGCCCGCATCCTCCTGAGCCCGGCCGACCATTGCCTCGGCCCGCGCACTCGCCTCACCCAGAATCCGGTCGGCCTCGGCGCGTGCGCCGTTCACCGTCGCGTCGGCCTCCGCGCGTGCGGTGCTGACCAGCCGATGGGCCTCCGCCTGCGCGTCCGCGACCGCGATCGCCACTTGGGTGGTCGCGTCGCCGATCATCTTGTCGCGATGATCGAGAACGTCCTGCGCGTCATCGACCTCGCCGGGCAAAGCGTCCCGCACGTCGTCCAGGAGTTCGAGCACGTCGCCCCGCGGCACCACGCAGGACGCCGTCATCGGCAGCCCACGGGCCTCCTCGACGATGGTGACCAGCTCGTCGAGCGCCTCGAAAACCCGGTACACGATGCAACCTCCTGATCCACGCCCGCACTGGCGGCGTCACGGCACCTGTGTCGACACCGGCGTTGGCCCAGTCTGACAACCCGAGCACCGGCAACCCGGCCAACACGCCCGGACCTGCCGGTGCCGCAGCTCACGCCGACCGCCCGGCTCGATGGTCACCCGTACCGGTCTTGCCGGCCAGCGCGGCCGCGACCACGTCCGGCAGCAGATGCGACACGTCGCCCCCGTACGCGGCGACCTGCTTGACCAACGATGACGAGACGAACGAGTACGCCGGACTGGTCGGCAGGAACATCGTGTCGACCCCGGTCAACCCGTGGTTCATCTGCGCCATCTGCAGCTCGTAGTCGAAGTCCGAGACCGCCCTCAGCCCCTTGACGATTGCCCCGATCCCGGCCCCGGAGCAGTAGTCGACCAATAACCCGTGGAACGAGTCCACGTCCACATTGGGCCAACCGCCGGTGACGGCGCGCAGCAGGTCCATCCGCTCGTCGACGGGGAACAGACCCTTCTTGTCGGGGTTGACCAGCACAGCAACTGTCACCCGGTCGAACAGGCCGGCAGCCCGGCCGATCACATCCAGATGGCCGAGCGTCGGCGGGTCGAAAGAGCCGGGGCAGACGACGTGGGTCATGGGGCGCGACCGTAGCAGAGCAGGGTGTCGCCGTAGCGGCGGACGCGACCACCCGCCAGGGGCGCAGGCCAGGACACTTCGCCGGACTTGACGCCGCGTTCGATGATGACGTCCGCGTGCGCGGCCAGGGCACCGACCCGCTGCAGCACGGCCAGTACGGCGACCAGATCCTGCGGCGCGAGGTCGTAGGGCGGATCGGCCAGCACGACATCGAACGGGCCGATCCCGCCGCCGGCCACCGTGCCGACGAACCCGAGGACGTCCGATGCCACCACGGTGACGCCCGCCGCGCCCAGGCTGGTCACATTGGCGCGCAGCGCCGTCAGCGCGGCGCGGTCCCGTTCGACGAAGACCGCCGACCCAGCGCCTCGGGAGATCAGCTCCAAGCCGAGCGCCCCGGAACCGGCGTACAGGTCCAGCACCCGCGCCCCGTCCAGGCCGCCGGTGGACGCGAGCGAGTTCGCCAGCGCGGCGCGGACCTTCTCCGAGGTCGGGCGGGTACCGGCCCCTGGGGGCGCGACGAGTCGCCTGCCGCCGAACGTTCCACCAACGATCCGGGTCACCCGTTCGCCCCGAGGTCAGGCAGCGCCGGGTTGGGGAGCGCCGAATTGGGTAGCGGAGGCCAGCACCAGCAACAGGTCGCCGCCCTCCACCTGCTGGACCGTGTTGATCGCGGTGCGGTGCACGGTGCCCGCCCGGGGTGCGGCGATCGACGCCTCCATCTTCATCGCCTCGATCGTGGCCACAGTCGCGCCTTCCTGGACGGCGGCACCGTCGGCGACCGCCAACGTCACCACCCCGGAGAACGGCGCGGCCACGTGATCCGGGTTGCTTGGATCCGCCCGTTCGGCAAGCGGCACGTCGACATCGACCGTGTGATCCCGCACCTGCAACGGGCGGAGCTGACCGTTCATGGTGGTGACGACGGTGCGCAGGCCGCGTTCGTCGGGTTCACCGGTTGCCTCCAGACCAAGGTAGAGCTGGACGCCGGACCGGAGTTCGACCAGGTGCTCGCCGCCGCGAAGCAGTCCGTAGAGATAGTCGACGGTCGGCAGTACCGAG
>JADGOY010000228.1 GCA_017882715.1 Nakamurella sp. | reverse complement strand
ACGCCGGCTCCGGGGCCTGCTTCTCGGTCATGACCAGATCCTCCAACACTCGATCGGAGACCCGTCGGATGTTGTCTGATCAAAACCGAGAAGTGCGACACGAAGTCAGGCGCAACGGCGCAACACAAAATCGCAATCGGCAGTTTGGTCGGCGGGGTGAAGTGTGGGTCGGCGATGCGACCGTCATCCATCGACGTCTGCTCGGTGGTGATGCTGACGAGGCGCCGCAGCGCACATCGGCTATCCGTATCGCCGCGACGATGCCCCCGCGCCAACGGGGGTTGAGGGTGGGTTGAGGGTGGGTTGAGCGTGTTGGGTCAACAATCCTGCGCGAGGTTGTCGTTATGAATCCTGGAGCCTCACCGCGACACATGGTTACCCGCTGTCGGAGACGGACCTTTCCCGATTGACAGTGCTGGCTGAGCTGAGCGGATCCGTCAAGGTGGGATTTGGTGAGCCTGGCATCATGTGAGGTGACATTGTCTCGAGATCTGTCGCCGCGGACCCGCATCCCCGAAAGTGTTGAGGTCCTTCGGATTCCATCCAGAAACACCGGCTCCGGGAGACGATGCGACGACACCGGGCGACCCTTCAGGCGAACATCCGCGAATCGCTTGACGGCGACATGACGCTGAGTTACACCTAGCCATGATGTCCGCCTATTCAGGGAGGTGTCGTCCGATAGCCGAGATTCGGCCGCTGTCTCAACATGATTGACCACACTCGGTGTCACGTCGCACCGCTGATGAGCTGCCTAGTCGATCTGGCCAGGCGCGAATTTCTCGAGGCCGTCTCGGTTGGTATTCCGGCCGTCTCGGCCTCAACGAGGAAAACGAGCGCCCGCCAACAGGATTGGTGACATCACAAGGCAAGTCGGATCGAACCTCGGTCAGGGGTGAACGCGGACTGAGAGCCGAGGTGGCGCATGCGGATGATGTCCGTGGTTGATCTGAGGCTGGTCCCGCCGGACACCAACGCTGACCTAGTCGAGTCCCTCGAGCCCACGCGTACGCGTTGGCCAGAGCCGCCGCGGTCGGTCCTGCACTTGCCCTCCGATAAAGGATGCAAACCGTGACACGACTTTCGAGCCCACGGCCGACAGCAACCCTGGCGAGGAGCCTCCGCCAGAGGATTCTTGCGATCGCTGCCACGTCCGCTGTGGCGATCGGGCTGCTGGTGGGTTTGGGTAGTGCGGCGCCGGCGAATGCGGCCGCTGTTCCGAAGACCATCGTCAGCCTGACCTTCGATGACGGCAACGACAATCAGCTGGCGGCCGAGCAGGTGTTGAAGGCGCACGGGCTTGTTGGCACGTTTTTCATCACCACCAGCTGGATCGGTTCTCCGACATACCTGACCCAAGCGAATCTGCACAGCATGGCCGCGGACGGCAACGAGATCGGCGGACACACCGTCACCCACCCGGATCTGACCACCCTGTCGACCGCGGCAGCGACCGCGGAGGTCTGCAACGGGCGAACCACTCTCGCGGGCTGGGGTTTCACCGTCACCGACTTCGCCTATCCCTTCGCCGCCGAAAACGCCGCGGTCGAAAAGATCGTGAAGAACTGCGGCTACGCAAGTGCCCGCAATCTGGGTGACATCCGGTCCCCCGCCAGTTGCTCCGGCTGTCCGTACGCGGAGACCATCCCGCCGGCCACTCCCTACAACACGGCGGCACCGGACGAGGTCGACAGCACCTGGACCCTGAAGAACCTGCAGGATCTGGTCACCAACGCCGAGACACACAACGGAGGCTGGGTGCAGCTGACCTTCCACCACATCGCGGTGGGCACAGACCCGACGCTGACAATCAGTCCCACCCTGTTCGATCAGTTCGTCACCTGGCTTGCCGCGCGGACGACGACCGGGACGACGGTGGTCCAAACGGTGGCGCAGGCCCTGGGCACCACCGCACCGCCGCCGGTCAACCAGACCCCGACAGCGGCATTCACCTCATCCACTCAGAACCTGACGGTGTCCTTCGACGGTTCGACCTCCACGGACCCGGACGGCACGGTGGCGTCCTACAGCTGGGACTTCGGTGACCGATCAGTGGCCGGCACCGGGGCCAAACCCCCGCACACCTACGCGGCCGCCGGCACCTACCAGGTGAAGCTCACCGTAACCGATAACCAGGGCGGCGTCGGATCGGTGACACATCCTGTCACGGTCAAGGCAGCCGCGCCCACGGCTCCGGCGGCCCCCACCGGAGTGTCCGCAGTGGCCGGCAATGCTTCGGCGACCGTCAGTTGGTCAGCTCCGAGCAACGGCGGTTCGGCGATCACGTCCTACACGGTGACCCCGTATGCGGGCCCGGTGGCCCAGACCCCCGTCACAGTCACCGGGACGCCTCCGGCACCGGTTGCCACGATCACCGGGCTGGTCAACGGCACCGCGTACACGTTCACGGTCACCGCTGCCAACGCCATCGGAACATCCGCCGCGTCCGCGGCCTCGTCGCCCGCCGTCACCCCAACGGCGACGGCGACGTCTTTGGTTTCTGACGGCGGTTTCGAATCGGCGCTCACTTCCTGGACCACGAGCGGTGCGATCGCTCCGAAGCCGGCGACCCGGGCACACAGCGGCGCCGGTTCGGCCCTGCTGGGAGTAACCAGTGGCCGGGAGCCGCTCGGTGACAGCACGCTCTCGCAGACAGTCACCGTTCCCGCCGGAGGGACATCCACCCTGTCCTTCTGGTACCAGCCACACACCACCGACCGCACCTGCGGCGGTACGACAATCTGCCGGCACGACTGGATGGAAGGGCAGGTACGGAACAGCAACGGGACCACTCTGTCGAGTGTGTTCAAGCTCAACAACAACAAGGGAATCTGGACCCACGCCACCGCTGACCTGACGGCGTTCAAGGGCCAGACGGTCACGCTTTGGTTCAACGTCCACCTCGACGGACCTAATCCCTCCGACGACAGCTGGATGTACCTCGACGACGTCACGGTCACCAACGGCTGAGCACCGAACGTATCGATCCCATCAATGACACGGAGACTCCCGTCCCGACCCTTGCTCGGTTAGGTGCATCCCAGTCTGATGTACGCGTTCTCGCTTGAGAAGATGGCGTCGTTCGCAACGAACAGGGAGACGGCCGCGGCGTCGCGCAGATCGCAGGACCACCCCACTCGGCGATCTTCGACACCGCGCCGAGCGAATGATCTCGGACGGAGGCGCCGCGGCGCCTGCCTCCTCCTCGAGATGCCCTCCACCTTTGTTGACCCCCCCGAAATGCAGCCCCGCAGGCGAGGCCGCCCTCACGCGACCCGGGGCTCCGGATGGCTCAGTTGCGACTGAGCCACTCAGGCCGGTACAAGTGAAGTGGCGACGAGACTACGCAGCGCAGACATGGTCGCGGCGGCCAAAGCCGAGTTCGAGGCCGACTCGCCTCCGGATAGCGGTTGCGGGCGGCAGCAAGAGAAGGCGGCGGCCCGCGAGGAATTGGACGAGCTGCTCGTCCGGGCGGACACCGACAAGCTCGCCGGGCGGCCCGCGCTGGAGACGTTGGCGATCAAGGCCGGGCCGTCCTGGGCCACATTCTTCCGGGTGCTCGTGGGACGAGCGGCACCGTCAGGCGGGCGAAGGAGGCGACACCATGAACGACGATGCTTCGCACTGCTGGACGGACGACGACGACCAGGCCGTACTCGAGGCGCACGACGACATGCAGATGCCGAAATGGCGGGCTGTCATCCGGACGCTGCATCTGGTCCTCGGCCCGTTGACCCCCGAGTTCGTCGTGGAGTTCGCCCGGCCGGCGGGCAGTCCGCTGCACGAGTGTTTCGTTTGGGGCCCCGACGTGATCGACCAGGCGCAGTCCATGCTGGAGGCGTGGTTGCCCGAGGTGTAGCGATAACTGCGCGGGGGGCGCTGTCGCCCGGATGCACGTGCTCGATCATGGCCGCCGGCACCGGGTGGGACGCCACAGTCCTGGGTCGAGCCATCCCCGTCCACGTGGAAGGCGACGTGAACGCCCGGCGGCTGCGTGCCGGACCCGCCGCAACGCGCGTTGGGTCGGAGCCGAGCCACGGTGGGAAGCGTGTGGCCCGAGCCACGGTGGGAAGCGTGTGGCCCGCCGCGCCGGTTCAGTTCTTGTTGATGAGACTCTCCCGCGTGTTGCTGGTGGGCTGGACCAAGTCCTTGACGACGGCGCCGTTGACGTTGGCGACGATGATCTGCCCCACCTCGTCGTAGGTGCTCTCGAAGATGCCGAGCCGCTGCAGGCTCTCGCACAGGCGGTGGTTGTCCTCGGTCGGCGTGACGTAATGGATCGCCACGGCCTTGTAGCGGTGGATCAGGAACAGGTGCAGCAGCGTCATGAGGCGCTTGCGGCGCACCGAGGTGTCGAAGGTGTTCTGGTCGCGCACCGACAGGATCGACCGGCCACGCCGGTCGTGGATCGTCGCGAAGATCACATTGGCCAGTTTCTCGTCGGACGGCCCGCGGACGCTCAGCTCGAGCAGCTCCGACCCGCCGGAGTGCGGGCGCAGCGAGGCGCGCAGCGGCCCGGCTACGCCGTGATATTCGGCCCAGGTCGTGAGCCACCCGGTCAGCAGCTTCGGCGGCACCTCGGTCTGGACCAGGTGCTGAGACTGGGTCGAGCCCTCGCCCATGGCCTTGGTGGTGGCCGTCTGGCCCGACGTGGCCATCAGCGCGGCGTCGGCCCGGGGCCCACCGACCAGGGTCTGCGGGGTGCGGTAGGGCGACTCCACCAGCCGGAACTTTCGCTGGAGTCGGGCGAGGGCCAGCATGCCGTCCTCACGCAGAGAGGTGGTGAACTCCTCTGCCGCAAGACCGTCGATCTGGTGGCCGCCGTAGGTGATGAAGTTGAACACGAAGCCCATCTTCCCGAGCTCGACCGGGAACTGGCGCATCTCGTTCTCGCTCATCCCGGTGGTGTCCCAGTTGAACGAGGGCGACAGGTTGTAGGCCAGCATCTTGTCCGGGAAGACGGCGTGGATGGCCTCGGCGAACTGGCGGGCGTCGGAGAGCTCGGCCGTCTTGGTTTCCATCCAGAGCAGGTCCGCGAACGGCGCCGCGGCCAGGGACTTGACGATCGCGTAGGGGACGCCGCCCTGAATCTGGTAGTAGCCCTCGGGCGTCTTGGCCAGCTCCGGGTCCCAAGTGACCTCGAGCCCCATCACGGCAGCCTTTTCTCGGGCGGTGTACCACGACGCGGTCCGGGCGAACGAGTGCCACTCGTCGATGGTCATCTCGAGCGGGGAGTCCTCGTCGGCTCGGAAGGCCATCACCTCGGCCACTGCCGCGCCCAGGGTCTTCAGGCCCGCCTCGGCCTGCCAGGCCTCGAGGAAGCGGTCGGCCACGGTGTCCAGCGCCGCCTCGGGGGACGCCCAGTTGGAGGAGAACCCGGCCGCCGTCTGGTCGATGACCGCCGCAATGCCCACCTGCTCGAGCCAGGCGTCGGCCTCGACGTACTGGTCCTCGGACATGGCGTAGAGCAGGTACCCGTTGATGTCCTCCACGCCAGCCCGGTGGAGCCGCCGCATGAGCGCCAGGTAGGCCGCCTTGTACGAGGGCACCGAGCTGTTGGTCACGCCCAGCACGAAGGGCTGGTCCCGCTCGTCCCCACAGCCGTCCAGCAGGTTGGCCGCCTCGGCGTCGGTGCGGGCCACGATGATGCCGGGCACACCCATGATGTCGAGCTGGAAGCGCGCGGCGCTCAGCCGCTTGACCTGCTCGTCCTCGGACACCAGCACCTTGCCGCCCTGGTGCCCGCACTTCTTGGCGCCCGGCTTCTGGTCCTCGATGTGGTACCCCGGCACGCCGACC
>JADGOY010000227.1 GCA_017882715.1 Nakamurella sp. | reverse complement strand
GAACCCTCACCGACGCTGCGCAGCGCACCACGGGCACCACCATCACCCTGGTCGACCCGCGCGGACGCGACCGTGCCCTCCTCGCCCGCACCCAAGCACAAGCCGAACACCTGCCGATCGTCTACGGCATCGAACGGCAACGGCGACCGGGCGCCACCGACGTCATCACCCCGAAGCCACCTGGGGGCGCGGCCGACCTCGGCCGGCAGTTCCCGCGCCCGGCCGCGCTCACCCGGTCGAGCCGCGTTCTTGACGGCCCGGGACGGAGTCGACCGGCCCGGGCCGTCGGGGAAGTCCGCGACGGGCGGCGGGGTCGCCAACACCCCTCGGGGACATGGATCGAGCTTCGACGGCCCCATGTCCAGCGAGCCGCCGAACGCGGTCCGCAGGTCGCGCAGGAACCAGCTGTTGATCCAGCACAACCCGACCTCGATCTTGGTCGCCAACCGGCTCGCCCGGTTGATGTCCTGGGTGTAGATCGACGTCGCCAGACCGTATTCGTGTCGTTCGCCATCGCCACCGCCTCCTGCTCGGTGTCGAAGGGGGCGATGCGCAGGCACGGCCCGAAGATCTCCTCCTGGATCACCGTCGCGGTCTCTGGTAGGCCGGTCCAGATGGTGGGTTGCACCCAGCAGCCGTCCTTCAGCTCCTCCAGCATGTCCGGGATCCCGCCGCCGAAGACGATCGTCGCGCCTTCGCCTTTCGCTTTCTGGTGGTAGGACAGCACCTTGTCCTGATGTTCCTTGCTGACCAGCGGCCCTTGGTCGCCGGGTCGTCGGGCCGCCCGGGCGTCATGCCCTCGGCCTTGGCCTTCAGCGCTGTGACGAACTTGTCGAAGACGGGCCTCTCGACGTAGACCCGTTCGGTGCCAAGGCACACCTGGCCGCAGTTCTCGAACGCCGAGCGGGTGACGGTGTTCACCGCGACGTCGAGGTCGCAGTCGGCGAAGACCAGCGCAGCGTTCTTGCCGCCGAGTTCCAGCGACACCGGGCGGATGCCTTCGGCGCCGGCCTTCATGATCGCGGTTCCGGTGCCCGTCTGACCGGTGAACGTGATCCCGTTGACGCCGGGGTGGCTGGTCAGGAACGCTCCCGCCGAGTCGGGACCGAAGCCGTGCACCACGTTGTACACGCCCTTGGGCACACCGACCTTGTTCATCACCTCCCCGAGCAGCGTGGCAGTGCTCTGTCTCTTCCGACGGCTTGACGACCACCGTGTTGCAGGCCAGCGCGCAGGGCCGACCTTCCAAGTCATCAGCAGCAGCGGCAGGTTCCACGGGCAGACCACCGCGATCACCCCACGGGCGAGCGGACGGTGTAGCTGCGCGCCGTCATCCCGTCGGGGGTGGCCATCTCGAATGACTCGGTGGCCGCGTTCTTGATGGTGTCGGCGAAGATCTTGAAGTTCGCGGCGCCGCGCGGGATGTCCACATGTGACGCCAGGCTGTGCGGCTTGCCGGTGTCGGCGACCTCGGCTTGCAGGAAGTCGTCGAAACACCTCGCGGATCACGACCCGGACGTTTGCCTTGGGCGCCGCGATGCTCTCGCACACCGCGTTCGTCACCGCGGTGATCAGCGCACGCAGCTTCTCCGGGGGACGGCCCCCGGCGAGGGTGATTTCGACGATCGGCATCATGCGCCTTTCTGGTTGACGGCAGATCCGAGCGGCGCGCGGCGCGCCCGGGCAGGCGCGGTCGCAGGGCGCGGCACAACCGGGCGCAGCACATCCGGGCGCAGCACATCCGGGCGCGGCACATCCGGGCGCGGCACATCCGGGCGCGGCACAACCCGGAGCGGCACAAACGGCCGGTCGCGCCGAGCACGCGCGAGACCTCCATCGCTCACCGATCGCGACGACATCGCCGGCTCGAGAGCACGAACGCGCTTACGTTTGCCCGGAAAGTCACGCAGCCCAGTCTGTCGTCAGTGCCGCAGCGCAGCCCTGGCTCGTGTGGGACAACTTCCGGCGAGTCGGATACCTCGCCGGCGCCTGACACCGACCCCGCCGGCTCAGTCGTCGTGGCTCAGCCGGTGCACCCGGATCAGGTTGGTCGATCCGGTCTGGTTCGGCGGCGCGCCCGCGACGATGACCACGGTGTCGCCCGGCTGGTACCCGGGGATCCGCAGCATGGCGTGATCGACCTGCTCGATCATCTCGTCCGTGTCGTCCACCGCGGGCACCACGAAGGTCCTCACCCCCCAGGTCAGCGCCAGCTGATTGCGGGTCGCCTCCAGAGGCGTGAACGCCAGCAACGGGAGCGGGGTGTGCAGCCGGGCCAGCCGGCGAACGGTGTCCCCGCTGTAGGTGAACGCGACCAGCGCCTTGGCGTCCAGTCGCTCGCCGATGTCCCGCGCCGCGTACGACAGCACGCCGCGCCGGGTGCGGGGCACGTGGGTCAGCGGCGGCACCGTCACCGACTCGTCCTCCACCGCCTCGATGATCTTGGCCATGGTGCGCACCGCGATGATCGGGTACTTGCCGACCGATGTCTCACCGGACAGCATCACCGCGTCGGCGCCGTCCAGCACGGCGTTGGCCACATCCGAGGCCTCGGCGCGGGTCGGCCGCGAGTATTCGATCATCGAGTCCAGCATCTGGGTGGCGACGATCACCGGTTTGGCGTTCTCCCTGGCGATCTGCACGGCCCGCTTCTGCACCAGCGGCACCTGCTCCAGCGGCAATTCGACGCCGAGGTCACCGCGGGCCACCATCACCCCGTCGAAGGCCAGCACGATCGCCTCGAGATTGGCGATGGCCTCTGGCTTTTCGAGCTTGGCGATGACCGGCAGGCGGTGGATGCCCACGTCGTCCATCACCTGATGCACCAGCTCGACGTCGCTGGGCGACCGCACGAACGACAGGGCCACCAGGTCGACGCCGAGCGACAGGGCGAACTTCAGGTCCGCGATGTCCTTCTCGGACATCGCCGGCACGGATACGTTCATCCCGGGCAGCGAGATGCCCTTGTTGTTGGAGACCGGGCCACCCTCGCTGACCGAGCACATCACGTCGCTGCCACGGACCTGGGTGACGACCAGCCCGACCTTGCCGTCATCGATGAGCAGTCGATCACCCGGCCGGGCGTCCTGGGCCAGGCCGCGATAGGTGGTGGACACCCGATCCCTGCTGCCGACGATGTCGTCGACGGTGATGGTCACCTGCTCGCCGGTGGGCCACTGGTGCGGGCCGTTCTCGAACCGTCCGAGCCGGATCTTCGGGCCCTGCAGGTCGGCGAGGATGGCCAGCGACTTGTCCGCGGACCTCGCGGCGGCCCGTAGCCGCTTGTAGATCTCCTCGTGGTCGGAGTAGTCGCCGTGCGAGAAGTTCAACCGTGCGACGTTCATGCCCGCGTCCAGCAGCGCGGCGATTCCCTCCTCGGAGGAGGTCGCCGGGCCCATCGTGCAAACGATCTTCGCGCGCCTCATGGCGGTTACCCTAGCGTGTCTGAACCGATTACCGCTGCTGGGCGCACAGGTCTCGCCGGCCCGTCGGAAGCGGCATGGCGGTGGGCGAAACCCTGACACCGGCAGTGGCCGAATCGATCGCGGACAGTGGCCGAATCGACCTCGCGCGGTGGTCGGCAGGGCCGGCACGGTCATGTTCCCGCACCCGGGAGGCCGGCTGCGGAAACCACGAGATCCGTTGCGGCAGTGCACGAATTGGTCGCGCGGCGGCGCTCAGCGAAGGGCGACCGCAGTAGGCTCCAGCGGGTCCGGCAGGAACGACGAACCGGCCAGGTACGCGTCGACCCCGGCAGCAGCGGAGCGGCCCTCGGCGATCGCCCAGACGATCAGTGACTGACCGCGACCGGCGTCACCGGCGACGAACACACCGGACACGCTGGTCATGTACTCGGCGTCGCGGACGATCGTGCCGCGCGGCGAGAGCTGGACGCCCAGCCCGTCGAGCAGACCGGGGCGATCCGGGCCGACGAAGCCCAGCGCGATCAGGATCATGTCCGCGTCGAGGTGGAAATCGGTGCCCTCCGTGGGGATGAACCCCCCCGGGATCCGCTGGCCCTCCACCAGGTGCAGGCCGGTCACCTGACCGTCCTCGCCCTCGATCGCGGTGGAGTTGACGCCGAAGACCCGCTCGCCACCCTCTTCGTGGGCGGCGGAGATCCGCAGCATCAGCGGGTAGGTCGGCCACGGGGTGGACGGATCACGGGTGGCCGGCGGCATGATGTGGATGTCCAGCTGGGTGACCGAAGCGGCGTTCTGCCGCAGCGCGGTGCCGTAGCAGTCGGCGCCGGTGTCGCCGCCGCCGATGATGATCACCCGCTTGCCCTCGGCGGAGATGTCGACGGCCCCCCGGGTGCCCTCGCACACCTGGTTCTGCTGCACCAGGTAGTCCATCGCAAGGTGCACGCCGTCCAGGTGCCGGCCGTCCACGGTCAACTCGCGCGGGACGGTCGACCCGGTCGCGATGACGACGGCGTCGAAGTCACCCTGCAGCCGCTCCACGGTGAGGTCGACACCGACGTTGCAGCCGGCGACGAACGTGACACCCTCGGCCTCCATCTGCGCCAGCCGCCGGTCGAGCACCGCACGGTCCATCTTGAACTCGGGGATGCCGTAGCGCATCAGCCCTCCGATGCGCTGGTCCCGTTCGAACACGGTGACCGCATGCCCGGCCCTGGCCAGCTGCTGCGCGGCGGCCAGTCCGGCCGGCCCGGAGCCGATCACCGCGACCGACCGGCCGGTGAACAGCTCCGCCGGGCGCGGGGTCAAACCGAAGCCGTGTCCGATGGCGTAGTCGGCGATCTGCTGCTCGACCAGCTTGATGGACACCGGATCGTCGCCGATACCCAACACGCAGGCCGCCTCGCACGGCGCGGGACACAACCGCCCGGTGAACTCCGGGAAGTTGTTGGTGGCGTGCAACCGGTCCGATGCCTCCGCCCACTTACCGGTGCGGACCAGGTCGTTCCACTCCGGGATGATGTTGCCCAGCGGGCAACCCTGGTGACAGAACGGGATCCCGCAGTCCATGCACCTGGCCGCCTGGATCCGGGTGTCCTGCTCGTCGAACGGCTCGTAGACCTCGTTCCAGTCCTTGAGCCGCAACGGGATCGGCCGGCGCGGCGGCCCCTGCCGGCCGTATTTCAAGAAGCCACTCGGATCAGCCATGGCTGGCCTCCATGATCATCTCGTCGGCATCGATACCACGAGCTGCCGCTTCCGCTCTCAGGGACAGCACCCGGCGGTAGTCGCGCGGCATCACCCGCGAGAAGCGGACCGCCGCGACCGGCCAGTCGGCGAGCAGGGCGGCGGCCACGGTGGATCCGGTGAGCTTGGCGTGCGAGCTGATCACCTCGCCGAGCCAGAGCACCTCGTCGGCGTCCAACGGCTCCAGATCGACCAACTCCGGGTTGACCTTCGCCGGTTCGGGATCGAGCAGGTAGCCGACGCCACCGCTCATCCCGGCCCCGGCGTTGCGCCCGGTGCGGCCCAGGATGACGACCCGACCGCCGGTCATGTACTCCAGGGCGTGATCGCCGGTGCCCTCGGTGACCATCAGCGCGCCCGAATTGCGAACCGCGAACCGCTCGCCCACCCGGCCGCGCAGATACATCTCGCCGTCGGTGGCGCCGTACCCGATGGTGTTCCCGGCGATGACCTGGGTCTTGACGCCGGGCGCCTGGGACGGCGAGTTCTCGTCCGGCCGGACGATGATCCGTCCTCCGGACAGGCCCTTGCCGACGTAGTCGTTGGCGTCACCGACCAGCGTGATGGAGATCCCGCGCGGCAGGAACGCGCCGAGGGACTGCCCGGCCGTGCCCGTCAAGTGGATGTCGATGGTGTGGTCGGGCAGG
>JADGOY010000226.1 GCA_017882715.1 Nakamurella sp. | reverse complement strand
GCAGGAGTTCATGGCCGCGGAGATCTTCTACGACGACGACGCCGATCTGTCGATCATCCAGGGGCGCAAGGTCGCCGTCATCGGGTACGGCTCGCAGGGCCACGCGCACGCGCTGAGCCTGCGCGACTCCGGCGTCGACGTCCGGGTCGGGTTGCCCGAAGGATCCAAGTCGCGCGGGAAGGCATCGGATCAGGGCCTGCGGGTGGTCACGCCCGCCGAAGCCGCGGCGGAGGCCGATCTCATCATGATCCTGACCCCCGACCACGTGCAGCGGCACGTCTATGCCGAGTCGATCGAACCGAACCTGACCGCTGGGAAGGCGCTGGCCTTCGGCCACGGCTTCAACATCCGGTTCGGCTACATCAAGCCTCCGGGCGATGTCGACGTCATCATGATCGCGCCGAAGGGGCCGGGCCACCTGGTGCGCCGCGAGTTCGTCGACGGCAAGGGCGTGCCCTGCCTGATCGCGGTGGAGCAGGACGCGACGGGCGGCGCGCAGGCACTCGCGCTGTCCTACGCCCGGGCGATCGGCGGGACGCGGGCGGGCGTCATCAAGACCACGTTCCCGGAGGAGACCGAGACCGACCTGTTCGGTGAGCAGGCCGTGCTGTGCGGCGGCATGTCGCGGCTGGTGCAGCTCGGCTTCGAGACCCTGGTCAACGCCGGTTACCAGCCGGAGATCGCCTACTTCGAGTGCCTGCACGAGCTGAAGCTGATCGTCGACCTGATGTACGAGGGTGGCATCGCCAAGCAGCGCTGGTCGGTCTCCGACACCGCCGAGTACGGGGATTATGTGTCGGGTCCGCGGGTTATCGATGATCATGTCGCCGAGAACATGCAGGGCGTTCTCGCCGACATCAAGGACGGCAGCTTCGCGGCGCGTTTCATCGCCGACCAGGACGCCGGCGCTCCGGAGTTCAAGAAGTTCAGGGCCGAGCAGGAACGGCACCCCATCGAGGACACCGGTCGCAAGCTGCGTCCGCTGATGAGCTGGGTGGCAGTGGCGGACGACTACGAAGGCACCGCGGCCCGGGGCTGAGCGCTGCCAGAGGCTGAGCGCAGGGCGGTCGGGTGGCCCTGCCGCTGGCCCGCGGCGGCCCATTCGATGGCGCCGGGCGGGCCGCTCAGCCGGCGAGTGCCCGACCGGCGATGTACGTCCGCACCGACCCTTGGACCAGCGCGATAACCGCAACGACGGGGATCACCAGCCACACCAGCAGCCAGGCGGTAGTCAGAATCACCACGATGAACGTCAACAGTGCGGCGATGACGTTGCCGGTGATCGCCATTGCGGTGCTGCGGGCCAGCGCAGCGTCGATCCCGCCCCAGAAGAGCGTGAACGCAATGACCAGCAGGATGACCGCGATGATTGCGAGGGTGGCCAGCCCTCGGGTGGCGATGTCGGAGTAGGTATTGTCCAGCGTCGAGCCGAACGTCGAGCTCAGACTGGAGCGGGCCGAACTGGCTGCGGCCGCGACGGTCAGGAGGAGCGCACCGGCGACCCCCAAGGTCGCACCGGTCAGGAACGACAGCGCGGCCCCGGCGGTGAGCGCCGCGGGACGCCGCGGCGTTGCCGGGAAACTCTGCGG
This sequence comes from Nakamurella sp., assembly GCA_017882715.1. Lineage (GTDB taxonomy): Bacteria > Actinomycetota > Actinomycetes > Mycobacteriales > Nakamurellaceae > Nakamurella. The sequence goes on along the minus strand of JADGOY010000226.1, from coordinate 4,267 downwards.
CGGGTACCCCGCGTACTGGCCACCGACGTTTGGCGGATACGGATAGCCAGGAGGTTGCGCGAAATACCCGGGGTACTGCGGCTGGGGCGCGGGTCCGGGGTAGCCGTATCCCGCCGTCGGGGCCTGTCCGCCCGCCGGCCAGGCCGGGTTCGGTGCGTTGAAGCCGGGGGTGGTTGGCCAGCCCTGGTTGGGGTGGTACGTGCCATCCGGCTGATCGGCGGGGTTGGTCATGGAGCGTCCGTTCGCGATGTGGGTTCCTGCAACTGGCGCTCACCCTAGTGGTGGCGGCGACCGTGGGGAGACCGCGTTTGTGCGGATAGCATTGTCCGGCGGTCAGGCGGTTGGCAGGACGCCACTGGGACCGGATGAGATTCACGGGGGGTGTACAGCCCCCACCACCAACCGACGGAGATGAACTGCTGTGCCCAAGCCCGTGGTGCTGATCGCCGAACAACTTGCCCAATCCTCGCTCGACGTCCTCGGGACCGAGTTCGAGATCCGGAATGTCGACGGAGCGGATCGTGGCGCCCTGCTGCCCGCGCTAGAAGAGGCCGACGCGATCCTGATCCGATCGGCGACCAAGGTGGACGCCGAGGCGCTCGCCGCCGCCCCCAACCTCAAGGTGGTGGCCAGAGCAGGCATCGGTCTGGACAACGTGGACGTGCCTGCCGCCACGGCCAAGGGTGTGCTGGTGGTGAACGCGCCGCAGTCGAACATCATCACCGCCGCCGAACACGCCTTGGCACTGCTGCTGGCCGTTGCGCGCAAGATCCCCGCCGCGGACGCCTCGCTGCGCGCGGGCGAGTGGAAGCGCAGCCGCTTCACCGGCGTGGAACTGGCCGACAAAACCGTCGGAGTGGTCGGGCTGGGCCGGATCGGGCAGCTGTTCGCCGCCAGGGTGGCCGCGTTCGGCACCACAGTCATCGCCTACGACCCGTACCTGCAGCCCGCTCGGGCCGCGGCGCTGGGCGTTCGGTTGGTGGACCTGCCGACGCTGCTGGCCACCTCGGACGTGATCTCCATCCATCTGCCGCGGAATCCCGAGACCCTGGGCCTCATCGGTGCGGCGGAACTGGCCACCGTCAAGCCAGGCGTGCTGATCGTCAACGCCGCCCGTGGCGGATTGATCGACGAGCAGGCGCTGGCCGACGCGCTGACCGAAGGCCGGGTCGCCGGCGCGGGGATCGATGTCTACTCCACGGAACCGCTCGCGCCCGACAACCCGCTGCGTTCGGCGCCGAACACCGTGCTGACCCCCCACCTGGGTGCCTCGACGTCCGAGGCGCAGGACAAGGCCGGCACCGCCGTCGCCCGATCGGTGAAGTTGGCGCTGCGCGGCGATTTCGTCCCCGATGCGGTGAACGTGCAGGCCGCCGGGCCGGTCTCCGACGAGCTTCGGCCGTGGATTCCGCTGGTCTCCCGGTTGGGCACCATCCTCACCGCGGTCGCCGGCGGGGTGCCCAGCGACGTGGTGGTCGAGGTGCGCGGCGATCTTGCCGCCGAGGACGCGTCGATCCTGCAACTGGCCGCGGTCCGCGGGATCTTCGGCAATGTGATCACCGAGGCGGTCACCTTCGTCAACGCTCCGGCGCTCGCGGCGGAGCACGGGTTGACCCTGTCCGGCACGTCGACCGAGGATACCGGCGACTACCGATCCTCGGTCACCCTGCGGGCGGCCATGCCCGATGGTGCCTCCCGCACCGTCTCGGGAACCTTGTCCGGCCAGAACCAGGTCGCCAAGCTGATCGAGATCAACTCCCGCCACTTCGATCTGCGTGCGGAGGGCAACCTGCTGGTCGTTGCTTACGCCGATCGTCCGGGCGTCATGGGCACTGTCGGGGCCCTGCTCGGATCGGCTCAGGTCAACATCGAGGCCGCGCAGATCTCGCAGGAACTGGGCGGCCGGGCCGCCATCATGGTGCTGCGGGTGGACGGGGTCCCGGATCCGGAGCTGCTGGACCGGATCGGCGACACGGTCGATGCGAGCGCGATCCGAGCCATCCCGGAGAGCTGATCCCGGTTCGCGATGGCGTTGATCCCGGCCGTTCCGCCCGTGCGCAGCACCGGGAACCCGGGGTCATCGGCCAGCTCAGCCGCTCGATGAGGTCACCGGCCGATACTCCATTGCGGTGACGACCGTGGTGTCCAGCGCCAGTTCGCACTGTCCTGCCGGGTACCCTTGCCCGGGCATGGTGGTCGGAGCGAGCATCTGATCATCCATGACGGCGGCGTGCGCAAGACGCCAACGGCCCAGAGCGCGCGGCGCGGCCCGACGTGGGCCGCGACCAGGAGACAGTGGTCCGAACCGGGCCGGCCCCGCGGCAGCGGGACAGAGAGGTGCAGGAATGAAGCTCGCGGTCATCCCAGGCGATGGCATCGGACCCGAGGTCGTGGGCGAGGGGCTCAAGGTCCTGCAGGGAGTGGTCCCGGGCGTCGCGATCGACGAATACGACCTCGGCGCGGCGCGCTGGCATCGCACGGGCGAGCTGCTGCCCGACTCGGTGCTCCGCGAACTTCGCGACCACGACGCGATCCTGCTCGGTGCGGTCGGCGACCCGACTGTACCGTCGGGGATCCTCGAGCGCGGGCTGCTGCTCCGGCTGAGGTTCGAACTCGACCATGCCGTGAACCTGCGCCCTGCCCGGTTGTACCCCGGTGTGCCCGGCCCGCTGGCCGGCGACAAGGCGATCGATCTGTTGGTGCTGCGGGAAGGTACCGAAGGGCCTTACACAGGCAACGGCGGCCTGCTGCGCAAGGACACCGTGCACGAGATCGCCACCGAGGTGTCGATCAACACCTACTTCGGTGTGGAGCGGGTGGTGCGGGACGCGTTCGAGCGGGCTGCCAGGCGGCCGCGCAAGCACCTCACCCTGGTGCACAAGACCAATGTGCTGACGCACGCCGGGCAGCTGTGGAGCCGGGTGGTCGAGGAACTGTCGATGGAATACCCGGACGTCAGCGTCGCGTATTCGCACGTCGATGCCGCGATGATCCACTTGGTCACCGACCCCGGCCGCTTCGACGTGGTGGTCACCGACAACCTGTTCGGCGATATCTTCACCGACCTGGCGGCCGCGGTGTCCGGAGGCATCGGGCTGGCCGCATCGGGAAACCTCGACGTCTCCCGAGCCAACCCCAGCATGTTCGAGCCGGTGCACGGTTCCGCTCCGGACATCGCCGGCACCGGTGCGGCTGACCCGACCGCCACCGTGCTGTCGGTGGCGCTGTTGCTCGACCACCTGGGGCTGCCGGAGGCCGCCCGCCGGGTGGAAGCCGCGGTCGCGTTCGACCTGGCTACCCGGCAGAGTGGTTCGGTGGCCAAGACCTCACAGATCGGCGACCGATTGGCCGCGCTCGCTTCTAGCTGATCGGTATGACTGTGCCTACCCGCGTGCCCACCCCCACCCCCACCCCCACCACCCCCGGTGCCAGGCCAACCGTTTCCACCGCTGTCCGGGGATCCGGCATCGAGGCGTCCCCGGCGCCCCGCCGGTCGCCGCTCGGCGATGCCTTCCACGTGTTCGACACGACTTTGCGCGACGGCGCCCAACGCGAAGGCATCACATATTCGGTGGCCGACAAGATCGCGGTGGCCACCCTGCTGGACGACCTGGGCGTCGGATTCATCGAGGGCGGCTGGCCCGGCGCAATGCCCAAGGACACCGAGTTCTTCGCGCGTGCCCGGGCGGGCGAGCTGGCGCTGCGGACCGCCTCCCTGGTGGCGTTCGGTGCGACCCGAAAGGCGGGGATGCGCGCGTCGCAGGACCCGCAGGTCCAGGCGTTGCTGGAGTCCGGAGCCCCGGTGATCACCCTGGTGGCCAAGTCCGACGTCAGGCATGTGGAACGTGCCCTGCGCACCACCCAGGCGGAGAACCTGGACATGGTCTCCGACACCGTCGTGTTCCTGGTCGAGCACGGCCGGAGGGTGTTCCTGGACTGCGAGCACTTCTTCGACGGCTACCACGCCGATCGCGACTACGGACTGCGGGTCGCGGAGGCCGCCGTCACCGCCGGCGCCGACGTCGTCGTGCTGTGCGACACCAATGGCGGCATGTTGCCGATGTGGGTGGAGCGGATCGTCACCGAGGTGCGCGAGCGCACGGGCTTCCGGCTTGGCATCCACTGTCAGGACGACACCAGTTGCGCGGTCGCGAACACCGTGGCCGCCGTGCAGGCCGGCGCCACCCACGTGCAGTGCACCGCCAACGGCTACGGCGAGCGGGCCGGCAACGCCGACCTGTTCGCGGTGGTGGGCAACCTGATGACC
>JADGOY010000225.1 GCA_017882715.1 Nakamurella sp. | reverse complement strand
TCGTCGGACAGGTAGAACACCTCGTCGGTGGAGATCGCCACCGGCCAGCTGTCGGTCTGTTCCCCGGCCCGCCGGAGTTTGCGCAGCAGGTTGACGTTCGCGGTCGACACGATCGCCAGCCGCCAGTCCGGCCGGTACAGCGGACTCTTGGCCTTGCCGTCATCGACCCTGGCCAGCCGCCCGACGGTCCGCTTGTAAACCTCCTTGACGGCCCGCAACACCACAGCGGCGTCACTGTCGCCGGCGGCGGCCGCGGTCATCATCGTCGTCCGTGCGTCCCTGACGACCTGATACCACTGGTCGAAGTAGCGCCGCGTCGTACCCGGCCAGGTGTAGGCCTCCAGGATCTCCGGTTGCTGGCCGAGTTCCTCGGTCAGGTAACGGATCACCGGCGTCGGGTACCAGCCGGTGGTGCCGGGAAGCTGCCCCGCGGGTCGGGTGATGTCCGGTAGCCGCCAGTCGTCGGCGTCCCCCGGTTTGATCCGCCACAGCCCGGCGATCTTCGGGTTGAACGGTGTCCCGTCACGGTGATACTCCGGTGCTCCGACACCGACCTCGGTGGCGCCCTGAGCGGCCAGGTACATGGCGTTGGCGTCGTAGGCGTGGATCCATCCTCGTTGGCCCTCGCCGCTGTCGGCGCGCCGGCACCACAGGATCGCCGTGTTCGGCACCCGGCCGGGGTCACGCAGCATCGGCGGTGGGGGAGCGACGTACTCGGTGGCCGCGAGCGGCGCCCGACCGGACGTCGCCCGGGGCGATCGCAGCTGGCGCAGCAACGTCAACCCGGTGGATCCACCGCCGGCCATCCAGGTCACGCCCAGGGCATCGGCGACCAACTGGATCCGCCGAGCCAGCACATCCGCCGGCGGTTCGTCGGCGGTCAACGCCTTCGAGTCGTCGAAGGCACCCATCAGCGGCACCAGCACGATCTGGACGCTGACCGACGGCCGGTCGTCGGTCTTGGCCCGCCACACCCTGGTCCACACCCGCAGCTGGTTGTCCTGGGACAGATTCCACCCGGCGGCGACCGCGGCCGCCGTCGCGGCCTTTCCGCCGCGCCTGGCGGCGTCCGACGCAGCATCGGCGTCCGTGACGTCGACGCCGCTGTCGACGGTGATCCCGAACCGGGCCATGCCCTGGGTGGTCAGCATCAGCTGGGCGGGGGAGGGCAGGACGTACTTGCCGCCGCCGTGACCCAGCCGCAGCTCCGCCGCCAGCTCCGCCAGCTGCCCGAGGTGAGTGATCTCCGGGCCCAGGTGCACACGGGTCCCGTCGGGGAGCACCACCTCGTCGCCGGTGATCACGGCGCCGGCCGCCAACCACCGCTCGTCCGGGCGGCGGGTCTGCGCGACGACCGTCCGGGGCGCGGCGGTCACCGGGCCGGGAGCAGCGGACACCACAGCCACCGGGGCGGCAGCAGCAGCGAGGGCGCTTGTCACCGCATCCTCGAGCGGCAGCTCAGGGTCCGCCGGCTCGGCGACCTCCACAGGCTCGGCGACGCCGTCGTGAACCACCGGGTCAGTCGGCGTGGCGTCATTCTGGTCGGCCGGCCCAGGGTCAGGAACGACCGTGTCCGTGACCGGGGTGGCCCGGTCCGCGTGGGCGATGGAAGTCCCGACAGGGGAGTCCGGCAGCCGCCACGGACCAGGGAACGGCGCGACCGGGCCGCTCGGATCGTCGCCATCGGTGTCGTCGTCCTCCCCGTCCAGCACCGCGCGGGGCATCACCCAGACCCGCTGCTGCACCGCCGAGATCCGCCGGTTCGCGCTGCGATCACCCGAGCCGTTCGCGCTGATCCACCCGCGGCCGGCCATCGCCGCCCCCAGGCTCACCGAGGTGTGCGGGAACGTTTCACCGGCCTTCCCGGCGACCGAGCTGACCACCCCCAGCACCGCCCGCGGCATCAACCACACCTCGTCGTCGGTGATGATCCCGACCCGATCACCACGGGCCTGCCAGATCACCTCGTCACGCCCGAAGGTGCCCTCGGCCAACGGCCCGGTCACCGAGGTCCGCGGCGCCCACCCGTAGGGCACCCCGCTGTCCATGCTGGTGGCGTGCCGCACCTCCTCCGGCACCCCGCCCCGCTGATCGGACAGGTGACACACCCCGGACAGCAACGCCGAACGCAACAGATCGAGCATGTGCAGCGGGCCGTCGGTCGACGACGGGTCCTGCTCGTGGATCTGCGCGACGATCCCGCCGACCGCCCACTCCCAGAAGAAGTCGGCTTCGTCCTCGGTGAGGGTCCCGCTCTGCCGCAGCCACGACAGCAACGCCACCCACCCCGTGGTGCACACGATCGCCACCCGGGACAGCCGCCCCCGGATCCCCGGCTCCTGGTCCAGCGAGGCACACACCTTCGACCAGGCCTCGACGTAGGCGCCCTCCTCCTCCAGCAGATCGACCCATTCGGTGAGCTCGTTCCGCCGGCCGGCCAGCCACTGGATGAACGACGCCCCGATCAGCCCGCGGGCCTGCCGGCACGCCCGCTTCTCCAACGCACCGAACAGCGTCTCCGGATCGTCGGTGATCGTGCGGGTACCGACGCGGATGGTCAGCGCCCGGGTCGCGGAGGAACCGGTGGTGCTGGTCTCCCCGGTGGTGATGATCGCCGCCCGAGGCTCCCCGGTGGTCAGGCTGCCGCCGGTGCGGGTGCCCAGCGTCCGGTCACCGCCGTTCCAGATCGCCGACTGCAGGTGACCCAACCGAGCCGTCGCCTTCGAACCCTTGAAATCATCGACCAACACCGGGATGTCGGCCGCCTCGTACAGCTTCCCGAGCAGACCCTTGAGGCTGTCCCCGACCTCGTCCGCGCCGGAGAACACCTCCTTACGGGCGCCTCTGCCGTGTTCCCGCATCGCCGGCGCGAACCAGTGCATCGCCGCGGCCCTGGTGATGCCGGTCTTCCCCGAGCCCGGGTCACCGACCAGGTGGATCGAGGCTCGAGGCGACCCGAAGATCCCACGGAACGCGAACCCGATCAGCGGCGCGACCACCGCCGCGGGCAGGTCCAGCAGCGGCAGGAACCCCTCCAGCACCGCCATCTTCAGATCCACCGGATCCTGCGTCGGCGCCGGCATGTCAAAGACCCGCAGCTTGCCGGTGACCGCCACCTCGTCCAACGGGATCGAACCGTCCGCGGTGATACCGCCGCCGGCGTGCACGAACATGTCCCGCCCGTCCGGCAGCGTCCGCCACCCGGTGGACGTGTAGCGGCGGAGCATCTCGGCCGGGAAAGGCTGCACCAAAGTCGCAGCCGACAGGGCACGACTCTTGCCCGCGGGAGTGAAGTCGTGGATCAGTCCGGCCCAGGGCAGCAGCTCGGGCCACGACCCGTCACGGATCTTGTCCGCCGGCAGCACGATGTGCGCCTCGTCATGCACCAACTCACCGGCGTCATCACGCACCGGGGCACCGGCGAGGTCCAGGCGACGCCTGCGCAGCTTCAGTTGCCAACCGCCGCTCAGCGGATCCGCGTTCGGGTCACCGTTGTCGTTGACGATCTCGGCGGTCACCGAGACCTCGCACCGCCACACCGTGGTGAACGTCGGTTTGTCCGCCGAACCATTCACGCGGACGGTTTCACCACGCCGGTGCAGGTAGCGGGGGAGCTGATTGGGGACGCCGTCGTCATCGCTGCGCGAACCGCCCCCTCCCCCCGTCGGAGGCGGCGGTCCACCGGCAGAGCGCCCCGGCGCATCGACCTGAGGTGGCTCTCCGGTCAGCGCGGCGAGCTCCGCGGCAGGATCGATCGCCTCCAGACCGTCGATGTCCAGTCCGGCGTCGGCGTGATCGGTCAGATCCTTACCCGCCGCGGCACGCACCACCCGGGTGCTGGCCGCGACGGCGTGCAGGCGCTCCACCGCTTCCAGCGCGTGTTCGTAGCCGGCCTTGTCCCGGTCGGCCACCACCACGACGTGGGCGCCGCGGAGCTGCTCGGCGTGCTCGGCCAGGAACTTGCCCCGCCCACCACCGGAGGCGTTGGTGGTGCCGACCACGCCGTACCGGTTGGCGGTGTCGGCGTCCTTCTCGCCCTCCACCAGATAGATCGGTTCGCCGGCGGCAATCGCCGCCTTGACCTGCGGCAACCGGTACAGCGTCGCCGCGAAACCGCCGAACGTCCAACGCCGGGTGTCGGGATTCCAGCGTTGGGGACGGAAGTCCTTCGGCTCGTATCGGAGCACCCTGCCAATCCGTTGGCCGTCCCCGGATTGGTACTCGTAATGGGCGACGACCTGGCCCAGATCGTCCCGTTTCTTGGTCGCCTGCGCTGGCGAGGGCGGCTTGGCGGCACCACGGGGAGCAGGTTGGCGGCGCTGATCCAGGTCGACCAGACCGTTCGAGCTCCCGCCCGATCGTTTGCGGCCCGTCTTCGGTGGTGGTTCGTCGAACAGGTCCGCGATCGTGAGTCCGGCCGCGGCCAGCACGGCGGTGTCGTCACATCCGGTGAAGCATTCGACTCGGGTGCGAGACTTGGCGGCGTCGTACCGGACGCCCAGCGACGGCGTCCGATCCCCTGAACCATCGCCGTGACTGGCGACAGGGCAACGGAATTTGACCCATCCGCCGGATGATCGGCCTGGCCCGGCGGCCGCCGTGAGCGCATCGACAACCCGACCGAGCGACACCCGCGGGTGACGTTCGGTGTTGCCGCTGTCTACGGCGACGCTCACTGGTTACACTCCAAATGTTCGTTCGGTTTGTCCAACACTCCGGGCAAACCACCGAGCACGTACGGGTCCGGTAGGTCCTGTTCGCGCACACAAAGAAGCAGTTGGATCCCTCATCCGAGGTTTGGCGGCCAAACCTTCGCCTCGGTTGGGGGATTCGCTGTATCTAGGGCATCAAGCGCTCCTGAGCCGCGGTGCACCCAAGCGCCGGGTGCACCGCGAACGTGCGCGCACGTCGGTCACGCCGCGCCGAGAGGAAGCTGCTGCTGACGATCTTGGCGTTCCCGCTCCGGGATCTCCAGGTCGTGCAGTTCTGCCAGCCGCAGCATGCAGTACAGCGCGAGCGGTAGACCTGCCGCCTCGGCATGGGTCTCCAGCTCGTCGTACATGCGGTCGTCTACGCGAACGGCGATCAGATTCTGGCGGGGGCCGAATACGGCGGGCCGGCCGCCCGGGTGCTTGGGCTTTCTCTGGCGCGACATGCCCCGAATCCTGACAGTTTTCGTAACTTGCCTGAGAGCGACGCGCCGTTACGACACGGTCAAATTCACGGGTCTGCCGATCTTCGACGCGACCCTGCCCGCTGTCCGAGGGTGCAGGCGTGGGCGGGGTAAGTGAGTGAGTTGACCTCGCCTGCGTCATGTCCTCGATTGGACCCGACTTCGACGACGATGCGCCAGGGGGTGAAGAGGGACGACTAAGACGTCCCGCGGACATCTAAGACGTCCCAGGTTGAAACCTTGACCGAACGACTCGAGTGCGGTACTACCCCGAATCAATAGCGAATTGATAACTCCAGTCGGCGTTGTCCGAACCTGGTAGCCGGTGCCGGCAGTTCCTCGCGGCCGCGCTGCGGTCCGCCTCGCTAGCGCCCCCCGGGCCAGACCAAGTGTCGACGATGGACGTCACAGTCACGGTGTCGGCCCCGATGCCGCAGCCGGCGGGTGCGGCCGTTGCGAACGGGCGCAGCACCCCCTCGACATTGCGGGTAGGTCAGGTCGCCCGGCAGCAGGATCTGTTCGGCCCGCTCGGGGGCACGACACGACCAGCACGATGCAGGTCTCCATTCATGCCAGCAAGCATTGCCTACCACACCGGACATCAACAGCGGCCGGTTGGTGTTGCAGGAAGCCAACTCTCACCGGCACCGTCACGGAGTTGACGACGAACCCGGGTGGCCGGCG
>JADGOY010000078.1 GCA_017882715.1 Nakamurella sp. | reverse complement strand
GTGTCGCCCCAGGGTGCCTTGTTAAGGGGCGCGGTGATGGTCGCGCCGTCAGACAGCTTGTTCCAGTAGCCGGTCAATTCAGCTTCATCATCACCACTGAGGGAGACCGAGAAGCTGTCGCCGGGCGTGTAGTCCATGCTGTTCGGGGTGTCGGCGCCCATCAGAACCAGCCCGTCCGGCGACGTCAGCATGCTGTGCATGATCTTGCCTTGCTCGGCGGGGTCCTCGCTGGCGTGGTAATCGGCGAACGTACTCAGCGTCAAATCCCCGCCGAAGATCGACTGGTAGAACTCCATGGCCTGCTTGGCGGTGTCGCGGAAGCCGAGGTACGGATTGAGTGTGGTGGGCATCGAGTTCAGCCTTCCGTTCGGTAGGGGTTGGCCCATTGTTGACCGGGTTCGACCGAGGCACAACGTCTCGGAGCAGGCTGTGTGGGCTGATCCGGTCGACGCCACGCCCACTCGGCGGCCACCCGACCGCCTCGCCGACGCGATGTCATGCGCTGACAATGAAGAGTTGCCATGCTCGGCCGTAAGAACTACACCCAAGAAGAATTCGACCAAGCCAAACCGGATACTGTCACCTTGACGGAGGATGTACTGGACATAATGTCCCTTATCGGCACTTGCGGTATGGAGAGGCCGACGCGCTGACGGCCGATGGTGGCCGCCCGTTATTCGTCACGGTGACGCAAAACAACCGCCCGAGACCCTACGCTGCCCTCCGCTTCCGCCGGCTCATCGGATAGACCGCCGCCCGCAGTTCCAGCAGCGGGATCGGGTCGAAGATGTCGTGGCGTCATCGACCACATCTCCAACTTCGGCCAATTGGACGGCAAGCTTGAATCGCACAGGACCGCTCACCAAGCGCTCAGCCAACTCCGTGACTCAGCCGCGGAGCGACTTGACATAACTGGGGTGCCGTACCGACGACGCCGGAATCATGCACTGCCTTTCATGGCGCTGTCACCGCCAGCGGTACCCGCAGGAAGCGCCCGTACGCGGCGGCGGCCGCCCGGAACCCGGACAGCTGGCGCTTGGACATGTCCTCGAACGGCATCGGGCTGATCGTGACTCCGGTCGGAGTCTTCTTGCGTCGCCAGATCCCCACCACTCGCCCACCGACGACGATCGTCGACTGAAACATCCCGTTGTTACCGGGCACGATGACGGGCGCGTGCTCGGCGGCGAGGCTGGCACTGCGGTCCTGGTAGCCGAGCAGGAACTCGTCGAATCCGGGCAGGGCGTGCACCCGCCGCGACGCTCGCCGCGGCGGAGCGGGCGCCATCCAGTAGCTGGTCCCATCGACTACGACTTCTTCCAGGTGCTCCCGGGCGATGGCCATCCCGACTGCTGAATCACGGACCGAAAGCTTTGTCCACCAAATGAAGTCGCGCAGCGTCGCCGGGCCGTGGCCGGCGAAGTACCGACGGACGAATTCCCCCAGCGCCTGATCTCGGTCAAAGGTGCGAGGGTTCGGCACCCAATCCTCGAGTAGCACGACGGCCTGATCGTTGCCCCGCATCGGTCCCAGACACAGATGGCGGGTCTGATGGAGCTGACCGATCAGATGCGGCCCGCGCTGGCCGGTAGTGGTGATCCCGGCCGCCTCGAACGCTTTGAAGAGCTCCGCTCGAGTCGCCGCTCGACCACCCTCGAGCACCCCGCTCGCGATGTCCCGGGCACGCCCGAAGGCAGCGTCGTCGAGCCCTAGTTCGCGGTACCGGGCGGCCAGCGAGCGCAATGTCCGCGCAGCAGTCAGCTGCAGCATCCAGCCGATATCCACGGCCGGGACCAGATGCAGGGTGCCGCGCATCGGCCAGGATCGGATGATCTCGCCTCGGGCCAGCGCCGCGTCGACATCAGCGAGCGTCGAACCGGGCACCCGCAGCCCGACCGACCACTTGGCACCAGGCAGGTCCTGACCCTGCAATGCCAGCATCCAGGTGACCACGTCGGTCGGGTTGGCGAACTCGCTGCCCTCGATGCGCTGCGCGGCCAGGCGCAATCCGCGGAGTGTGCTCAGTGTCGTCGTCATTCCCGACATGGTCGCGTACGCCACCGACAGTCGGGGCCAGCGGGCGGAGACAGCAAGGCCGCTCGACGCGGGAGAAGCCCGAACTCGGGTGCTAGCACGCTACCGGTGAGCAGATCGTGTTTGAAAGGGATTCTGCGATGACATGGCCAGTTCCCTTCAGGGCGGAACCGTCAGGTAGGACACTGTCGGAGTCGGCGATCTCACCCGGGTTTGATCGGGACGATCGGCGTCGATGCAGTCGATGCAGAAGTCGGCGCCCAGGCTGGATCGGCGGCCTTGCCGGCGAACCGCGGGTCGATGAGTGCGATGCTCCCGCTGCCGGACTGACCAACAAGCAGATCGGTGAACGGCTCTACCTCTCCCATCGGACCGTCGGAGCGCACCTCTACAGATCTTCCCCAAGCTCGGCATCACGACTCGCGCCGCCTACGAGACGCCCTCGGGGCACATCTGCGGAGCACCCTTCGAAACCGGTCACGCTTGATCTCAGCGGGTTCATCGTCCGCCATCACGGACCTCATCGATGCTCAACGCTGGATCATCAGGAGCAGGAGCTGAGCCCAGGCGACCGATGACCGCCGCGGGCCCCGATTCGATGCGTGACAAGGCAAAGCAGGTTGGCATCAAAGACGGATCGTCCATGTCGAAGAAGAAGCTCGTTCCGCGTTGCGCGACCACTGAGCCGCCCTCGGCGGGCACGATCGGCGTAACGTCGGCTCGTGCCAGACGAGCGTGGCCGCAGAGTGTCCAACCTGCTGGGAGCCCTGTCGCTCGCCGTCGCCGACCAGATCCGGGAGGCGGCGGAGCTGGCCGCCGGAGTCAGTGATGCGGCGCCCGCTGCGCTCGTGTCACTGCGCGAGTCCTCGACCGAGCGGACCATCGAGGAACTGCGACTGCTGGTGGGTCTCACCCATTCCGGAGGTGTTCGTCTGGTGGATCGACTCAGCGAACTCGGCTACGTCACTCGGCGGGTGCGGCCGCCGGGTCGCTCCGTGGTGGTGACGCTGACCCCGGCTGGTGCCGCGGCCGCGGAACGCATCGCGCAGGCCCGTGCCGATGTACTCATTCGAGCAATTCGCTCACTGTCGGAGCAGGAACAGGACCTGCTGGCGGACGCTCTGTCGACGCTGATTGCCGACATCGCCCGTGATCGGCTGGCCGGTCGAGCCAGCGGCGCCGCGCCGCCGGGTGGCGCGCTCTGCCGGTTGTGCCACTTCTCGGACTGCGGTCGAGAGTCCGGACTGTGTCCGGCGCAGGCCGCGGCATCGACGTTCTGACTTCGACGTTCTGACTTCGACGTTCTGACTTCTCGGGGGCGATCAGTGCGCTACCGGGGCATGGTTGCGACGTGGCCGGAGGTCACGGTGCCGATCAGTTCGTCAGTATGCGCGGCGGACACGGGAATGGTCCCGGTCTCCACGACCCGCTCGGACAGGTCGCGCAACTTGCGGTTGGTGTGTTGGCTGGTCTTGGTCAGCAGCTGGAATGCCTGCCTGCGCGTTGGCGAGCAGATGCTTCTGCATCAGAATGCCGGTGGCGGCGCCGATGACGCGATTGCTGGTGAGCGCAGTCCGCAGCTGGCCCGCCCGATTCTCGGCCTGCCGCAGGGCGTACAGCGCACCGGCCTCCGCGGGGACCAAAGTCCAGCAGCGCCTCAACCAGGCGCTCCAGCCGCTGCGCGGCGCGGATCGCCCTGCATCGAGGCACGGTCCTGGTCGAAAAGCACCGCACCCGGCTCGGTGGGCAGCAACTGCAGCGGAGCCAGCAGCAGCGTGACCGGCGTCCGGAGCTCGTGGCTGACGTTCTGGAAGAAGGTTGTCTTGGCCCTGTCGATCTCGGCCAGCGCCTGGGCACGACCGCGTTCCTGCTGGTAGGAGAGTGTGTCGGTCAGCGCAATGCCGATCTGGCGGCCCACCGGTCTGAAGAACTCGCGGTAGTCCATATCCAATTGCCGGTAGGGGTTCACCCCCAACGACAACGCCCCGACCGGGTGTGGGTCCCCGACCACCGTCAAGGGCAGGACGACGGTCGCGTCAGGGGCAGGTCGCGTCGCTCGTTGAGAATGTGCTTGGCGGATTCGGCGGCAACAGTCATCACACCAACCACCGAGCCGTCGTCATCGCGGACCGGTCCGTAGGAGAACAGGAAGTAGCACTCGTCGACGACCTGCGATGCAAGCAGCGGGCGGGGCCACGTCCTCGGCTTCTTGCCTCGCTCCGAACCCGGCCAGCTTCTTGGACTGTGCCGCCCGCACCCGGGAACGCCCGGCTGTCCGTGCTAATGTGAGTGACTCATATCAGAAGCTGACGAAGGAGAGGCCACGATGAGCGGCAGCACGGTGGACGCCACCTTCGAGGTGACGTCCTGGAACGAGGAACCGTTCGACGCCTCCGTCGGAGTGTCGAAGCTGACCAGGGCCAGTGTGCAGAAGGCGTATTCGGGCGATGTCGAAGGCACCTCCGCCACCGAATGGTTGATGTCCTACAACTCCGACGGCACCGCCACCTTCGTCGGGCTCGAGCGGGTCAAAGGACTGATCGGTGGACGGAAGGGCACCCTGGTCCTGCAGCACGTCGGTGAATTCCGGGACGGCGCGGCGAAAGGTACCTTGAGCGTGGTCAATGGGACCGACGACCTGGCACACGTCACCGGCGCCGGCGACTTTCTCGCCGATCCGGCCGGGTCGATCACCCTGTCACTCGAGGGATGAGCGGGATCGATCGGGCGGGTGCGCCGGCCGAATTTCCTACTCCTATGGATCGGAATCCCCGGTGGAATTGCGAGATCAGATACAGCCCGTACAGCCCGAGCAGACCGGAGACTCCCACGCAGGCCATCGCGTTCGCACTGTCGTGAAAGCCGTTCGTGAAATCGAAGAACAGCGCGGTGATGATCACCATCCATACCAGAAGCAGTGTCGTCGACATGGTCCTTGGCTCCTTGTCCGCAGGTGGCAGGACGTCCCGTGAACCTTGCGGCGAAGCTTCCGGACCAGCACAACAGCAATGCCGGGCGGGACGTTGGACCCGAATGGTGAACAGGGGGTGAACCGTTTGCGGCATCGACGCATCCCACCGAACCCTGCGGCGGTGCTCGCGCGCGGACGATCGGCTCGTCAGCGTGCCAGTCTGTACCGTGGCACGTTGTGGCACTCAACGAGGCGACGAAAAAGATCTACCGGCGAACGGATTCGGCAACGCTGGTGGCGTTGCTGCCCGAACTCCGTCGACTCAACAAGGCGGCGCAAAAAGAGCGGGAGCGGCTCGACCGGGAACGAGCCGACAACGATGTCGACGGCAGCAATGCCCACGACGGCATTCCCCACGACACGAGCGTCGATGAGAAGTTCCACGCCGATCTCGGTGCCTATGTTGCGGTCGCCATAGAACGCGAGATGTGGATCAGAAATGAACTCAAGCGTCGTGGGCTGCTTCCGCTTTGGCCCGGAGAGGAAGAGCATCTCGACGACGATGCCTAGTTGCCCGTCCAGGTGGCGACGTAGTCCGGTCGACCCGGCTCCCGAGCCGCTACATGATGCTTCGCCCTCGTGGCCGTCCGGAAGCCGTGCCCGGACCGGGACAATGATGGGGTGCACCCGCGATCATCGTCGCCAGCCCGCATGTGCGGGATGGCTCACCCCACCTCGGATCTGCGTCGATGACCACGTCCGAACCCGGTACCCCCGGCTCCGGCCACCCTGTGTCCACGGCAACGTCTCGTTCGGCCGCGACCCTACGCACCTGGCGCAGACGGCTGGCCGACGAGCGCGCCGAATCCAAGCTCTACCGCCGGCTGGCCGAGCGCCGGTCCGGCGAGGAACGAGCGATCCTGCTCGGGCTCGCCGACGCCGAGGGTCGGCACGCCGCCCATTGGGAGACGCTGCTCGGCGAAGACGTCGGCCGCAGTCGGCGCGCGGGCCTGCGGATGGGATTGCTGGCATGGCTGGCCGCGCGTTTCGGGTCGGTCTTCGTGCTAGCGCTGGCTCAGCGGGCGGAAAGTCGCTCACCCTATGAGGAGGATGTCGACGCGACCCGGAGCATGGCCGCCGACGAGCGGGTTCACGAGGAGGTCCTGCGCGGGCTGGCCGCACGAGGTCGGGCCCGCGTGTCCGGGACATTCCGGGCGGCGGTGTTCGGTGCGAACGACGGCCTGGTCAGCAACCTTTCGCTGGTGCTCGGGGTCAGCGGCGCCGGCGTCGCCACCAGTGCCGTGCTGCTCACCGGTCTGGCGGGCCTGCTGGCCGGCGCGCTGTCGATGGGCGCCGGCGAATACGTCTCCGTGCGCTCGCAACGGGAATTGCTCGCCGCCTCGACACCGGGCACGAGCGCGCAGGCGGTGCTCCCCCTTCTCGATGTCGACGCGAACGAGTTGGCGCTGGTCTACCGCGCACGGGGGATGACGGCCGAGGAGGCCGCAGCGCGCGCGGACGACGCGCTCCGGGCCTACCCCGCGCCACTGGAGCCGGATGCATCGGGCGACGAAGGTCATGACGTGGTGGGCACCGGCCTGGGGGCGGCGGTGTCCAGCTTCTGTTTCTTCGCCTCCGGCGCGGCAGTGCCCGTGCTGCCGTTCCTGTTCGGATTCCCCGAGCGGACGTCGCTGATGATCGCGGTTGTCCTGGTCGGTCTGGCCTTGATGCTGACCGGGGCGATCGTCGGGGTGCTGTCCGGCGGACCACCGCTACGACGTGCGTTGCGGCAGCTCGCGATCGGGCTGGGGGCGGCTGCGGCCACGTACCTGCTGGGCATGCTGTTCGGTGCCACCCTGGGCTGATGCGCTCGGCTACGCGGCCAGCCAGCTGAGCAACCGGACGGTCGTGCCTTCCGGCCCGGAGCGGACCTGCACCAGGTCACACAGCTCGTTGGCCAGTCGGATGCCCCGTTCTCGCCGGTCGGGGTTCAGAACGCCGCACCGGCCGATCATCGGGTTGTCAATCCTGCCCGGGTCGGCGATCTCGCAGATCACGGCAGCTGGGTCGGTCCAGAGCAGGATCCGGACCCGACCGGCGTCCCGGAACCCGGCCATCGTGATCTCGCCGGCGGCGGCGGCGAGTTTCGCGGCCCGGTCGGTGGGCAACCCCCCTGCCTGCGCACCGTCCATCACCCTCGAGATGTGGTCCTGCCTGCGCACATCGAACCCGATGGCGCTCGTGGCCGTGGTCGGATCGGGCAATGCCGCACCGAACATCGACCGGACCAGCGCACTGCCGCCGTACCTGCTGCTCACCCGGTGGGCGTCGCCTTCCACCACGACCGGATGGCTGCGCCGTGCCTGGTCGAGGATGGCGCCATCCAGCACCTCGGCATCGTAGGGACAGATCAGCCACAGCGGGGTCTGCGATGGCACAGCCATGTTCAGCAGCGCCTCGTGGAATTGGCATTCGACGATTTCCGCGGCCCGCCGACCGGCCCAGATCGGCTCACCGACGCCCCGGACCGGTCGCCCGCTGTGCTGTGCGGTGAACTCCCGCCAGGCGGGAATGATGCGCGCCGGGTTGTGCCCGAGCTCGGCCATGTCGACGAACCGGACCCGTTCCGCATCCGGACCGAGCGCGACCTGCAGCCCGCGCAACCGAGGTTCGATGACCGCCACCAGCACGGGCTCGTCACGAGCCAGGCCGTCACGGATAAAGGGGGCGACCGCAGCCAGGAACTCCTGCGCACCGCGGTACATCACGCATTCGTGCCGGTAGGTTTCGTGTTCCCGGTGCACGACTGCGGCCGTCACGCGGTTGTCCGCCCGGCGCCCGCGCCCGCCGGGCCGGGTCCGATCCCCGGCCAGGGGCGTCACGCCGCCCGCGGGATCGTGGTCGGCTGGACCACGGCCGCCGAGAGCCCACTCCTGCGGTTTCGCCGAAGCGCCGTCGGCCACATCCAGATGGTGCCGCGGCTTTGCGTCAACCACTCTCAGATGCCCGCGGTCGCGGGTCGGGCTGAACGGCTGGGTATGGGCGATCACCAGCTCCACCAACGCCATCGGCGGCTTGACCAGCCCGTGCTCCTCGGCGGCGTGGGCGAGAACCTGGTCCAGCACACTCTGATCGCCGGGGCCGGTGAAGACGCGACCGCAACCGGGGATGACGTCACCGCAGTTGAATCGTTTCACTACCCCTCCAGATTGGTGGGCCTGATCACCATCGCGCTCGCCAGGCAGCGAGCACCGTGAGTGAACGTCGGTCACACCAACCCAGTGTCCACCACGTCGGCCCGAAGGAGGTCACACCGACGCGAAGGCCGCCCGACGCGGGAGGCGTCGGGCGGCCATTGCGGACGATCACCGGCCAGTGCGCCTCTCGGCACGTGGTCGCTCTCGGCGACTTGAAGGGGTGGAGCCCGGGGCATGTCCCGGAGACCGTCAAGTGTTCCAACCAGCGGCGGCGCCGGACCGTTCCGTCGTGGGTGGTGACGTCGGTCACTTTCCGCGCAGGCGGCGCCGGCGATCGCAGGTCGTCGCGGGATCCGCTGACCTATGTCTGACCCATAGTGGTCAACCGACCTCCGAACCGCGCATGGAGCGTTGGACCACCGGGCGCTCCGGCGACCTGGTTCTGACAACGGTGAACCCGGCAGCGGTGAACAGCCGCAAGGTGCCGGTGAGCAGCCTGCTGGCTCCCGGGCTGCGCAGCGTGGTGTCGCGCGGTGACCGGCCCGATCGAGTACGTCATGCAGGCTGCCGCGCGATGTCGGCTCCGATCGGTTGCCGCAGCAGCGGCGGCAGCAGCGCGGCCCCTGGCGGCGTGGCCTGCCGGCCGAGCCGGTCATCGGGGTTGTACAGCGCGCATGCCTTCAGGGACAGGCAGCCGCATCCGATGCAGGAGTCGAGCCGGTCCCGCAGCGCCTCGATTGCGGCGATCTTCTCGTTCAGCCGCACCCGCCAGTCGTGGGAGATCCGGCGCCAGTCCGCCGTCGTCGGGGCGCGATCGGCGGGCAACTGGGCCAGCTCGTCACGCACCTCGTCGAGCGACAGCCCGACGTTCCGCGCAGCCCGGATGAATGCCAGGCGACGCAGCACGATGCGGTCGTATCGTCGCTGGTTTCCCCCGGTTCGGGTGGCGGTGACGAGCCCCTCCCGTTCGTAGTAGCGCAGTGCTGATGGCGCGAAACCGCTGCGCTGCGCCACCTCCGCGACCGTCAGCACCGCACTGTTCGGCATGCCGCCACCGTAGCTTGACTTGAACTTGACTTCAACTTCAACCATGGACGTATGCACCACGCGAAGGCGAAGCCGGAGCCGTCTCCGGTCCCGAACCCTTGGAGGTCCTCATGCCCACCGCACTGATCACCGGGGCCTCGGCCGGCCTCGGCCGCGCGCTGGCCGGCGAACTCGCCGGCCGGCACTGGCGGCTGATCCTCGACGGCCGCCGGGTGGACGAACTCGCGCACACCGCCACCGTGCTCTCGTCGATCACCGACGTGAGCGCCATCGACGGTGACGTCGCCGACCGCGCGCACCGACGTTCCTTGGTCGCCGCGGTACAGCGGGTCGGCGAACTGGACCTACTGGTGAACAACGCCAGCACCCTGGGCCCCACTCCGCTGCGTCCGCTCGCCCAGGTCGCCACGGTCGAGATGGCAGATGTGCTGCAGGTGAACGTGCTCGGCCCGTTCGCGTTGATCCGGGCCCTGCTCCCGGCGATCAGGCGAGCGTCCGGAGTCGTGCTGAACATCTCCTCCGACGCGTCCGTCGAGCACTACCCCAACTGGGGTGCGTATGGCGCCAGCAAGGCGGCGCTGGACCACCTCACCGCCACGCTGGCCTCGGAGGACGCCGCAAACCAGTCCGCGACGGTGCCTGGTCCCGATGCATCGGCCAGCGACATCCGTTTCTACGCGGTCGATCCCGGCGACATGAACACCGCGATGCAACAGGCCGCGTTCCCCGGTCAAGACATCTCCGACCGTCGATCACCGATCGAGGTCGTCCCCGCACTGCTCGGCCTGATCACCCACCGACCGGCCAGCGGTAGGTACCGCGCCGGCGACGGAATCGCGGTCGCCGAACCGTCGGCCCGAGCGGCGGTGGCCTGGTGAACACGCGACTGGCGGCACCGAGCACGGTGTTCGCGTCCCCCGACAACAACACCGCCGCCGAACCGCCGGAGCACCGTGGCCTGCGCCGGGACGAGGTTCGGCTGCTGGTGGCCGACGAGCGAGGCATCAGTCACCGGCTGTTTCGGGAGCTGCCGGAGCACCTGCGCCCGGGCGATCTGCTGGTCGTCAACATCTCGGCCACCCTGCCCGGCGAGGTGGACGGTCGGGCGCCGGGCCGCGGGCCCGTGGTGGTGCACGTCGCCAGCCGGCTCGACGACGGGCAGTGGGTCGTCGAACTGCGGACCGCTCCTGACGCGTGCTGCCCGATCCTGGACGGACGCGACGGCGAGGTGATCAGCCTTCCCGGCGGCATCAGGCTCCGGCTGTTCTCGCCGTACCCGAGGGCGGGATCGTCACCGACCGGTCACGGCAACCGGCTCTGGCGCGCCCAGCTGATCGGCGCGGCCGACCTGGGCGGCCACCTGGCCCGGCACGGGCGGCCGATCGCCTACGGGTACCTGCATGCCCGATACGGCCTGGACGAGTATCAGACCGTGTTTGCCACCCGATCGGGCAGCGCGGAGATGCCCAGCGCCGGCCGCCCCTTCACGACGGAGCTGGTGACCCGGCTGGTCACCGCGGGCATCACGATCGCGCCGATCACCCTGCACACCGGGGTGTCGTCGCAGGACGCGGGTGAGGCTCCGCAGCCGGAATGGTTCGAGGTGCCCGAGCCGACGGCCCGGCTGGTCAACGTCACCCGGTCGGCCGGCGGCCGGGTGGTCGCCGTCGGGACGACAGTGACCAGGGCGCTGGAGTCCGCAGCGGAATCGGGCGGCTCCGTGTCACCGCGATCGGGCTGGACCGACCTGGTCATCACCCCTGAGCACGGGGTACGCGTGGTGGACGGGTTGATCACCGGCTGGCACAACCCGGAGGCTTCGCACCTGCTGCTGGTCGAGGCGGTGGCCGGCCCGTCGCTGACCCAACGCGCCTACGACGCCGCGGTCGCGCATCGCTACCTGTGGCACGAGTTCGGGGATACGGGTCTGCTGCTGGCCCGCTGACACCGATCGGTCCCGACTGGCCGCGACTGGCGCTGATCGGCGCTGATCGGCGCTGATAGATTCCCGTTCCAGGCGGGTACCGCTCGGTGTCCACCGGAGTGAATCGTCAGGGAACCCATGGCCGCACCGATCCTGCGCTGGCTGCGCCGGCACGACCCGGAGCTGAATGCGCTGCACAAGGCCGTCAAGGTGGCCGTGGTGGTGACCGCCGGGCTGGCCATCGGCACGCTGGTGATCGGCAATCCGCAACTGAGCCTGTTCGCGAGCTTCGGCGGCGTCGCGCTGCTGCTGTTCGCCGATTTCCCGGGCAACCGCGGCACCCGGTTCGGTGCCTACCTGATGCTGACCGTCGTCGGCGCGGTGCTGATCGCGCTCGGCACGCTCGCCTCCGCGGTCGCCTGGATGGCCGTCCTCGGGATGGCGGTCGTCGGCTTTCTGGTGCTGTTCGCCGGGGTGCTCAGCGCCGCAGCGGCCGCCGCGACCCGGGCCTCGCTGCTGGCTTTCATCCTTCCGGTCACCGCGCCGGCCACCGCCGCAGAGATGCCGGCCCGGCTGGCCGGCTGGGGTATCGCGGCCGCTATGGCGATACCGGCGGCGGTGCTGCTGTGGCCTCCGCGTGATCACAATGCGTTGCGGGCCAGGGCGGCCGACGCCTGCCGCGCCTTGGGCCGGCAAATCGCGACCAGGGCCGCCGCGGCCACCGCGCCGGGGGCCGAGTCCACGGCGGACGCCGACGCCGAGTCCGCGCGGGCGATCATGGCGCTACGACAACAGTTCCGCAGCACCACCTTCCGGCCGGTCGGGCTGACCACCGGCAGCCGGCTGCTAATGGAGCTCATCGACCGGCTGGAGTGGCTCACAGCCGTGACTGCCCGCATCCCCACAGGCACCGCCGACGAGTGGCCAGTACCGGCACGGGACCTGGTGCAGGCGTGCGGGGCCGTGCTCGATGCCTGCGCCACGACCCTGGACACCAAGGGTCACCGGCCGGCGTTCGAGCACCGCCAGCAGCTGGCCGGCGCTCTCCGGGACCTGGAACGGGCCCGCCAGCAGGTCGTCGATGCGCTGCTGCTGGTCGAAATCCCTGGGGCCCGGCCCGGCGAACACGACGCCGCGGGCGGTCCGGCATCGGGCGGGCAGGAGCAACTGGAGCCGGTGGACCGCCAGGTGCTGGACGACTCCGACGAGACCGGCCGGTTGCGCCCATCGGTGGTGCACGAGCTGTACTACACCACCCGGCTGGCCGGGCAAACGGTCGCGGTGTCTGCCGCCTCTGATGCCCGACCATTGGTCGATCGGCTGCTCGGCCGGCAGATTCCCAGCACCGCCATCGGCCCGCTGTCCGCGGCGCGGCGGATCGCGCTCGGGCACATCACCCGGCGCTCGGTCTGGTTCCAGAACAGTATCCGCGGAGCCCTGGGACTTTCCATAGCGGTGCTGCTGGCCGAGATCAGCCAGATCTCGCACGGCTTCTGGGTCGTGCTGGGTGCCATGTCGGTGCTTCGCTCCTCCGCGCTCACCACCGGGTCCACGGCGCTCCGCGCCCTGGTCGGGACATTCTTCGGGTTCCTGATCGGAGCGGCGCTGGTGCTGCTGATCGGCACCGAGCCGTCCCATCTGTGGGCCCTGTTGCCGTTCGTGATCGTCGTCGCGGCGTTCCTGCCGGAGGCGGTGTCGTTCGTCGCCGGTCAGGCCGCGTTCACGGTGATGGTGGTCATCCTGTTCAACATCATCGACCCGGTCGGCTGGACCGTCGGCCTGGTCCGGGTCGAGGACATCGCGATGGGCTGCGCAGCGGGCCTCGTCTCCGGGATCTTGTTCTGGCCCCGCGGCGCGGCCGCACAGATCCGGACCGCCCTGGCCGAGAGCCTGCGGACGTCGGCCGGCGCCCTGGTGGCCGCGGAACGCAGCGTCGCTGACCCCGCCATTGGCGGTCCACCCGCCGAGCCGACGGTGTCCGCCGATGCCGCTGCGGCCGATCTTCGGCAGCGGTTGCAGGATGCCAGGTCGGCCGGCCGCCGGTTGGACGACGCGTTCCGGGAGTACCTGTCCGAACGCGGCTCCAAACCTGTTCCGGTGAAGGAGTTGACGGCCGCGTCGAACGGTGCGACCCGGATCCGGCTGGCCGCGGAGGCGATCGCGGCGATGGTGGTTCCTTCCCTGCTGCCTTCCCTGGCCGCGCCGCCGGCTCCGGTGTCGAAGTCGGGCCCGGGTCTCGCCCCGACGGCTGCTCCCGTTGCCGACCCGATCCGGGTTGCCGACCCGATCCCGGTTGCCGACCCGGCTCCCACCGCGGCTTCGCTCGTCGTGCCGCTGCGCGTGCCCACGTTGGCTGCCGCCGGGGCCGGCCTGACGGATCGGACGGTCGCGGCCGGCCGGTGGTTCAACCATGCCGCAGCGGTACTGGACGGACCGGGAGTGGTTCCCAGCGCGGGTCCTGCCGATCCGGTCGAGGCCGAACGAGCCGTGCTCAGCGCCCTGCGACAGGATCCGTCAGCGCTCGCCGACCGGAGCGTGGCCGCCGGAGCGCGGGCCCTGTGGGGGGTTTCGCTGTATGTCGACGACGTCACGCTATTGCAGGTTCGGTTGGGGCCGGTCATCGACGTTCTCGCCCGGCGCAGATCGCGCCGAACGGTGGCGTTGAACGATCCGGGCGGGTCTGCCGTCATTGCCAACCATCAGACCGGGCCGGTCGCGCCGTCGGAGTCGCCGGACTCGCCCGGCGGCGCGAGCCGGACCGCGACGTCACGATGAACCGGCGGGTCGTCTTCGTCGCGGTGCTCGTCACCGTCCTGGTGCTGTTGCACGGTCTGCCGTGGTGGCGGTTGGTCCTCACACCCGACTGGCCGCCGCCTGTGACGATCATCGGCACCGCCGTCACGGTGGTCGCGCTGATCGGTTTTCCGGTCGCGATGATCGCCGGTCACGGCCGCCGGCACATCGACGGATCCGCCGTCCTCGGCGACACCTGGCTGGGCATCGTCTGGCAGCTGTTCACCTGGACGGTCGTCGGCTGGGTGGCCGGGCTGATGCTGGCACTCGCCGGCGTTCCGGACCCGCCACGGTCCCGGATCGTGGCGCTGAGCGTGCTCGTCGTTGTCGCCGCGCTGTGCTCGTGGGGTTACTACCAGGCGCGCCGCCTCCCCCGGGTCCGTCGGACCGACGTGACGATCGATCGACTGGGTGCCGGGCTGGACGGAGCGCGGATCGTGCTGATCGCCGACACCCACTACGGCCCGATCAACCGGACCGGCTGGTCCGCCCGGCTGGCCGCCGCCGTGAACGAGCTGCGGCCCGACATCCTGGTGCACGCCGGGGATCTCGCCGACGGGTCGGTGGATCAGCGCCGCGGCCAGGTCGCGCCGCTGGGCACCGCAGGCGCGGCGCTTGCCCGCGTCTACATCACCGGGAACCACGAGTACTTCTCCGGTGCGCTCGAGTGGGTGGCGCACATGGAAGGACTGGGGTGGACCGTGCTGCACAACCGTCACGTGATGGTCGAACACGACGGGGCACGGTTGGCGGTCGCCGGCATCGACGACCTCACCGCGGCCGGATCCGGGGTGCCCGGACACGGCGCCGACCTGCCCGCGGCGCTGCGCGGGGTGGATCCGGACATCCCGGTGATACTCGTTGCCCACCAACCGAAACAGGTCCGCGCGGCCGCGGCGGCGGGGGTTGATCTGCAACTGTCCGGACACACCCACGGCGGCCAGATCTGGCCTTTTCACCTGCTGGTGCTCGCCGAACAGGGCGCACTGCGAGGGCTTTCCCGGCCGGGCGAGCAGACCCAGCTGTACGTCAGCCGCGGCAGCGGGTTCTGGGGCCCGCCGTTCCGCATCTTCGCGCCCAGCGAGATCAGCGTGCTGACGCTGCGAGCGGGACGACCTGGCGCGTCGCACCATCGCACCGCCGCCCATCACGTCGACGACAATCTGCCGAATCCAGCCGAGGTCGTCCAGCGGGCAACGCATCTGGACTGACTGTGCGGTTCAGTGACCGGCCGAGGCGGCGGCCAGCGACTCCAACTTCTGCTTCATGCCATCCGCGGCCGGGTCGCCGAGCTTCTCGAACAGCGGTCCGATGAACGGCTGCGCCAGCTTGGCCAATCCCTTCAGGCTGAACTCGGCCTGGTAGGTGACGTCGCTACCTGTCCCGGCGGGTTTCACGGTGATGGTGTCGATGCTCAGCACGGTCTTGTTCTCGCCCCGCAACTGGATACGCGTGTCACTCAGTTCCGTGACCACGTAGTCGATCGGCTGCCGCTTGCCGCGGAACTCCGCGACGGCGTGATACCGCGAGCCGACGGCCACCGGTCCTTCCGTCTGCTTCTCGACGATCGGTATCCCTGGATCCCATTCGCTGGTGTGCTCGAACGCCGACAGGTAGTCGAACGTGGACTTCGGATCCCAGGTGGTGGTGACGGTGCGCTGCACGGTGATCATGAAATCGACTGTACCCACGCGCGAGCGACGCCAAAGTGGGGTCGCCGCGGCGGTGAGCCTGCGTTTGGCGTAGCTAAGCGACCACCGCGGAGCGCGGCTACTAGGGTGATTGATTGTGTCGGGCGCGGTCGTCACCGATGCGGGCTACAACCCGGGCAATGTCGGTGAGGTGGAGTTCGCGCCCTGCCGCGCAGCGGGGGTCCCTGATCACCCCGCTTACGGGTGGGGTAGGGCCGATGACGATCGCCGTGGGCGCACACCGCGGATGCCGCGACCAGCCCCGCCGTGCGCGTCAGCCGGCCCCGGACGAGCGCGACCCCACCCGCTGACGTCGGGGTTCTCCCCCACCGGGTTGGGGGCCTGGGCCTACCCCGCTTCCTTGTGGCGACGCCCAGAATGAACACATGCTCGACGCTCCCGCCCCCGCCGCGGCACCGCCCGTCGCGCGTCCACCGGCAGGCCGCTGGGCGCTCTTCGGCATCGTCTGGGCGCTGCTCGCGCTGCGCATCGCCGGCGTCGTGTTGTTCGCGTTCCTGATTGTGTCCACGGCGCTGCTGGTGATCTGGATCGGGATTCCGCTGCTGCTCGCTGCCCTGGCGACGTTGCGCGGGTTTGCCCGGCTGCACCGCCGGCTGGCCGGCAGGGTGTTGGGCACCACGATCAGCGAGCCGTACCCGCCGAAGGTCCGGGGCGGGATGTTCGTCCAGATGCGATTCCGGCTCACCGACCGAGCCACTTGGCGCGACGTGGCTTGGTTGCTGGAGGTGCAGAGCATCGGGTTCGCCCTGCAGCTGTCCGCGCTCGTCGCGTTTCTCATCCTGCCCCTGGGCTGGTGGGGCTCACCGCTGCTGCTGCGCACCGATGCCGCCACCACCCGCCTACTGACCGGTCCGCAGGACGACCACCTGCGGGAACGGATCGGCCAATTGGAGACGTCCCGGGCCGACACGGTCGATCATTCCGCCGCCGAGCTCCGTCGGATCGAACGCGACCTGCACGACGGTGCCCAGGCGCAATTGGTCGCGCTGGGCATGAACCTGGGCCTGGCGCAGGAGCTGGTGACGCGTGACCCGGCGGCGGCAGCCACCCTGATCGCGGAGGCCCGCGCGTCATCGACAACTGCGCTCCGCGAGCTCCGCGCGCTGGTGCGGGGCATCCATCCACCGATGCTCGCGGACCGGGGGCTGGCCGGCGGGGTGGACGCCCTCGCGCTGGCCCAGCCGCGTCCGGTCGAGGTGGACATCGACCTTCCTGGCCGGCCGCCGGCGCCGGTGGAGTCGGCGGTGTATTTCGCGGTGGCCGAGGCGCTGACCAACTCGGCCAAACACGCTGCGGCGCAGAGTTCTTGGGTGTGGGTCCGGCACGACGGCCGGGCGCTGACCGCGCTGATCGGTGACAACGGAGTAGGAGGCGCGCAGCTGACCGCCGGAGGAGGATTGGCCGGCATCGAGTCCAGGCTGGCGGCTTTCGACGGCACGTTGTCGATGGCCAGCCCACTGGGTGGACCAACGATCGTGACCCTCGAGGTGCCGTGTGCGCTGGGGGCGAGCGCCATCGCCGGGTAGCGAACTCTCTCTGGATGCCTCGCACGCCGGCTGGATACGCTCGGACCGGGGATTCGCCGGAGGACCGCGAGGAAAGGCTGAACGCGTGCGCATCGTGCTGGCAGAGGACCTGGCTCTGCTGCGCGACGGCATGATCCGGTTGCTGACCGCCTACGACTTCGACGTGGTCGAGGCCGTGGACAACGGGCCTTCGCTGCTGCGCGCGCTGACGACCCACCGACCGGACGTCGCGGTCGTCGACGTGCGACTCCCCCCGTCGTTCACCGACGAGGGGCTCCGCGCGGCGTTGGCGGCTCGTACCCAGATGCCGGGGTTGCCGGTGCTGGTGCTCAGCCAATACGTCGAGCAGCTCTATGCGCGTGAACTCCTGGCGCAGGGCACCGGCGGGGTCGGTTACCTGCTGAAGGACCGGATCTCCGACGTCAATCAGTTCGTCGACGCCATCCGCAGGGTCGCGGCCGGCGGCACCGCCATGGATCCGGAGGTGATCAGCCAACTGCTTTCCCGGCACCAGGATTCTTCCACGGTGGCATCGCTGACCCCGCGCGAACGGGAGGTGCTCTCGCACATGGCAGAGGGCCGGTCCAACGCTGCCATCGCCTCTCGGATGTTCATCACCGAGAAGGCCGTCGGCAAACACACCAATTCGATCTTCGGCAAGCTCGCACTGGAGCAAAGTGAGGACGACAACCGGCGGGTGCTCGCGGTGCTCGCGTTCCTGGAGAGCGCGCCGCATCCGTGACCGCGTCTCTCGGAGTTGACGCGTGCGCGGGGCCTGCTCGGGTCGCTGGGATTGCCGGTGTCTGTCGTGTGCGCGGGCACCGCCGTGCTGGGCCGGCGCGGTGCTGGGCCGGCGCGGGCGAAGCTCGTGTGCTGAGGTTTGGTGGGGGCCGGGCGCCGAGTCGCTCAGGGCGACGTTCCGAACGTAGCTCCAGACCGGTCTTGCGACCGCGGTGTCCACGACGGCGGTTCTACTACGGGGCCCGGGGACATTCCGGCGCCCGGCTGATGGTGTAACGAATCGGCGACGACGGTGGTTCCCGTGGGGGCTGGTCGAGTTTGACCGACGGTTCCCCGGTACTTGGCCAGGACGACCGCAACGTGGATGCCGAGGCTCGCCGCGCGTTGGTCTGCATGTCAGCTGTCTGACACCAAACCTGAGGTTGAGGATTTGCGATGACGGCGGCAGCGTTCGAAGGATGGCGGCAGGGCTTGGGTCAGCGGATCCGCTCCGCGGATCG
>JADGOY010000077.1 GCA_017882715.1 Nakamurella sp. | reverse complement strand
CGTCTGGCCAGGTCACGTCATGGATTTCATGCAACACGCGGACGTAAGTTCGGGCTAGTGGGGCAGAGGCTTTGCCTGGGTTTGCCAGTGGCTCCTGGCAACGGATGACCGGTTGGACGCACACGTCAGTGGCCTCGAGCATGCACCAGGACGGTCAAGGTCAAGTTCGGAATGCTCAGCTGATTGACGTCACCGGACCTGCGGCGCCCTGACCCCGATCACCGGACCGCGGTTCCTTCCAGCACCTGCCACGCCCGGGTCGCGACGTGCAGGTTGAGCCGGGTGTCGACAGCTGCGAGGTCGACGTGCAGGATCTCGCGGATGCGGGAGAGTCGGTAGCGCAAGGTGCTCCGGTGGATGATCAGGGCACCCGCGGTGGCGTCGTAACTTCCTCCGCATTCCAGGTACTGCGACAACGTGTGGACCAGGTCGCTGTGCCGTTGGGTGTCGTAGTCGAGGAGGGGGCCGAGCCATTCCCGGACGAAGGTTTCGACGTCCGCCCGGCTCTCGCCGCTGTCCAGGATGCGGTAGATGCCCAGCTGGTCAAAGGCGGTCACGCCGCGCGGCGAGCGGGATTGGCGGCGGATCTGCAGGGCACGTCGGGCCTCGGAGAAGGAGCGGGGCAGTTCGGCCGGCGATGAGCTGAGGCCGCCGACGCCGACCGCACCGTCGGCTGAGCCGAGCTGCTCGGACAACCGTCCGAACAGCGATTCGGCGTCCGGCCGGCCGGGGATGATCAGCACGGCGAGTCCGGCGTGCCTGGCGCTGAGCGCGCTGAGTTGAAGGCGGCGTAGGACCTGTGTGATTGCCGCGAGCACCGCGTCGTCGCTGTGCGGGCCGGGCCAGTGGACGACCCAGACGTGGTGGGGTCCGTGGAGGTCATGCCCTATGGCTTGGGCTCGGGCCAGCGCGCTGTCCTGGTCGGTTCCGGAGAGCAGGTCGTCTACGAGGTCACCGCGGAGCCGCAGTTCCATTTCGGCCAGGCTGCGCTGGTGGGCCAGTTCGACTGTCAGGATGGTGGTGGCGTACTCGAGGGCGAAGAGCTCGTCGGGTCCGGCCTGGTGGTCGGGGTCGAGCAGGCGGAGAATTCCGAGCAGGTCACCCCGCGGCCGCACCAGCGAGATCAGCCGGGGGCCGTCCCGTATTGGTGCGCGGGTGGCACTCGCTTCCCGGAGCGCGGCTTCCCGGTGGCCGCCGCTCGGCCAGCCGGCTCCGCCGGCGTCGACGCCGGCCGCAGCCCGGAGGTTCCCGAACGGGTCCTCGATCGTCGCGGGGATCCCGGTCAAACGGTGCAGGGCCGCCGCGATGCCCGACTCGCCGGTGCCGGATGCCGGTACCGCGCCGAGCAGTTCGTGCACCCGCTGCTGATACTCCAGCCGCGAAACGGTCGCGGACAGTTTGTCGATGGCCTCGGCTCGTTCCGTGGCGGAGCGGCGGAGCTCGGCGAGGAGTTTCCGTTCCCGCCGGATCAGTGCGGCGTTCGCCAAGGCCGCGCCGGTCGGCTGCGCCAAGGCCTTCAGCAGGAACAGCTCGTCCGAGGTCGGTGCGGCCGTCGACCGCACGACCAGGCAACCGGTCACCACGGTTCCGGTGGCCCGGGTGAACAACGCCCACCGCCAACCGCCGTCAGGCGAAGACATCTCGCTGTCCGCGCCGCCCAGGCCCTGTACCCTGGCGTCCAGCCCCAGGTCGGGCGAAGTCCTCGGCGAGGATCGGTGCAAACCCCCGTCGGTGCCGTCGAAGGTGGCCTCGACCGCGAACGGACCCAGGGAGGGCACCGCGTCCGCGGCCAGCTGCAAGATGTCCGACGACTCGCGGCCGTCGAACATCAGCGTGGCCACCGCGAACAGCCCGTACAGACTGGAAAGTTGTCGGCGCTCGAAATGATCCCACGGGCGCAGCTCGGATGTTTTGGTGGGCACGGGCCCGGATCCTCCTATCGGATGGATTCTCGGTGGCTTCAGCACCCTACTCGGGGCTGGTCCTGTCGGGCCGAACGGCGACGAGAAATCTGGTTCTCCCAGCACCACGCGCGGGCGGGCGCTGCCGAGCACGCTCACTGTGCACATCACCGCCATGCACCAGCTGACGAAACGCCTACCACTGCCGCGACACCGTGGGCACGTCACCGACCCGTCGAGGAGCCACTCATGGCCAAGGCTGTAGGAATCGACCTGGGCACCACCAATTCGGTGATCGCCGTCTGGGAGGGCGGCGAACCGACCGTGATCGCCAATGCCGAGGGCGCCCGCACGACACCGTCGGTGGTCGCGTTCACGGACAGCGGTGAGCGGCTGGTCGGCCAGCTCGCCCGTCGGCAAGCCATCCTCAACCCGAAGGGCACGATCTCCTCCGCCAAGCGGTTCATCGGGCGGCGCATCGACGAGGTCGGCGACGAAACCAAGGCCGTCGGCTTCGATGTCGTCGCCGGAGACAACGGGGAGGCCCGATTCCTGGTGCGGGGCAAGAAGTACGCCCCGGAGGAGATCAGCGCCCAGGTCATCCGCAAACTGGCCGAGGATGCGAGCAAATTCCTCGGAGAGAAGGTCCGGGAGGCCGTTATCACGGTCCCGGCGTATTTCAACGATGCGCAGCGGACCGCGACCAAGGACGCCGGCCGGATCGCCGGTCTGGAGGTGCTGCGGATCATCAACGAGCCGACCGCCGCCGCATTGGCGTACGGCATGGACAAGAAGGATCACGAGACCGTCCTGGTCTTCGATCTGGGCGGCGGGACCTTCGACGTCAGCCTGCTCGACGTGGGCGACGGCGTCGTCGAGGTCCGGTCCACCGCCGGCGACACCCACCTTGGTGGCGACGATTTCGATCGCCGACTGGTCGACCATCTGGCCGACCAATTCAAGAAGGACAACGGGATCGACCTGCGGGGCGATCCGCAGGCGTTGCAACGGTTGTTCGAGGCCGCCGAGAAGGCCAAGGTCGAGCTCAGCTCGGTCACCCAGACGCAGGTGTCGCTGCCGTTCATCACTGCCGATGCGGCCGGGCCCAAACACCTGACGACCACGATCATGCGGTCGGAATTCGACCGGGTCACGGCGGACCTGGTGGAACGCTGCCTGGGCCCGGTACGTCAGGCGATGGCGGACGCGAAGGTCGGCCAGAACGACATCGACGAGGTCATCCTGGTCGGTGGGTCGACCCGCATCCCGGCGGTGCAGAACCTGGTTCGCCGGTTGACCGGCGGCAAGGACCCGAACATGAGCGTCAATCCGGACGAGGTGGTGGCGCTCGGCGCCGCCATTCAGGCCGGTGTGCTCAAGGGCGAGGTCTCCGATGTGCTCCTGCTGGACGTCACCCCCTTGTCGTTGGGGGTGGAGACCCGCGGCGGCGTGATGACCAAGATCATCGAACGGAACACCACGATTCCGGCCCGCCGCAGCGAGGTCTTCTCCACCGCCCAGGACAACCAGCCGGCGGTCGATGTGGTGGTCCTGCAGGGCGAACGCGAGCTTGCGGCGGACAACCGGGTGCTCGGACGGTTCCAGCTCAACGACATCCGCAAAGCGCCGCGCGGGGAACCGCAGGTCGAGGTCACCTTCGATATCGACGCCAACGGCATCCTGAACGTGACGGCCAAGGACAAGGACACCGGCAAGCAGCAGGGCATCACCATCAGCGAGGGGTCGAATCTGGACAAGAGTGAGATCGACCGGATGGTCGCCGACGCCGAAAGCAACCGGGCGGACGATCAGCGGATCCGGCAGGAGGTCGACGCCCGCAACGAGCTGGACAGCGTCGCCTACCAGGTGGAGCGCCAGCTCGGGGTGCTCGGCGAATCCGTCCCAGCGCACGAAAAGGCCCGGGCTGAACTGCTTGTCAGCGACGCACGACAGGCTGTGCAGTCCCAGGCGCCGATGGATCGGGTACGGTCGCTGACCGCCGATCTGCAACAGGTCCTGGCCGGTTTGAGCACCGCCCGGAGCGGCCGCACCGCCGGCGCGTCGGGTGCGAGCGCCGGAAACGGCCGCACCGCAGGCGCGGCCGCGGGCTCCGATGACAGTTCCGACGAGATCATCGACGCCGACTTCGAACGCGCCTGAGCGCGACCGTGTCCACCCCGCAACAGGACGCCGATGCTCGGGCCGAAGACACCCCGCCCCGGGGATCGCCCCGTCCGTTGGAGCAGGCTCCTGCCGACGGCGACGCCACCCCTTCAGACGGTCCGGCCGCGGGGTCGTCGCGGGAGCGCGAACTGGAGGATCGGTGGAGGCGGTCCGCGGCCGACCTGGACAACCTGCGCAAGCGTGCGGTCCGCGACATCGACCGCGAGCGGATGAGCGAACGAATCCGGGTCAACGCGGCGTGGCTGCCGGTGCTGGACAACCTCGAGCTGGCCCTGAGCCACGCCGACGACCCGGACCATCTCCTGGTGCGGGGCATCCGGGCCGTCCGCGACCAGGCCGTGGACATCCTGAACCGGCAGGGATTCCCGCCGGTGGACGAGGTCGGTGTGCCGTTCGACCCGCAGCTGCACGAGGTGGTCGCGGTCGTCGAGAACCCCGATGTGCCGCCTGGCGCGGTCGCCGCAGTTCTCCGGCCCGGCTATGGGCACGGTGAGCGGCAGCTGCGACCGGCAATGGTTGCAGTCAGCAAACGGGCGGGCTAGCCGCCGTGGCCGACGACCTGTACGACGTCCTGGGCGTATCCAGAGGGGCGAGTTCCGACGACATCCAGAAGGCCTACCGCAAACTGGCCCGTAAATACCACCCCGACGTCAGCTCCGAACCCGGGGCCGAGGAGAGGTTCAAGGAACTCAGCGAGGCCTACAGCGTGCTGACCGATCCGGAGGATCGTTCCCGCTACGACCGTTTCGGCCCGAACTTCCGGCAGTACCGGGACATCCCGGCCGGAGCCCGCGGCCCGGCCGCCACCGCCGGCCGTGGCGCTGGCGGCTGGGCCGCCCGGGAGCAGGGCGCGGGCCCTGATGGGTGGGGTCCGGGCGGACCCGGGCCGGGATTCGGCGGCGGCCCGCGAGTCCGTGTCAGCGGCGACATCGACGATGCCGCCTGGCAGGACCTGATCGGTGAGTGGTTCAGTGGTCGCGGGCCCGGCGGACCGATCACCGGATCCGACCAGGAGGCCGACCTGGATTTGACGGTCGAGGAGGCCTATCGCGGGGGCCGCCGGACGATCCAGTTGGCCGGCGGCCAAGACCGTACCTACGAGGTCACCATTCCCCCCGGCGTCGTCGACGGCCAGCGCATCCGACTGTCCGGCCAGGGCGCCCAGGGCGTCCGGGCCGGACCCGCGGGTGACCTGTATCTGATCGCCCGTATCCGGCCCCATCCCCGATACCGGCTGTCCGGCAGGGACATCACGGTGACGCTTCCGGTGTCCCCGTGGGAGGCGGCGTTGGGGGCCACCGTCCCGGTCGAAACCCCGGGCGGGCCGGTCAAGGTGCAAGTGCCGGCCGGCACCCCCAGCGGTCGCCGGCTCCGCCTGCGCGGCCAGGGGATGCCCAATCCTCGCGGCGCACCGGGCGATCTTTTCGCAGAAGTTCGGATCGTCGTGCCCTCTCGACTCGGTCCTCGTGAGCGGGAGCTCTTCGAGGAGCTCGCGGCCGTCTCCGATTTTGACCCGAGGGAGTCCAAATGACGACGGGCTTCCCACTGGCCAGGCCCAACCGACTCAGCCTCGATTCCGTCGCACGCACCGCCGGAGTGCACCCCACGCTGGTCCGCCGGTTCGTGGCCATGGACCTGCTGGAAGCATCCACCGACATCTCCGGACGAATGTGGTTCACCGCCGACACTCCGGCGCTGATCGGGCGGATCGTTCGGCTGCACTCCGATCTCGCGCTGAACTACGCGGCGATCGCGCTGGTTCTCGAACTGGCCGACACCATCCGCAGCCTGCGGGCCGAGCTCACCGCCTACCGTCCTCGAGCACAAGGTGGACAACCATGGACCTGAACCGGCTGACCCAGAAATCGCAGGAAGCGCTCGCGCAGGCACAGAGTATCGCGCTGCGCTTCGGGCACACCGAGACCGATGGCGAGCACCTACTGTTGGCCCTTTTGGAGCAGGAGGGCGGACTCGTCCCCCGTCTTTTGCAGGCGGCGGGCGCCGATGTCAGTGCGCTGGCCAAGGCACTGGAGGGCGACCTGGCCAGGCGGCCTCGGGTAACCGGACCCGGCGCCGCACCCGGCCAGGTTTATGTCTCGAAGCGCCTGGCCGGTCTGCTCGAGTCGGCCGAGCGAGAAGCCAAGCGCCTCAAGGATTCCTACGTTTCGGTGGAACACCTGCTGCTCGCGCTGGCCGAGGAGGGCTCGGCCAGCGCGGCCGGGCGCCGGCTGGCCGAACATGGCGTCAACCGGGAATCCTTCCTCGCCGTACTGACCACGGTGCGCGGCAATCAGCGGGTCACCTCCGCCACCCCGGAGGGGGCCTACGAGGCGCTGGAGAAGTATGGCCGGGACCTGGTGGTGGACGCCCGCACCGGCAAGCTCGACCCAGTGATCGGTCGGGACACCGAGATCCGCCGGGTCGTCCAGATCCTGT
This sequence comes from Nakamurella sp., assembly GCA_017882715.1. Classification (GTDB taxonomy): domain Bacteria; phylum Actinomycetota; class Actinomycetes; order Mycobacteriales; family Nakamurellaceae; genus Nakamurella. The sequence continues at coordinate 11,896 of JADGOY010000077.1, read as the reverse complement.
CCCGTAAGTCCAAGAACAACCCCGTGCTGATCGGCGAACCGGGCGTCGGCAAGACTGCGATCGTCGAGGGCCTGGCGCAGCGGATCGTCCGCGGGGACGTCCCGGAGGGGCTGCGGGACAAAACGATCTTCTCCCTGGACATGGGTGCGCTGGTCGCCGGGGCGAAGTATCGGGGGGAATTCGAGGAGCGGCTCAAGGCCGTGCTCGCCGAGGTCAAGGCCGCCGACGGCCAGATCCTGCTGTTCGTCGACGAGGTGCACACTGTCGTCGGGGCCGGTGCCACCGAGGGGTCGATGGACGCCGGCAACATGCTGAAGCCGATGCTGGCCCGTGGCGAACTGCACATGATCGGCGCCACCACGCTGGACGAGTACCGCAAACACATCGAAAAGGATGCCGCGTTGGAACGCCGGTTCCAACCCGTCCTGGTGGACGAACCAGACGTTCCGGACACCATCTCCATCCTCCGTGGACTGCGGGAGCGGCTCGAAGTGTTCCACGGCGTCAAGATCCAGGACGGCGCACTGGTCGCCGCGGCCACTCTGTCCCACCGGTACATCAGCGACCGATTCCTGCCGGACAAGGCGATCGACCTGGTCGATGAGGCGTGCGCGCGGTTGCGGACCGAGATCGATTCCATGCCGGCAGAGCTGGATGAGCTGACCCGGCGGGTGACCCGGCTGGAGATCGAGGACGCCGCGCTGTCCACGGAAACCGACCCGGCCAGCATGGCCCGGCTGGCGGAGCTGCGGCGGGAGTTGGCCGACCTGCGGGCGGACGCCGACGCCAAACGCGCTCAATGGGAGGCGGAGCGGCAGGCGATCCGCAGGGTCCAGGAGCTTCGCGGTGAACTGGAGCAGCTGCGTCACCAGGCCGAGGAGGCCGAACGGGTCTACGACCTCAACCGCGCCGCGCAACTGCGATACGGCGAGATCGCCGCCCTGGAAGGCCGGTTGGCAGCGGAGGAACAGCAACTCACGGCCAAGCAGGGGCAGCATCGGATGCTGCGCGAGGTGGTCACAGCGGACGAGATCGCCGAGATCGTCGCAGCCTGGACCGGCATCCCGATCACCCGGTTACAGGAGGGCGAGCGCGAGAAGCTGTTGCGGCTGGACGAGATTCTGGCCGAGCGGGTGATCGGCCAGGACGAGGCGGTGCGGCTGGTCGCGGACGCGATCATCCGGGCCCGCTCCGGTATCCGGGATCCGCGCAAGCCGATCGGCTCGTTCGTGTTCCTCGGCCCGACCGGGGTCGGCAAAACCGAACTGGCCAAGACCTTGGCCGCCGCGCTGTTCGACAGCGAGGAGGCAATGGTCAGGTTGGACATGAGCGAGTACCAGGAGCGTCACACGGTCAGCCGTCTGGTCGGCGCCCCACCCGGCTATGTCGGCTACGAGGAGGGCGGCCAGCTGACCGAGGCCGTGCGGCGAAAGCCATACTCGGTGGTGTTGTTCGACGAGATCGAGAAGGCGCACCCGGACGTGTTCAACACCCTGCTGCAGGTGCTGGACGACGGACGGATCACCGACGCCCAGGGTCGCACCGTCGACTTCCGGAACACGGTGATCATCATGACCTCCAACATCGGCTCGGAGCACCTGCTCGACGGTCTCACCCCGCAGGGCACGATCACGGACGCGGCGAGGGCCGCAGTGATGGCGGAACTACGAGGGCACTTCCGGCCCGAGTTCCTGAACCGGATCGACGACATCGTGATGTTCGCGCCGCTCGGTTTGGCCCAGATCGAGCGGATCGTCGAGCTGCAGTTCGAAGAGCTTCGGGAACGGCTAGCGCAGCGGCAGATCAGTGTCGTGTTGACCGACGACGCCCGCCGGTTGATCGCGCGACGCGGGTTCGACCCGGTCTACGGTGCGCGACCCTTGCGCCGCTACATTTCCCACGAGGTGGAGACCAGGATCGGGCGGACGCTGCTGGCCGGTGAGATCGCGGACGGGCTGGTCATCACCGTGGACGCGGTCGACGGGGAACTCGTTGTCGGCTACGGGCAGCCGGCCCGCACCGACAAAGTGCCGGCATGAGCACCACCCCATCGGGTTCGGCCGAACCGGCGCCACCGGGAACGGTGCGCTGCCAGAACTGCGGGCGGCTCAACCGGTTGCCCACCGCCGCGGAGGGGCGACCACGGTGCGGAAACTGCCACCAATGGCTGCCCTGGATCGTCGACGCCGGCGACGACACCTTCGCCGAGACCGCGGAACAATCCAGCATCCCGGTGCTGGTGGACATGTGGGCCACCTGGTGCGGTCCGTGCCGGATGGTGAGTCCGGTGCTCGCCCAGCTCGCCCAGGAGCGGGCCGGCAACCTCAAGCTGGTCAAGGTCGACGTCGACGCGTCACCGCGGCTGTCGCAAAGGTTCGGAATCCAGGCCGTGCCCACCCTGATGGTTCTCATCGACGGCCACGTCGCCGCCCGGCAGGCCGGCGCGGCGCCGGCGCCGGCGCTGCGCCGATGGCTCGACCAGGCGCTACCCACCAACCCGGCCAACCACAACCCGGCCGCCCCAGACGGGAAGGCGGCGAGATGACCGGCGTGGCCGTCGATCCCCACCTGGCGATGGTGCGACCGGTCGTGCCACGGACCCGGCGAGGCTGCGAAGAATGCCTGGTCGCCGGGACCAGTTGGGTGCACCTTCGGCTGTGCCTGACCTGTGGACACGTCGGGTGCTGCGACTCGTCACCGATGCGGCACGCTCGCCTACACGCCCAGGACATCGACCACCCCATCGTGCGATCGATGGAGCCGCACGAGCACTGGCGCTGGTGCTATGTCCACGAAGCATTCGTATGATCCCCGGAACACGCGCCGACGGCGGCCGGCCGGACGTCGCCGCCCGCTACGCGGGCCTGCCCGAGACACCGGACGCCACGGGCGCTTTCCCTCGGTTGAGTGCTACGCAGATCCAGCGGTTGGCAGCGTTCGGTTGGCGGCGGCCGACGGCAGCCGGTGATGTCCTGATCGCGCAGGGCGAACGCTCCGACCAGTTCTACGTCGTGCTCTCCGGCAGCGTGGTCGTCGGTCATTTCGGTTCGCTGGATCGCACGGGTCGGGACGAACCGGTGGACGCCGAACCCGACGCCGAGTCCGAGGTCCAGATCCACGGCGCCGGTCGGTTCCTCGGCGAACTGGGGTTGCTCGAGGGGCAACCGGCCTTTGTCAGTTCGATCGTGACCGACCCCGGCGACGTGCTGGCCATTTCCGCGCCGGTACTGCGGGAAGTGGTGCAGACCGACCCGGCCATCGGCGATCTGATCCTGCGGGCCTACCTGATCCGCCGATCCATACTGATCGGCTCCGGGGCCGGCCTGCGGATCGTCGGGTCCTGCCTGTCTCCCGACACCCGGCGGGTGCTCGAGTTCGCCGCCCGGAACCGGCTGCCTCACCGGCTGCTGGACCTGGAAAAGGATCGGCAGGCCGAGGCGCTGCTGGAACACTTCGGTCTGCCGGTCTCGGACACCCCGCTGGTGGTGTTGAACAGCCGGCACATCCTGCGTAACCCCGACAATGCTGCCCTCGCCCAGGTGATGGGTCTGCGCCCCGCCGTCCAGCACGGTTCGGTGTGCGACCTGCTCGTGATCGGCTCGGGTCCGGCCGGTCTGGCCGCGTCCGTGTACGGCGCCTCCGACGGACTGTCCGTGATCGTGAGGGACGGCATCGCCGCCGGCGGGCAGGCCAGCACCGCCTCGCGGATCGAGAACTACCTAGGTTTCCCGTCCGGCATCAGCGGAGCCGAACTCGCCGAGCGGGCGATCATCCAGGCCCGCAAGTTCGGTGCCTTGATCGGCGTGTCGTCGGCTGCCGTTCGGTTGGGCGAGGACAACGGGCTGCATGTCGTGGATTTCAACGACGGCGACCGGCTGACCGCCCGTGCGGTCATCCTGGCCACCGGCGTCCGGTACCGGCGACTGCCGGTACCGGGGATCGAGGCGTTCGAGGGCACGTCGGTCTACTACGCCGCCACCTTCGTCGAGGCACGCAGCTGCCGGCTCGACCCGGTCGCCGTGGTCGGCGGCGGCAACTCGGCCGGGCAAGCCGCACTGTTTCTCGCCGCCCAATCGCCCCGGGTCTACCTCCTGGTCCGCGGGCCCGACCTGGCCGCGGACATGTCCCGGTACCTGATCGATCAGCTCGAGCATCACCATCGCGTGGAGATCCTGCTCAACACCGAGGTCGCGGGGCTGTCGGGGGAGAAATCGTTGTCGAGTGTCGACCTGGTCGACAACAAGACCGGAGAAAAGCGACGCATCGACGCTCGCGCCTTGTTCGTCTTCGTCGGGGCGAGCGCGAATACCCGGTGGCTCGAGGGCACCGTCCGGCTCGACGAGAAGGGCCACGTCGTCACCGGTGGAGACGCCGAAATCGGACAGCCGCAGGACATCCGCTCGCCAACCGGCCCGCGGCGGCTACCGCTGGAGACCAGCCGCAGCGGGGTGTTCGCTGCCGGCGACGTCCGCAGCGGTTCGATCAAACGGGTCGCTTCCGCGGCCGGCGAAGGGTCGATGGCCGTGCGGATGGTGCACGAACACCTCGCCGCCACCGGGCGTTGAGCTGGTTGCGGAAGCGAGCCGATCGGTGACAGCGAAGGCGTCCAACGACATCGACCGATCGGAGGGTGACACCCGTCGTGGCGCACCACCTCGATCCGGTCGAGCGCGTCGCCAAGTGCCGCGCCGCCCGAAGTGACGCGCGGCGGTCCGCCCACGCCGAGTTCGACCCGCCACCGACCCGACCGGACCCGCTGAGCCTGCTGGCGGAGCAGCTCGGACACACGCAGGTCCTGTGCACATTGCGGCGAAACGAAGCAGATCGTCGGCCGCTCCCCCCTGGGCCGCTCTGCGCATCCTGTACCGACGCGACCCCGCAGCGTTGAACGAGCTGCGGCATTATCGAGCGACTGCACCATAAGCGCGCGGAATCGCGTCTGATGCATCATTCGGCGGGTTTGGTGATAGGGACACGGTAAGGGATCTGGGTTTTCGGGTGTTGCGCGCTGCCGGGTTGGCTGTTGGGCCGACACGCTGCCTAACCTGCGGTGTGATCGCGTGGGTTGTATCTGCTGCCACGATGAGGCATCTGGGTTTGTTGCGTCTACTGCTTCATTGTGGCGCCTGATGCCAGCGGTGGGTCGGGAGACGGCGTGACGGATCATCGGGTGCCGGTCTATGTGCCCGTGACTGCGAACTGGGATTCGTTCGTTCGCAACGCTTCTCGCCAGCAACGCAGCTGGTTTCTGGCTTATTCCACAGGTTCTGATAGCTCACCTTGACAGTAATCGCCCCCGGCAGATCTGTTGTCTCGCAGTCGATGACGACGGCGGTGCCGGGGTGGAGCGTGGTGCGGGCCCAGGTGACGGCTTGGTCGGAACGGCGGAGCCAGGGTGGTGCGTCGGTGATGGTGATCATGGGAAGTTTCCTTCCGGCCGGGTCATTCCAGGGTGGCTGTGTTTGGTACAGCCGACCACATCGACACTCTCACCTATGCGCCGGTGTTACGGCACCTATGTTGGGCAGCCCCGGTCCCTTCAGATCGAGGCGGAACTAGCGTTGCTCGCCCCCGGTGGCTGGGTAAGGGCGTACTCATCTCGCCGTAGGGGCGACCTGGCCGGTCAAGACTGATTGCAAAACGAGGACGATCAGATCTGCAGGACATGCCGCGACGTTCCCGCAGCTTCGTGGCTGTGACGGTCGAAGAACTGTGACTGTCGAGAACATGCTTACGAGAACATGTTCATGGTCGGGTGCCTGGCTGGAGTTTGCGATCCGAAAGGTTGTGGGCGGTAGGTTGTGGGTGCCGACTGGTTGAGCCAGGCGGTGTGGAACCGGTTGTGAGCGCGTGGGTAAGTCCTTCTGGAGACAAGACGTGTTCGATCGCGCTGACGGCACCGCCGACGACACCCGCGACCGGCCCGAGCACGCTGTGTGCGAGGGTTCGCGACCGCAGTCGCCGTTCTATGCCGCAAGGCGTACCTGTTCGCGGCTCGCGAATCTCAGCGGCGACGCTCGAAGAAAGCGGCGGCGCTCCGACAGGGGGACTGAACTGTCACTCATCGACAACTCCGTTGGCCATCGGCTGCAGACTCACCGCGGCATTTCCGTGCGCTCCTGGTACTGACGTCGATCCGTGCGCCGAACCCGAAGTCAGGCGCGCTCGCATATATATTCGGTCCAGCTATGGCCATCCCACCAGCGAACCTGCGGCCTGCCCGCCGGGTCCGGATACCAGCCCGGAGCCGCGGAGACGCGATGCCGCGGCGGGCGGCGACGGACGACGAGATACACCAGTCCGACAATGATGGGCTGCCAGACGAAAACAATGCCCCCAGCCCCGGGCATTACGGCCATGCCGCGCCGCATCTCGGCCAACCAAGTAGCCCAGCGGCACTAGGACAAGTGCGAAGCCCAGTGCGATCAGCAACATGAAGAGCGTGAACCCGGTGCCGTTAGTGCCCTCAGCTCAGTCGGAATCGCGCCCGGCAACGCGAATCGGTCCCACACGCTTTCATGATCCTTCCCGGCGCTCGGTTGGGGTATAGGTCGAACGACCCTCGCGCGGTGGGGAACTCGCTGGCGGCCAGGGCAGAATCTGAACGGTCGTGTACTCGGCACGAGCGCGCCCTGTGCGGCAAACATCCCGTCGTCCTGAAATTCTTGGCGCCAAGCCCTGCCAGACTCCTTCCGTGTCCAGGAAGTGGTCCAGCTATCGGTGGCAAGACGACCGAAGTGTTCGTCTGCGCCGTGCATGGAAGCGCCAGCGAGCCGCCGCCATCCTGCTGGGCTGTGCCGCATTGACTGCCCTGATCTGGTGTGTGTCAATCGGGATTGTGGTGGCTCGGCATCATCGCCGCTGGGCTCCTCACCTTCATGGCGGCAGGAGTCGGTATCGAGGCCCACGCCTCCTGGGCGCGACTCGTTCGACCTGAACGGAAGCAACGCCGGAAGGCTGCGCGCCGCCGACCCTGACGGCGGCAGATGAGGACGTGTCCGCCCGCCGCGGCACTCGGGGTGGCGGTATGTGGTGGCGGATTCACTTCCCTCGCTGCTCGGGCGCGGTACTCGGTTGAAGTTCGTGTGTTGATCATGCCTCGGATTGGCTGGCAGGCGCGGGGCGGCCGAGATGAAAGCCCTGCCCGAAGTCCACGCCTTCGGTCCGCAGCACGGCTAGAGTGTCTTCGTCCTCGACGCCTTCTGCGATCGTTCGCAGGCCGAACGCGCGAGCAAGGCTGACGATGGCCTTGACCACATGCAGGCTCTCGCGGTTCGTGACCAAGTCGCGAACGAACTCGACGTCGATCTTGAGGTAGGTGATGGGCAGCTTCTTGAGATAGGTGAAACCGCCGAATCCGGTACCGAAGTCGTCGAGAGCCAATCCGCAGCCGATTTCGGCTAAGCCGCGGGCGAACGCTTCCCCCGCGGTCACATCGCGCATGAGTGCAGTCTCGGTGATTTCGAAGACCAGGTTAGCCGGGTCAGCGCCCGCTTCTCGGAGCTGTCGCTCGATGAAGGGAAGCAGGTCTGACGTTCCGACCGACGCGGCCGAGAGGTTCGCTTCGATCACCCGCCGACCGCTAGCGGCAAGCCGGACGGCCTGAGTGATAACCCACCGGTCGATCTCACCGACCAGCCCATACTGCTCCGCGACTGGCAGGAAGCTGCCAGGCAGGATGATCTCGCCGTCCCGCCCGATCATGCGGAGAAGAAGTTCTTCGCTGGGCCGCCCGCCGGCTAGGGGCACAATGGGCTGGGAGTACAGGACGAGCCGGTGCTCGTCGATCGCGTCGCGGATCCGCCCGATCCAGCTGAGGGCGGCGAGCTCCTTCCGGACCCCGGCCCGCTCCCTTGCTTCTTCGGTGATATCGCGGAACACTACGACCACCCCGTGGATAGTTGCTCCGCAGCGTAGCGGAGCAGCGGAATAGGCAGCCGGGAAGATCGTGCCGTCCTTGCGGGTGAAGGCTTCGTCGGTGATTCGAATGGTCCGGCCTTGGGTGCGCACTTGCAGGAGCGGGCACTCTTCGGCCGGGAGCTGAGTTCCGTCGGCTCGCTGGAAGTGAATGATCTCAAGCATCGGCTGGCCGCGCAGTTCTCGTTCGGTCCACCCGAGCGAGTTCGACGCAGCCCGGTTCATGTATGTGAGGAGCCCTTCGGCGTCCAAGGCGAACACGCCTTCCGCCATGTTGTCCATGACCACCGCCCGGAACTCCTCGGCTTCCTTGAGCTCAGTAATGTCCACAACGACGACGCCGACACCGATGATGTCTGAGCCGAGCGGGACCGGATAATAGCTGGCCAACAAGTGCTGCGGCCGGCCAGATTCGGCTGCGCTAGGCCCGGAGACCTCTAGGTTGATGACCGGCCGACCGGTTTCCAGCACCTGGCTGCAGATGTGTTCCACTTGAGGCCAAATGTTGGGGGTGATGTCACTGACCAGTCGACCGAGATGTGCTTCAACGGTCGCCCCGTTGAGGGCAGCGAGTGCAGCGTTGAGTCGTACCATCCGTAGCTCGCGGTCGACGAACCCGAAACCGATCGGCGCGTTGGCCTGCAAGGTCTCCAGCAGCGTGGCTAGCTCGGCGGTCTCCCGGTGGGACCGGTCCAGCGCCTCCTGCATGTCCTGTTGATCTTCGATCTCGCTCAGGTTCCAATCCACAACACGCCCCCGTGGGTGATGCCGCGCGCGACGGGCGCGATCACCTCAAATCTCCCCAATGCACCGGGTAATCGTCATCAGGCAGATGAATGAAAATGCACCTCACCCGATTGAGCCCCATCGGTCCACCCATTCCCGCCAATCGGGGGGCGAGAACATCCGATCGGGTGGCCGCGCAATGGTCGAACAACGCCGGTGGTCGAGGTCGGCAACGGTGCCTAGACTCATTCAGAAGGGCACGTGAGGCTAGAGCCCGTGTAAGGAAGCCAATGGCGGACCGGGATGACCTAGGGGGGCAGCTCGACTCACTGCATGCCATCTCGGTGGAGATCGCCGCGTTGCACGAGATGTCGGAGATCCACGAGCGGGCCCTGAGCTACTGCCGTGAATTGACCGGCTCTGAGTTCGCCTTTACCGGCCTGCTCGTTGACGGCACGCGGGTCATGGATGTGGCTGCTATCAACGGCTTCGAACCCCTCGACCCGGCGTTCTATGACCAGTTCCACTTGATGGCCGGGCGGTCCAACCTGCTGTGGCGAGCGATCCGGGAGCAACGCCCGAGCATCTCCAACGACGTCCTGAATGACTCAGACAGTGTCGGTCAGCCGGCTGGGCATCCCCCGGTGCGCAGGTTCCTCGGTGTATCCCTACGGGTCGGCACCCGGATCATCGGCATGATCGGAGTCGCCAACAAGGTCGACGGTTACGGAGAAGACGACGAACGGATCCTCGAGACTCTCGCGAATCAAGTCGCGGTCGCGATCGACAACGCCCGTCTCTACCAGCAGCAGCGAGACATGATCGGCAGTCTGCGGAAACTGCAACAGCGGCTGAGCGACGCGGAGCGAATCGGGTTGCTGGCCCGCGAACGGCAACGGATCGCCGGCCGGCTGCACGACGAGATCGAGCAGCGAATCTTCTCGATCGGCCTGGGCATCAACTCACTGCTCGAGACCAGTGAGGCGGACCTGACGACCGCGCAACGACTACAGTCCATCCGCCAACTTGCAGTGGACACAGCCGACGCCACACGCAAGGCCATATTTGCGCTGGCGATACCCGGCAACGGCGAGGGAGACCTGGCCTCCAACCTGCGGTCCCTGCTGCGGGATCTCGAACGCACGTCGGGTCTGCACGCGCACCTGGTGGTCAGCGGGAAGCCCCCGCCTGGACTCGAGCAAACCCAGGACGTCCTCTACTCGCTCATCAATGAAGCGCTCACCAACGTGCAGCGGCACGCTAACGCAGGAATGGTCCTGGTCAGCATCCGCTACGAAGGCGACCAGGTGAACGTCGTCATCCAAGATGACGGGGTAGGGGTGCCGAATTCCATCCGGAACACTTTCGCAGACAGCTATCTGCATTTCGGGCTACGACACATGCATGAACAAGCCCTCGACCTCGGTGGCACCTTTGAGGTGGCTAACGGCGAGGAGCGCGGCACGGTCGTTCGGGTGACCCTTCCCCTGCCATCGGATGCCAGATGATTCGAATTGCGATCATCGACGACCATGAGATGGTCCGCGAAGGCCTGCGCGCCATCCTGCAAACCGAACCGGACTTCGAAATCGTCGCGGAGAGCGAGTCGGCCGAGGGAATCGTCGAACTGGTGGATCAGACCAAGGCTGACCTCATCCTCCTCGACGCCCGGCTGCCCGGCGTGAGTGGGCCGGAAGCCTGCCGACTCCTGGCCGCGTCTCACCCGGAAACCGCTGTGCTGATAGTCTCGAGCTATTCAGACGACGAACTGATCAACGAATGCATCCAGGCAGGCGCCAAGGGCTACCTGATCAAAGACATCGAACGTTTCTCGCTCAAAGAGAGCATCCGTGCCGTCCACCGAGGCGAGGCCGCAGTATCGCCGGCGGTAGCCGCAAAAGTTCTCGCCCGGCTACGTCACACCGCGACCACCGACGTCCCGGCTGAGCCGCAGTTGAGTAACAGTCAACGGGAGATCCTGCGCTTGATCTCACAGGGATACTCCAACCGGGAAATCGCCTCGAGAATCCATCTCAGCGAGAACACGGTGAAATCGCACACCCAAGAAATCTTTCGCAAGCTACAGGTGCACAACCGTGTCGAGGCAGCGATTCGCGCCACCAAAGAGGGCTGGCTATAGCGGACTTACGCTCATCGACATGAGCGTGCGAGTTGGAGCGTCTCGACGTGCGCTCGGGTGAGGCGCACCGTCGGGTGATGACAACCACTGCGCTTCCCCGAGGAATGCTTGAAACCTGTGGATGCGAAATCTCGGGTTGAGGCGCCCGGAGGGCGTACCTTCCGCGAGATTGCTGCGGGTTCGCCCAGTTCACCCGGTCGTTGCAGATCTGCCGGGTCCACCACGGCCGTGGTGCCTTACAGCTCATATACATCTAATCAATTACGTTGCTCCTGGTTTGCTGCCGGCGCCAGCCGGCCTCCCGCGGCGGGAGGCCGGCTGGAGTACCCGGAAGCGTCCGACACCCGCCGGAGGCTATGCACGACGGTTCCGCTTCGCGGTGGTGGCACTCGTCGACGCCGGCGTGGTCGACCCTGATCGTGCCGTAGGCATCGCGGGCACCCGAAAGTGCGTCATCGGCGCTGCACCCGAAACCCGCGTCCACGACGGTCATCTTTTCCCACGTCTCCCGCGTTATGAATAAAATAATCCATCTATTCATGTGTTAGGGAAATAGGCGGCGATGCCTGATCAGTTGCCCAAGAGCTGCCGTGGCCGATCGACGTGTTGAGCGACCTGGGGGCGGCAGGGGTCCGTCTGCGGGTGACGCTGTCGTACTTCGTCGACCCGAATCCAGCGCGGCGCGGGTGGCGGCGGCGATACCGCGACGCCTCGCACGGCCTTCGCTTCGCGGTTCGGCGAGCGACAGAATCGACTGTCGACTTCCGTAAGCGCACCGCCGTCTGGCCAGGGACAGCCGCTGACCTCGCTCAGCCCGGCGTCATCGCGGTCTTCCCTGTGAGTGGTTGGTGGAAGGACCGGCCGGACCGCGACCGCAGCGACGACGACGCGCGGTACAGCCTTATCGTCTTGATCGAGACGCCGGGTCAAGACGTCGACATCTGGACGCCAGTCGCCGCGGAGGTCGGCATCCCGATCGAGATTGAGACCTGAACTGGCACTATGTTCGCTCGACTAGGAGGGCGCTGAACTATCCCGGTTTGTGGGGTGCGCCGGGATCGTGTGGGGCCGCTGGTCGGGGCTGGAGGCGGCCGCCGGGGGGTGTGCTTGAGG
>JADGOY010000224.1 GCA_017882715.1 Nakamurella sp. | reverse complement strand
TGTGGTGGCCAGGGCCGGGATCGAACCGGCGACCTTCCACTTTTCAGGCGGACGCTCGTACCGACTGAGCTACCTGGCCAGCAGAACGGGCCGGTCCCACTCCAGCGTGGACCCGGCCCGCGCAGCGACCCCGACGGGACTTGAACCCGCGACCTCCGCCGTGACAGGGCGGCGCGCTAACCAACTGCGCCACGGGGCCTCGCTGTGATTGCCGTCTCGGCCGAAGCCGACACGCAAACCGTGTACCCCCAACGGGATTCGAACCCGTGCTACCGCCTTGAAAGGGCGGCGTCCTAGGCCGCTAGACGATGGGGGCTGGGCCTTGAAACCCGCCTCCAACGGCTGGCCGTTGGGAGCTTCGAAAGCATACGGCACGCCGAAGGAGACCTCCAAAACCGTACCGTACGGCGGCGCGTACCTCATCCGAGACGCCTTCCCACGCCCTCGAGGCCCGTCCACAAGGCCGTAGCCACGCTCCAGCCACCCTTCCAGCCACCGTCTGCCGATGTCTGCCGACGTCTGCCGATGTCTGCCGATGTCTGCCAATGTCTGCCGACGTCTGCCGACGCCCGGCGTTCGGAGCGGACTCCCGGACGCCGGGGCAGCCGGCAGAAGCACCCGGATCCCGTGGGCATGCCGGTCACGTTGCCAGGCAACAGCTCCCCGCAGGGAGCCATCGCCGCGCCCATTGCCGCCAACGGAGCCAGCATCAGCGCACCCAGTCCCGCGACGGGCAGTCGCGCTGCGGACATGAGCGCGCTTCTCGGGTTGGCTCGCGGTGACTGCTGAGGCGGCCCCTCGCGCTCGACCGAGCGAGGGCGGACGGCGGTCACCCGGTAAGCGGGCACGGCGACCGAAACGAGCGCCGACCGGGAGGGCCGGAGGCGCTGTGGCCGGGCGTCGCAACTCGGAATCCGCGAGATAGGCCAGGGCATCGGCCTGGGTGGGCCGTGGGAAACGGGCTCCGACCGGAAAGACCTGAGCCGCCGTTCGCGGGTGACCGGTCCCCTCCTGGTAGGCCTGTAGCTCGGCACCCGAGCGGCGCAGGAACCGGGCGCAGCTGGGGAAGGAATGACGCGGCGCGGTGCGTGGCGAAGAGGCGGCGCCCCTGGCACGGTGTCGGACGCGCCAGGGGTGGACAGGACGGCGGACATGGCGAACTCCCGGACCGGCGGGTGGAATGATCGACACGGGGTCAATTCCGGCGTGATCGACTGGCACACGTGAATGCGGCGACCTGTGAGTAGCGGTTCTCGGCCGGCACCGGGCAATCGCCCCATCACCCGTAACACCTCGCCCCGGCGGGCAGAGCGCGAAAAACTCGGTGGCAAGAGGGTGATGCGCACCTCGTTGGCTCTAGCTAGCGCGTGCCGCGCCGAATTGTCGATTACAATCGGTGATCCGATGCACGTTCAACTATCCGCGTTTTTCTTGACAAGGATGCGCAATGAGCATTCCCCCCGCGGAGAGCCGGTACGAATCGCTCACCGTCGATGACGAGGGTTTTGTGCAGCTGCGCTGGCCTGCGGGTGCCAAAATAACCGGGCCGTCTGCCAAAGATGCCTTCGACGAGGTGAACCGTATCTGTGCCGGGACTCGGCGACCGATGTTGGTGGACATGGCCACCACCAAGTCCGTCGCTCGCGAGGCCCGCAGCGTGTTCGGCGAGCCTTGTGCCGCGTCCAGGATCGCGTTGCTGGGCAGGTCTCCGGTGGACCGGGTCATTGCGAATTTCACCCTCGGTGTGAGTCAGGTTCCGTGCCCGACCAGGTTCTTTACCGACCGCGACAAGGCGCTGGCGTTTCTGCGGGAAGGCCCGCATGACGGAACCGTTTGACGACAAACGTCTCGATGAGTTGGTCGATCTCATCGTCCAACTGGCGTCGGGCAACCTGAGCGCACGGCTGGCGCCGTCGCCCGCCAGGGATTCGGTGGATGCCGTCATCACCGGCATCAACCTCCTGGCCGAGGAGCTCGACCTGATGTACCAAAACCTGGAGCATCGGGTGGCCGAGCGGACCGCTGCACTTGATCAGGCCAGGCGGGACATGGAGCGTCTGGCGCTCAATGACGGGTTGACCGGTCTGGCCAACCGAACCCTGCTGGCGGACCGGATCGGGCAGGCGATCGCCCGTGCCGAACGGGGTGAACGGCCGCCATGCGTGCTGCTGCTGGACCTGGACGAGTTCAAGAACATCAACGACGGGCTCGGTCACGGTGCGGGTGACCGGGTGCTGGTCGAGGTGGCGCATCGGCTCAGCAGCGTAGTGCGCAACACCGATACGGTGGCCCGGCTCGGTGGGGACGAGTTCGCCATCCTGATGCCCGGCACCACCGAGGAGGGCGCGCTGCGGATAGCGCAGCGGGCACTGGCCGAGCTGCAGAAGCCCTTCGAGCTGGGGGACCGAGCGGTGTGGGCCGGCGCCAGCATCGGCGTGTGTTTCGGCCAGCGCGGACAGACTGCCGACCTGCTGCTCCGCGACGCCGATACGGCGATGTACGCGGCCAAGGCTCGGGGACGAGGAAACGTCCAGGTCTTCCGCGCGGAGATGCATCACGCGGCGCGGGAGCGACTTCAAGTGGCCTCGGAGCTGGGCGTCGCCGTCGCGCAAGGGCAGCTGCGCCTGCACTACCAGCCGATCGTGGAACTTGCGACGGGCACTATCGTGGCCGTCGAGGCCATGGTGAGGTGGATGCACCCGCAGCGTGGATTGCTGCTGCCGGTGGACTTCATCCCGGTCGCCGAGGACAGCGGGCACATCGTCGAACTCGGTCATTGGGTTCTGCAGACCGCGATCGGTCAGCTGAGCAACTGGCGCGAGACGGTGCCCGAGTCGTTCCAGGTGCACGTCAATCTTGCTCCGGTCGAGGTCAGGTGGCCGGGCCTGGACGAATTCATCTCCACCACTCTCCAGCAGCACGCGGTTGCGCCGAACCGGCTGGCCTTGGAGGTCTCCGAGACGGGTCTGATGACCGGTGACATCGCCGGCCTCGATGCGTTGCAGACCCTCAGGCGGCTGGGCGTTTCCGTCGAGATCGACGATTTCGGCACCGGTTACTCGTCGATCAGCTACTTGCGGCGACTACCGATCGACACGGTCAAGATCGACCAGTCGCTGATCAGCGAGTTCGCCACGGATGGTGATCAGACGGCCTTCGTCGGCGCGATGTTCAGGCTCATCGATTCGCTGGGGTTACGCACGGTAGCAGAGGGTGTGGAGACCGCAACCCAGATGGAGCAGCTGTTGGCGCTAGGCTGCCGCTATGGCCAAGGCATCTTCTTCGGTGAGCCGCGTCCGGCGGGCGACATGACCCAAGTGCTGTCTGCGCGTCCAATCCCGGCGAGATCGACGTGAGCGTAAGCCCCCCTCAGGACAGTCACGCCACTGGGTCCTGGCGGCGTGTTGTGGCCGGAGCGTCACGTTTCATGCTCGTCCCTCGTGTCGCCTGGGTTGCGCTGCGGACGCCGAAGAACCCCACGGTCGGCTGGGAGCGCTACTGGGGCAAGGTGCGCAAGACCGGCGTCGGTGGTGACGTGCTCTGGGACACCGGCGATCTCGACGAGATACCGGCCTACCTACCGATCATGCGCGGGTATCTGGACATGAGCCTGCCGATCGTCGATGTGGGATGCGGCAACGGCCGGTTCACCCGGCGGCTGGCGTCGTTGTTCCCGTCGGCGCTGGGCGTGGACTTCTCGGGGAACGCCGTTGGCCGGGCGCACCAGGAGTCGGACGGCCAGCCGGGCCTGCACTTCCGGATGCTGGACGCCACCGCCTCGGACGCCGGGGAGAAGATCAGGGCCGATATCGGGACCGACGCCAACGTCTTCGTCCGCGGTGTCTTCCATGTGCTCGATCCGCCGGGGCGCGTCGCCCTCGCCCGATCGCTGCTCACGGTCGTCGGCTCGCGTGGTCGAGTATTCCTGGCGGAGACGAACTTTCGTGGCAGCCAGTTGGGGTATCTGGAGCATCTGGGAGCAACGGCGCGGCGCATCCCGGCACCGCTGGAGCGAGCCATCGCCGACCTGCCGCGGCCGGGCCACTTCGGTCAAGAGGAACGGGTGGACAGCTTCCCGGCGTCGGCCTGGTCGGTGATCACCGATGGCCCGACGGACATCGAGACGATCCCGATGCGCGGCGTTACCGAACCCGAACGCATTCCCGGATACTTCGCCGTCATGGCTGCCCGGCAGTAGGGCTCTCGCCCTCGTTCGCGAAAGGGCAGATGGCGAAGGCCGCGAACGGGTGCCGGCCGGGGCGCTCGCCGATCCGGTCGATCGCCGCGCGGATGTCGCGGAGCTGACGGACGGTCATCTCCAGCGGCGGCTCGTCCGGCTGGTAGGTGGTGCGCACGGGGTAGTCGATTCCCGGCTCGGTGGTCATCTCGATGTGGCAGCCGAGGACGTGGGTCACCTCCCGGGCATCGCAGAATGCGATCAACCGATCGATGCTCCGGGTGAATGCGGACCAATCCCGCACGTACAGCCGTCCGGGGTAGACGGTGTCGCCGGTCAGCTGGAACCCGCTGTGCTGGTCGTAGAACGTCACGGCCCCTTCATGGTGCCCAGGTGTGGCCAGGCACTCCAGTACCCATCCACCGAGATCGACCTGGGCGAGCATCGCGCGCGACGCCGAGACCGAAAGACCTCTCCTGCGCCGTCCAGCCCGGCGTCGACGACCACGGTGTCGGGGCGGTCGGTGAACTGCCCGTCGCCGGCGACGTGGTCGCCGTGCGGATGGCTGTGCACCACCACAAGCTCGTACACGGTGCGCGGATGCGCTGTCAGCCAGCGGTCGATGAGCCCGTCGACAACCGCGCAGCGGGAAGTATTCGGCGGACGCGCTGGCGCCCGTGTCGATCAACACGGCACGGGAATTGCCGAGCAGCAGGAACAGGAACGGCGCCTCGTCGTTGATCGCCATGTTCTGCCGAAGGATCGCCGGGTGTTCGTCGTTGTAGAACGCCTGCATGTCCGCGTCGGAGTTGTGTTTGGCCGAGGGCGATCCGTGAATCCAGCTGACGTCGATCGGGCGGCGCACGGGTGCATCCGTGCCGAAGTCGATCCAAGCGGCGCCCGCGTCCACGTGATCTCCCAGGTGGCTTGCAGGTCGGTGGCTGGCAGGGTGGTCGTTCGACGGTGGCTGGGTCGGCGGGGTGCTGCCAGCCAATCCTGCGTCCGGACAACGACAGCCGCCAGTACGGCCAAGCCCGATCGCCACCGGACTCGCACGTGCACCGTGAACCACGTGCACCGTGAACCATTTGTCTGCTACGACCGTGTTGTGGAGGGGATCCGTCGCCCGACTGGATCCCGCCGGGCCAAGCATGAAGGAGTCACAATGGTCGGACGTCGTAGAAACCTCTTGGCAGCGGGGCGAGCCGCCTTCGCCGTCGTCGCCGTCGCGCTTCTGGCCGCGGCATGCAGCAGCAACAGCGCGTCCAGCAGTTCGACGACCTCCGTGGCCGCCACGAGTTCCGCGGCCAGTTCCGCGGCCAAGGCCAGTTCCCCCGGCAGTTCGGCAACCAGTTCTGCTGCCAAAGCGAGCGCGAGCGGCAGTGCAACAGCCGCTGGGGCCGCGACCGTCACCACCGGGAGCGGCGCGTTGGGTGTCTACCTCGTGGACGGCCAGGGCCGGACGCTGTACATGTACGACGCGGACACGACGGCAGGACAATCTGCCTGCTACGACGCGTGCGCGACCGCGTGGCCACCTTTCGTCACCACCGGTACGCCCACCGCTACCGGTAGCGGCTTGGACAGCACCAAGGTCACCACGCTCACCCGCACCGACGGCTCCAGGCAGGTCGTCTACGGCGAGTACCCGCTCTACTACTTCGAGAAGGACACCGCGGCCGGTGACACCACCGGCCAGGCAGTCGGCGGCACGTGGTGGGTGGTCGGAGCCGACGGCGAGCCCATCAAGGCGGCCGCCGCGACGTCGTCCAGCGGCGGCTGAGCGAG
>JADGOY010000076.1 GCA_017882715.1 Nakamurella sp. | reverse complement strand
CCGGCGCGATTTTCGCGGCCATCGGGGCAGTGGCCGCTCAACTCACCGATAGCGCGGGTGGTGCGCGAGCCATCGCGATCAGCGTGCTGGGGGTTGCCTACCTGCTGCGCGTCGTCGGCGACGTCAGCAGTATCTCCGGCGGCGACCTGGCCTGGGTGTCGTGGCTGTCGCCGATCGGCTGGGTCCAACGGATCAGCCCCTACCAGGACGAACAGTGGGCCTGGCTGGTACCCGCCGTCGTGTTGACCGTACTGTTCGCGTCGCTGTCCGTCGCGCTGTCCGCGCGGCGGGACATCGGGTCGGGCCTGCTGCCTACCCGGCTCGGGCCGGCCAACGGAGCACCGAGCCTGGGCAGGCCGCTGGCACTGGCCTGGCGATTGCATCGGGGATTGCTGGCCGGCTGGGCGGCGGCGTTCGCCGTGCTCGGTGTCGTGCTGGGCGGGGTGGCGAACGGGGTCGGTGACCTGGTGGGCACCAACCAAACGCTGAGGGACGTCTTCACCCGGATCGGTGGCCGCCAGGGCCTGGTGGATGCCTACCTGGTCAGCATCATGGGCATTCTGGGGCTGATCGCGTCCGCCTACGCCATCCAGGCAACGCTGCGGCTGCGGGTCGAGGAGATCGGCGGGCGAGCGGAACCCGTGCTGGCGACGGCGGTGGGCCGCCTGCACTGGGCGGGCAGCCACCTCGTCTTCGCGGTATTCGGTCCGGCCGTCGTCCTGCTCATCTCCGGGCTGTTCGCGGGGTTGACCTACGGGGCGAGCATCGGTGACGTCGGTGGCCAGCTACCCAGGGTGCTGGAGGCCGCGGTCGTGCAGCTTCCCGCCGCGTGGGTGCTGGCCGCGATCGCGGTGGCGTTGGTCGGCCTGCTGCCGCGGCTGGCGCCGATCAGCTGGGGTGCGTTGGTGATCTGTCTGCTGATCGGGCTGGTCGGCACCGCCATCCAGCTCAACCACTGGCTGCTCGACCTGTCACCGTTCACCCATACACCGCACCTGCCCGGCGGCGAGATCGGTGCTGTGCCACTGATCTCGTTGCTCGTCGTCGCGGCCCTGCTGGGCGTTGTCGGGCTCGTCGGACTGCGTCGCCGGGATATTCCGGTTGGCTGATCGCTGGCGACACCCGGCGCGGCCCGAGGCCGTCAGGCCGCCACGACCGGACGTCCGCACCCGAGTCCAGCGCCATCGAGGCACTGGCACGACAGAAATTCAAGTACGAGTTTCCGCCGCTGCCTTGCAGTTCAATGTCTTCGCCGCGGGCCATGGTCCTGCAGTTGAATCTCCGCGACACAACGTGCACGAGCAAGAGAAGTCAATCAGAACAAATACCTGATCATGCATCTGCACAAGTCATGGGTGATCGCGGCCCTGGGATACGCAGGAGATCACCTCAGACCACCTTGCTGCCTTGCTGCTGTGGAACACGGCGATGTAGCGGTGATCGTTGAAGACTATCGAGAAGACGCTGTCTTGCTGACCTCGCAGGGCGCTTTGGAAGGGCGTTCCGGTCTCGAGATGTTCTACACCCGTTCTACAATCGACACTCTGGCGAAGTGCGAAGTGGCGACGGGCTCCGTTGATGACGCCGCATGGTTCATGAGGTTCGAGACCCGACCGCGTCGAGATCCTCGCAGGCCACCCGCGTGAGACGTCCACGTCACCTCAGTCTCAGTCACGCTGCATCCCTCGGCTCGCGCCCCGGGCCGGCGAGCGGTTCATCGACACGCGGATCGGCATCTGCCAGCCGCAGCGATGCCGCCACGCCCCTCCGTGCGCGGACTCGGCACAGGATGACGGCACAGCACGGTCAAGAACTGTGCCGCGGTGCACGATCCTGGATAGGTTCGGGCCGACTGCCACGAACAGCGCGGCCAGCAAGAGGTGCCCGGATGATGAACCGTTCCTCCGATGCGTGGACCAGCGACCAGGCCTACGAGCCCTACGTCGGGCGGTGGAGCCGGGTGGTAGCACCACGGTTCCTGCAATGGTTGTCGGCCGGGCCACCGTCCGCATGGTGCGACATCGGCTGCGGGACCGGCGCTCTGGCGCAGGCGATTCTGGCCACCGAGGAGCCGACGCGAGTGTTGGGGGTGGACCCTTCCCGGGCGTACCTGGCGGCGGCCCGGCGGGGCGCTCGAGGTCATCCGTTCGGGGCGGCGGTGGGTCTGGCAACGGCGATTCCGGTTCAGGATGCGGTGTTCGAGCGGGTCGTCTCGGCCTTGATGCTCAACTTCGTTCCGCGACCCAACGAAGCGGTCGCCGAGATGCGGCGGGCTGCCCGGCGCGGCGGAATGATCGCGGCCTATGTCTGGGACTATGCCGACGGAATGCAGCTGATCCGAAAGTTCTGGGACGCCGCGACCGCGCTGGACCCGGCTGCGGTCGAGCTCGACGAGGCTCGCCGCTTCCCGCTCTGCCGCCCTGAACGGCTGCGCGCGCTGTTCGTCTCGGCCGGCTTGGTCGATGTCGGCGTGACGTCGATCGAGGTTCCGACGGTGTTCGCCGACTTCGATGACATGTGGCAGCCGTTCATCGGCGGCCAGGGGCCGGCACCCGGTTACTGCGCCGCCCTGCCCGAGAACCGTCGGAATGCGCTCCGTGATCAGCTGCGCGGGATGCTACCGGCGGGCGCCGACGGCACCATCCCGCTGACCGCGCGCGCGTGGGCCGTTCGCGGGTTCGTCCCCGAGCACCGATCGCGTTGATCACGGGGGCGCGTTGAGTGTCGATTTGAGTTGATCATGCGGTCGCAGCCCGCCGCCTTCAGCGTGTCGTCGGCGTGCCGCGGGCTGCGCGTCATGATCAACAGCAGCTGAGGGACCGCGGGGCACGACCGCCGGGCGGACCCGCGCACTGTGGTGCAGAACCCGCAAAGAGGCGCAGTCCGGAGCGCCGACATTGCGCGTTGGTTCGGCGCCGCGCCCTTGTCTGGGAGAATTGCCGCCCGTGAAGACGTTCGACTCCCTGTTCGACGAGCTCGTTGAACGCGCCAGCACCCGACCGGCCGGTTCGGGCACGGTACAGGCGCTGGACGCCGGCGTGCACGCGCAGGGCAAGAAGCTCCTGGAGGAAGCGGGCGAGGTGTGGCTCGCCGCGGAGCACGAGGGCGCCGACGAGCTCGCGCTGGAGATCTCGCAACTGCTGTACCGCACGCAAGTGATCATGATCGGTCGCGGCATCACCCTGGAGCAGGTCTATCGACATCTGTAGCGACATCTGTAGCGACATCATGCCCGTCATTGGTCGCAGAAGCCGTCGCAGCGGGCGGGGTCCGTTGCGCCCCACAGCGCGCGCCACGCCCTCACAGCGCCACGCCATGCCCCGACGGACCCAGCGCGCAGCGATCCAGGCAGACCGCCATCCACCGCAAGGAGAACCACCGATGTTGAGAGTCGCCGTGCCGAACAAGGGCACGTTGAGCGAGCCCGCCACCGAGATGCTGCGGGAAGCGGGCTACCGCCAGCGGCACGAATCGCGCGACCTGACGGTCGTGGACCTGGCCAACGACGTCGAGTTCTTCTTCCTTCGTCCCAAGGACATCGCGGTGTACGTCGGCTCGGGCGAGCTCGATCTGGGCATCACCGGCCGCGACCTGGCAGCCGATTCCGGCGCTCCGGTCGACGAACTCATCGGCCTCGGATTCGGCTACTCCACGTTCCGCTACGCGGCACCGGCTGATGACGGCTGGCACGTCGCCGACCTGGCCGGCAAGCGCGTCGCCACGTCCTATCCGAACATGGTCCGGGCCGACCTGGCCGCGCACGGGATCGCCGCCGACGTCATCCGGTTGGACGGGGCGGTCGAGATCTCCGTCCAGCTCGGGGTTGCCGACGCGATCGCCGACGTCGTCGAATCCGGCCGTTCGCTGCGCCAGCACGGTCTATCCGCATTCGGTGACGTGATCTGCGAGTCGGAGGCCGTGTTGATCACCCGGACCGGCAATCACGTCTCGGCGTCGGCCAAGCAGTTGAGCAGTCGGCTGCTGGGTGTGGTGATCGCCCAGCAGTACCTGATGCTGGACTACGACTGTCCCGCAGAACTCCTGCAGCGCGCGACCGCGATCACTCCCGGACTGGAATCGCCCACGGTCGCCCCCCTCGCGGATCCCGGGTGGGTGGCCGTGCGGGCCATGATCCGGCGCAACGAGGCGAACCCGGTGATGGACGCGCTCTCCGGGCTCGGCGCCAAGGCGATTCTTGCCTCCGACATCCGGTCGTGCCGGCTCTAGCCCGACTCCGGCTCATCCGACTCCGGCTCATCCGCCTCGGCCGATCGCTCCGATGCGCGGCTGCTCGCCACTGCGCCCGACCGTTCTGTCTCTACGGCCGTCGTCGACGAATCCTCGTCGTCCCCTCCCCCCGGAGACCCGCACTCGGGCGCTCCTGGGTAAGGCGGTGACGTGCCACCGAACTCGGGGCAGAAGGGCTGGTACGAGCACCATCCGCACATCCTGCTCTGCCGCGCAGGAAAATGGCCGGTCTCGCGAGCCCTGACAATCGCCTCCCACAACGCTGCGACGCCTGATTCGAAGGCCTGCAGCTCAGCCTCGGTCGGGGAATACACCAGAGACAACGCATCGGCCAGGTAGATCAACTTCAGTTGCGCTGGCACGACGCCGCGCATCCGGAAGATCATCAGCGCATAGAACTTCAGCTGATACAGCGCCTTGGCCTCGAAATCCGGGCCGGGGGAGCGTCCAGTCTTGTAGTCGACCACCCGAAGTTGACCGGTTGCGGCTCGGTCGAGTCGGTCGATGAAACCGCGCAGCGGCACTCCGTCGCCCACTTCGATCTCGATGGCCAGCTCGCAGGCCTCCGGGGTGAACCTGCGGGGATCCTCCAGCGAGAAGTACGTCCGGACCAGGTCCTGCGCCGACGTCAACCAGGCCGGGAGCTCCTCGGCAGGGATCAGGTCGTTCAGTTGCGGGTACTCGTTCGCCATCTGCTCCCACAGCGGGGGCAACTCCGCCGCGGTGAGATCCGGAGTTCGCTCGTCGGCTGGTCGGCCGAACATCCGCTCCAGCGCGCTGTGCACCAACGTGCCGCGCACGGCGAGCGCACTGGGCGCCTCGGGCAATCGGTCGATTGCCCGATAGCGGTAGAGCAGCGGGCACGTCTTGAAATCGGTCGCGCGGGACGGCGACAGCGCTAGCGGTCGACGCGGACGCGCCGGCTCAGATTCTTCCGACGCGGCGACACGACCGGCGGCCGCTGGACCGGCGCGAACAGGACCGGCATCTGTCGACGCGGGCTCGTCCGACGCGGCGACAGGACCGGCGGCGCGAACCGGACCGGCGTCGGTTGACGCGGGTTCGGCCGGGTCGGCGTCGCTCACGTCACCCTCGACGGGTTGCGGGGCGGTCATGATGCTCACCTGGCTCACGGTAGGACACGCCCCCGACAATCACTGTCCGGCGCCGCGGCGCGCCGAGCCGGGCATCCGCCGCCGGCGTTCCAGGCGCTGCGGCCACAGCATCGACGCAGGGCTCGAGGTCACGATGCTGACCCGATCTACCACTACCCTTCGGGAGTGCCGCCAGATCCCCCTTCCGAGCCGCGCCGGTCGCGGCCGTCGCGACGGCGCGCGAACGGCTCCGGCGGGGTGCCCATCGGTTCGGTCGGCGGGGTCCCGATCATCGTCACCCCATCGTGGGTGCTGTCGGTCGCGGTCATCGCCGCGCTCGCTGTGCCGGTGATCACCCAGGTGGTGCCCGGTACGGGCCCGACGCTGGCGGTGGCAGTATCCATCGTCCTGGGCCTGCTGCTCGGCGGCAGCGTGCTGGCCCACGAACTAGGGCATTGCCTGGCCGCCCGACTGCTCGGCATCCCGGTATCCGGGATTCGGCTCTACCTGCTCAGCGGCGTCTCCGAGCTCACCCGCCCGCCGGGGACGCCGCGCGACGAGGCTGTCATCGCAGCCGCCGGACCGGCGGTCAGCGCGATCCTGGCCGGGGTGTTCTGGCTCGCCGGGCAGGGCGTCACCGCCAGCACGTTGAGCTGGTTGGTGCTCATCCTGCTGGCCCTGTCGAACCTGGTGGTCGCGGTCTTCAACCTGCTTCCGGCGCTGCCGATGGACGGCGGGCGGGTCCTGCGCGCTGCGGTGTGGAAGGTATTCGGTGACCGCCGCGCCGGTACCACGGTGTCGGTCGTCGGCGGCTACCTGGTCGCGATCGCGCTTCTTGTCTGGTCCGTGCTGCTGATGATCGACAGCGGACTCGCCGGTGCCCTCCCCGCCTGCATCGGGGTCGTCATGGCGTTGTTCGTCGCGGTCGGCGCCGCCCAGGAGCGCGCCCCCATGGGGCGCACGCGATGGCCCTCCGGTGTCCCGCTCACCTCGCTTGCGCGGCCGGTGGTCCGATTGCCGGCCGAATCCCCCGTCTGGCTGGCCCTGCATTCGGCAGCGAACCATGCGGTGATCTTGACCGAGGAGGGCGGCGTCGCCCGCGGTTTGCTGGACGTCCCGGCCGCCAGGGAACTGGCCGAACGTCGTCCGCAGGCGCCCGCGTCGTTGGTGGCCCGACCTGTGGCGGCAGAGGCGATCATCCTCGCCGACGATGATCCGACGGAGATCGTCGAGCGGCTCCGGAACACGTCAGCGACCGACTTCCTGCTGGTGGACGCGGTAGGCGCGCCCGCCGGGGTGATCCGGCGGGCGGACATCACCGTCGCGCTGGAGCACGTCCGGCCCACCCGCCGCCGTCGGACCAGCACGGCCGTCGACGGTGTCTCGCGTCCGCCGCGAACCGGCCCGTGAGCGGGGAGTTCGCCCCCGGAGACCGGGTGCAGCTCACTGACTCCAAGGGCCGCAAGTACACCGTGTTGCTGGAAGCCGGCGGCACCTACCACACCCACCGCGGGGCGTTGGCCCACGACGATCTGATCGGCCAACCGGACGGCAGCGTGATCGTCTCGGCGGCCGGCACGTCATACCTGGCGCTGCGACCACTGCTCACCGACTACGTGCTGTCGATGCCGCGCGGGGCCGCCGTGATCTACCCCAAGGACGCCGCGCAGATCGTGCATTGGGGCGACATCTTCCCGGGCGCAACGGTTCTCGAGGCCGGCGCTGGCTCAGGAGCGCTGACCTGCTCACTGCTGCGGGCCGTCGGATCCACCGGCTCGGTGATCTCCTACGAGATCCGCCAGGACCACGCCGACCACGCGGTCCGCAACGTGGAGCGGTTCTTCGGCAGCCGGCCGCCGAACTGGTCACTCACCGTCGGTGACCTGGCCGACCATCGCGGCCCGGCGGACCGGGCCGTGCTCGACATGCTCGAGCCCTGGTCGGCCCTGGACACGGTCGCAGCCAACCTGGTGCCGGGCGGGGTGCTGACCGTGTACGTGGTGACCACCACCCAACTGTCCCGGATCGCCGAAGAGTTACGCCACCACGGCGGGTTCACCGAGCCATCGGCGTGGGAGTCGCTGCACCGGACGTGGCACCTGGTAGGGCTGGCGGTGCGCCCGGAGCACCGGATGATCGGGCATACCGCATTCCTGCTCACCACCCGCCGGTTGGCGCCCGGGGTGACCGCCCCGCGTCCGCAGCGCCGGCCGACCGCCTCGGGTCGCTGACCGACGATCCGGCCTTGCCAAGGCCCGGCTGCTAGGGGTCACCGGCGTGTCCGTCGTGTAACGATCTGCCGCGTTATCCGCTCATTCAGCCGTCCCCGGCAGGGTGCGCCGGGTACTGGGAGCGATCCCGCGGCGGGCACAAAAGCCGCTGCTCACGGGGTACAACGCGGTGGGCCTGGCGGCACCCGGAGGGGCCCACCGGGGGCAGACACATCCGAAGCCTCAGGTTAATGTCATCCGCCCCGGCCAGACCCGCAGGTAAGCTTGCTCTTTGCAGGGCTCCGACTCCAGGGGAGGGCAATGTGGCGGATTACCAGCCGTCGGACGTGTCCGGAACTTCGGCTGGCGCTGACTCCGGCCCCGAAGAAGGTTACCGGCAGACACCCGCGCAGCTCAGCGCGCAGATCCGGGTACTGAACGACGAGATCGCACAACTTCGACGCCGGCTGGCCATCGCTCCCACCGACACCCGGCCGTTGGAACGCCAATTGACCGAGTCGGCCAGCCGGATCAACGCACTCTCCGAGCGCAACGAGAAACTCGTGGTGACGCTGCGCGACGCGCGGGCCCAGCTCCTCCAGCTCAAGGAGGAGGTCGACCGGCTTGCCCAGCCCCCGAGTGGTTACGGCGTGTTCCTGTCCATCGGTCCGGACGGGTCGCTCGAGGTGTTCACCGGCGGACGACGGATGCGGCTGGCGGTATCGCCGACCGTCGAGGTGGACGCCCTCCAGCGTGGCCAGCAGGTTCGTCTCAACGAGGCCCTGACGGTCGTCGAGGCCGGATCGTTCGAACTGGTCGGCGAGGTCTGCGCGCTGCGCGAGTTGCTGGGTGGCGACCGGGCCCTGGTGGTCGGTCACGCCGACGAAGAGCGTGTGGTGCACCTCGCGGCGCCATTGCTCGATTCCCCGCTCAAGCCCGGAGACTCGCTGCTGGTCGACTCGAAGGCCGGTTACGCGTATGAGAAGGTGCCGAAGGCCGAGGTCGAGGACCTGGTGCTCGAAGAGGTGCCGGATGTCGAGTACTCCGACATCGGTGGCCTGACCCGGCAGATCGAGCAGATCCGAGATGCCGTCGAACTGCCGTTCCTGCACAAGGACCTGTTCCGCGAATACCAGCTGCGGCCACCGAAGGGTGTGCTGCTCTACGGTCCGCCGGGCTGCGGCAAGACGCTCATCGCGAAGGCTGTGGCCAATTCGCTGGCCAAGCAGGTTGCGCTGTCCCGTGGTCAGGAACGCATCACCAGTTATTTCCTGAACATCAAGGGCCCGGAACTGCTGAACAAGTACGTCGGTGAAACCGAGCGAACAATTCGGCTGATCTTCCAGCGCGCCCGCGAGAAGGCGTCCGACGGCACGCCGGTGATCGTGTTCTTCGACGAGATGGATTCGGTCTTCCGGACTCGCGGTACTGGTGTCTCCTCCGACGTCGAGACGACGATCGTCCCGCAACTGCTGAGCGAGATCGACGGTGTCGAGGGGCTGGAGAACGTCATCGTCATCGGCGCGTCCAACCGCGAGGACATGATCGACCCGGCGATCCTGCGGCCGGGGCGGCTCGACGTCAAGATCAAGATCGAACGTCCGGACGCCGAGGCGGCCAGGGACATCTTCACCAAGTACCTCATCCCCGAACTGCCGATTCATCCGGACGATCTCGCCGAATTCGGCGGCGATCGGCAGGGCACCATTTCCGCGATGATCCAGCACACCGTTGAGCGGATGTACACCGAGACCGACGAGAATCGATTCCTGGAGGTCACCTACGCCAATGGTGACAAGGAGGTCCTGTATTTCAAGGACTTCAACTCGGGGGCGATGATCCAGAACATCGTCGACCGGGCCAAGAAGGCAGCGATCAAGGACCGGATCGTGCACGGCAGTGCGGCCGCGGGCGGTCTTCGGGTGTCCCAGTTGCTGGAGGCCATCTCCGACGAGTTCGCCGAGAACGAGGACCTGCCCAACACCACCAACCCCGACGACTGGGCCAGGATCTCGGGCAAGAAGGGCGAGCGGATCGTCTACATTCGGACCCTGGTGTCCGGCAAGCAGTCCGAAGGATCGCGCGCCATCGACACCGCCTCGAACACCGGCCAGTACCTGTAACTTCTCGGCCGGTGAGCAGTCGGTGAGCGGGGGGTCGGGTCGAGCCCGGTGGGCCCTCGGTACTGCCGTGCTCGGCCGGCCCGCGTACATCAGCACGGGCAGCGCCACGCAGCTGCCGGCCGACCGCAGCATCGAGTCGTTCCGGGTCAACACGTTCCGGGTGCTCGATGCGGCGGTGGAGGCGACTGCACGTGGGGCTGTCGATACAGCCGGTGACCGAGATGCGCCCGGCATCGACTGGATCGACACCGCTCGTTCCTACGGCCGCGCGGAGGAATTCGTCGGGCAGTGGTGGCGTCGGCGGGCAGCGCAGGATGCCGATTGGCCGGAGAAGGCGCCGACGGTGTCGAGCAAATGGGGCTATCGCTACGTCGGCGCTTGGGATCCGCGGGCGCAGGTGCACGAGGTCAAAGAGCACTCGCTGGCGGCCTTCCAGGAGCAGTGGGAGCTCACCCGCGCCACGCTGCCGCGGGTGCAGCTCTACCAGGTACATTCGCTGACCCTGGAATCACCGCTGTTCACCGACGGTCCGCTGCTGGACGCACTGGCCAGGTTGCGTGATTCCGGTGTGGCGGTGGGGTTTTCGACCTCGGGTCCACGCCAGGCCGACGTCATCCACCGTGCTCTCGAGGTGACCCGGGCCGGCGGCAGGCTGTTCTCCGCCGTGCAGGCGACCTGGAACCTGCTGGAGACCAGCGCGGGACCCGCCCTGCAGGCGGCTTCCCGGCGCGAGCTCACAGTGATCGTCAAGGAGGCGCTGGCCAACGGGCGGCTGGTCACCGAGCCGCCGGCCCCCCTGCGGGAGGTGTGCGCCCGAACCGGCGCTGGGCCCGACGCCGTCGCGCTGGCCGCCGCGGCGGCGCAGCCGTGGGCGGACCGGGTGCTGCTCGGGCCGGCCGGCGTCGGCCAGCTGACCGCCAATCTGCGGGCCGGTCAGGTGGCGCTGGAACCGGCTGACGCCGCCGTGCTGGCCACCTGCGGAGAGAACCCCGAGGACTACTGGGCGCACCGGTCCCGGCTGCCTTGGCGGTAGCCGTCCCGACGATCAACCGGCCAGTCCGGCCGGCGGCTCGCCCGATGCTCAGCGCTGCGGCTGGCCCTCGTCGTCGTCGGCGGCAGCGGCGTCGGCGGCTGCGGCGTCGGCGGCTGCGGCGACCACGTCTGCGGCGACTACGTCTGCGGCTGCTGGCTCGGCCGGTTCCGCAGCCGCAGGACCGACCGCCGCCAGACCACTGTCCAGTTCGTCCAGGATCCGCCCGGTCTCCACCACCAGGGTGCCGAGGAACACGCCGCGGGCCAGATTGGCGGCCAGCATGTCGGCCAGATCGGCGTTGATCTCGGCGATCGTCGCCCGGGCCGCCTCGATCGCCCGGTGGGCTGTCCCGCCTGCCACCACGACGTGGGCGTCTTTCTCGGCCCGCAGCAGGGTGTGCGCGAACGCCTCGATCGCCCTCGCCGTCGCGGACAGCGTCGCCGACGCCACCGGCATCGGGGGCTGCAGACCGTCGTGCGAGGGAACCTTGGTCGCGATATCGCGCATCGTCCTGGCCAGCGTCCGAACCTGTACCTCCACGATCTGCAACGTGTCGTTGGCCTGCTGCAGCCTGCCCAGAGAGTTGGCCCAGGACGCCCGACCGGGGTGCAGCTCCAGCGACTGGGCGGCCCGGTCGACGTCCGATTCCGCGGCGGTGGAGAACCTGCCCTGTTCGCGGGCCTCTCGCAGCCACGCCGCCGCCTGGTCGATGCGCCATGGTCGGCTGATCCCGTCGGCCATCGCGGACACCACGTCGACGACGCCGTCGCTCAGCTCGGACACCGCACGGGTGCCCGCCGAGACGTAGTTCGGGGGCACGATGACGAAGTTCACGATCACCGCGACCCCGGCGCCGATCAGGGTGTCCAGGAATCGCTGCCCGCTCTGCGCGCTGCCCAGGGCCAGCACGAACAGCCCGTTGATCGGGATCTGGGCGGCCGCACCGCCGTTCAGTCGCAGCACCTTGCCGACCAGGAACCCCAACGCGACGATCAGGCTGATCGACCACGCGTGCAACCCGATCAGGCCGCCGAGCCAGATCGCCACCAGGATGCCGATCAGCACCGCGACGACCTTTTCCAGGGCGTCCCTGATGGAGGCGCGCACCGTCAGCAGCGCGATCAGGGATGCGGTGATGGGCGCCCAGATCGGCGATGGTGCGTCCAGCAACCAAGCGGCCACGGCCCAGGAAACACCCGCCGAGACCGCGATCTTCAGCGCCTGCAGCAGCACGTTGCGGTCGATCCCGAGCAATTCGCTCAGCGGCCGGTCCCGCCATCCCGACCGGCCGGTGATCGCCCGCAGCCGGCCGGCGAGCCGGTCACGGTGGGTGCCGCGGCCGGCTTCGGCGGGCGCGGCCGTGATCGGGTGGTCCATCTGGTCGATCCTGCCCCACTAGATTCGATTCATGAGTGTGCGCCGCATCATGGGTACGGAGGTCGAGTACGGCATCTCGGTGCCGGGGGAGCCCGGCGTCAACCCGGTGATCTCCTCGACCCAGGTGGTTCTGGCCTACGCCGCCTCGGTGGCAGCCCCGCGGGCGCGCCGTCCGCGGTGGGACTACGAGGTGGAATCCCCGCTGCGCGACGCCCGCGGGTACGACCTGTCCGCGCTGTTCGGGGCGGCCGAGCCGGACGTGGACGACATCGGGGCGGCGAACGTCATCCTGTCCGACGGTGCCCGACTCTATGTCGATCATGCGCACCCGGAGTTCTCCTCGCCGGAGGTCACCAACCCGCTCGACGCGGTGCTGTTCGACAAGGCAGGAGAACGTGTGATGGAGGCCGCGGCCCGGCTCGCCGCATCCTTGCCGGGGTCCAAGACCATCCAGATGTACAAGAACAACGTCGACGGCAAGGGCGCCTCCTACGGCACCCACGAGAACTACCTGTGCCGGCGGGACACCCCGTTCCCGGCACTGATCTCGGGCCTGACGCCGTTCTTCTCCTCCCGCCAGGTGTTCGCCGGGGCGGGCCGGGTCGGCATCGGCCCGTCCGGTCAGACCGAGGGCTTCCAGCTCGGCCAACGCTCGGATTACATCGAGGTCGAGGTGGGCCTGGAAACCACCCTCAAACGCGGCATCATCAACACCCGTGACGAACCGCACGCCGACGCGGACAAGCACCGGCGGCTGCACGTCATCATCGGTGACGCGAATCTGGCCGAGACGGCCACCTACCTGAAGTTGGGCACGACGGCGCTCGTGCTGGCCATGATCGAGGCCGGCTGGCCGTTGCCCGCGGTCGAGTTGGCGCACCCGGTCGCGGCGGTGCACCAGATCTCGCACGACCCGACGCTGGCGGTCTCGGTGCCGCTGACCGACGGACGACGGCTGACCGGGATCGACATCCAGCGCGCCTACGCCGAGGCCGCGGCCGAGTTCGTTGCCGACAGCTACGGCGACGACGCCGACGAGCAGACCCGCGACGTGCTGGAACAATGGGTGTCGGTGCTGGACAAGCTGTCCGTCGATCCGATGCAGCTGGCCGACCTGCTGGACTGGCCGGCGAAACTGCGCCTGCTGGAGGGCTTCCGCAGCCGCGACGGGCTGTCCTGGGGAGCTCATCGGCTCGCCCTGGTCGATCTGCAGTACTCCGACGTCCGGATGGACAAAGGTCTGTACAACCGGCTTGTGTACCGCGGTTCGATGAAGCGGCTGGTCGAGGAGGAGGCCGTGCAGGCGGCGATGACCATGCCCCCCGAGGACACCAGGGCCTATTTCCGCGGTCGGTGCGTGGCCCAGTACGCCGATCGGCTCGCGGCGGCGTCGTGGGACTCGGTGATCTTCGACATCGGACGTGAGTCCCTGGTGCGCATCCCGACGCTGGAACCCACCCGCGGCACCAAGTCTCACGTGGGTGCGTTGCTGGACGCAGCGGCCGACGCGACGGAGCTGGTGGACGCGCTGACCCACAAGTAGTCCGAGCCGGACCGGCGCAACGGATCGGGGCGGCGGCGGGCTGTCTGTCGGCGCTGATAGGTAGGCTCGCGGATATCTACCGGTGATCGGAGAACCGACATGGCCCAGGAACAGACCACCCGGCAAGGTGGCGGCGACGGCGATGGTGACGATGCCGCCGAAGGCGCGGCCGGTCAGGAGCGACGCGAGAAGCTCGCCGCCGAAACCGACGACATCCTCGACGAGATCGACGACGTGCTGGAGTCCAACGCCGAGGACTTCGTGCGGTCGTACGTGCAAAAGGGCGGCCAGTGACAACGGTTTCGAACGCCGGTCACTGGCCTATTTCAGCAATACCCGCCGCATACCTGCGGCCGGGCACAGGGTCGTTCACCGAGTTCCTGGCCACGGCCGAGCCGCATCTGCTGCCGGGTCGCGCACCGGGCGGTGAGGGGGCTGCGGTCGCGCTGCCGCACGCCACCACCATCGTGGCGCTGAACTGCGCGGACGGCGTCGTGATGGCCGGCGACCGGCGGGCGACGATGGGCAACATCATCGCCCAGCGGGACATCGAGAAGGTGTTCATCGCCGACTCGCATTCGGCGATCGGCATCGCCGGTACGGCCGGGGTGGCGGTGGAGATGGTGCGCCTGTTCCGGCTGGAACTGGAGCACTACGAGAAGATCGAAGGGGTCAGGCTGTCGCTGGACGGCAAGGCCAACCGGCTGGCCACGATGATCCGCGGCAACCTGGGCGCGGCGATGCAGGGCCTGGCTGTGATCCCGCTGTTCGCGGGATTGGAAGAAGGCACGGCCAGCGAACCGGCGGGGCCTGGACGGATCTTCTCCTACGACATCGCCGGCGGCCGGTACGAGGAACACGACTACTTCGCCGTCGGGTCCGGGTCCTTGTTCGCCCGGTCGGCGCTGAAGAAGCGTTACGAGGTCGGGGCCGAACTCGGCACCGCCGTCAAGCTCAGCGTCGAGGCCCTGTATGACGCCGCCGACGACGACAGCGCCACCGGCGGTCCGGACGTCACCCGGCGGATCTTCCCGGTGGTGATCGCCGTGACCGCCACGGGCGCGGTGCGATTGCCTGCCGACGAGATCGCAGCGATCTCCGAGGCTGTCCTTGCCGGCCGGATTCTCCATCCCGGCGGCTGACGCCGCGCCGTCGCCCGCCAGCCGACGTCGGATCCGCCTGACCGACCCCATCACCGCACAAGGAGCCCGGCCCGCCGTGACGATGCCCACCATCTACGCCTCGCCCGAGCAGTTCATGCGCGACCGCTCCGAATACGCCCGCAAGGGCATTTCGCGCGGTCGCAGCGTGGTGGTGACGACCTTCTCCGGTGGCGTGCTGTTCGTCGCGGAGAACCATTCGCCCACGCTGCACAAGGTGAGCGAGATCTACGATCGCATCGGTTTCGCGGCCGTCGGCCGGTACAACGAGTTCGAGAACCTGCGGACCGCGGGGATCCGGCTCGCCGACGTCCGGGGGTTTTCTTACGACAGGCGCGACGTCACCGGTCGGTGGCTGGCCAACGCCTATGCGCAGACGGTGGGATCGATCTTCTCCGAGCATCAGAAGCCGTTCGAGGTGGAGTTGTGCGTGGCCGAGGTCAGTGCGGCGGGCACCCCTGGATGGGCCGGCACGGCCAGTGCCGGTGTGACCACCGGCGCGGACCAGCTCTACCGCATCTCCTACGACGGCTCGATTGTCGACGAGCGGCGCTTCGTGGTGATGGGCGGGGCCACCGAACCGGTGATCGCGGCTTTGACGGCGTCGTTCACCCCCGGCTGGGACGCTCCGACCGCGCTGGCCGCGGCGGTCAGCGCGCTGGGCACCGCGGGCGAAGGTGCTCCGCGTACACTGCAGCCCACGCAGCTCGAGGTGGCGGTACTGGACAGGGCGTTGGAAGGTCGCACCTTCCGCCGGATCCAGGGCGCGGCACTGGCCGCGCTGCTGGCTCCGGAGGCGTCCACCGAGGACCCGGCCACCGAGGACCCGGCAGGCGGGGACACAGCAGGCGGGCACACAGCCACCGACGACCCTGCAGGCGGGGATACGATAGGCGAGGTCGGCCCGGATGGCGCTGGCGTCTCCTGACCGCCGGCCCGGCAGCCCACTGCGGTGCTGGTCCTGGAACTGCCCGCGGCCGTGTTGGTCCCACCACCGGTCACCCGCCGAGATCTTCTTGGAGCGGCGTGTATCAGATCCAGGGTCGGTGCCCTCTTGGTGATTGTTCGGGCAGCGCCGAAGAGGGGTTCGGGAGCTTTCCGGGCGGATTGCGCCACCCCTCAGCTGCTCGATGACACGTGCAGCGTCCCGCCAGGCCGATTCGGGAGGTAGTAGTGCGCGAAGACCATGCCCTCGCGCTGCACCTCCCGATCGGTCCCGGCGAGCCGCCGCGCACACCCTGGCGTGCGGCTTCGAGCCGCCCGACACATCGGAGGGCCAACTTGTGATCGGTGTGAACGAGGACGCGGTGACGACGCCGGAGGCCGCCGCTCCCGAAGCGGGCGAACGGGTGGTTGATGAACTGCCTCCGCAACCAACCGTCACGCCAGCGGTTCCTGATCACCCAACCGGCCTTGGTTCGGCCGTGAATGCTGACAGTCCGGTGATCGCGACCGGCAGTGCCGGGAAGGCTGACGTGTCAGAACCCGACCAGCCCGCTCCGGTACCAGCCGAGGCGACTCCCGCGCGCAGACGTCCGGACGCCGGGGATCTGGTGCAACGCGCAGGCTCGGCATTCCAGGAGTACCGCGAGGGCGTGCCCGGCGCGATAGATCGGCTGGTCAGGTTGGTGAGCCCGCTGCTCTGGCACACCGCCCGCCAGTGCGGACTGACGGCAGCCGAGGCCGAGGACGCGGTCCAGCAGACATTCCTGTTGCTGGTGCGGAGCAAGGACACGATCAGCGATCCTCTTGCGGTCGTGCGATGGATGACGGTGAGCCTGCGGCGGCTGGCCTGGCGGGAACGGTCGGCCAGTGCACGCCGATCCGGTGAGGAACCGACCGACCAGGACCTGCCGAGTGCCCCGTCGGCGGAGCACTCCGCTGTGCT
This sequence comes from Nakamurella sp., assembly GCA_017882715.1. Taxonomy (GTDB): domain Bacteria; phylum Actinomycetota; class Actinomycetes; order Mycobacteriales; family Nakamurellaceae; genus Nakamurella. The sequence continues at coordinate 1,846 of JADGOY010000076.1, read as the reverse complement.
GACCGATCAGCAGCGCCGGCTATGGGCGCAGGTATCCGAATTGTCGGAGCGCTGCCGCCGTCTGCTCGCCGTAATCGCGTTCGCCCCGCGACCGGACTACGCCGCCATCGCGGCCGATCTTGGCATACCGGTGGGCTCCATCGGTCCAACACGAGGCCGCTGTCTTGCGAAGCTGCGCGCCCGACTCGACGGGGGAGACTGGTCATGATCAGTTCCATGGGTAACGCGACTGGCAATGGCGGCGGGGATTTCGACATCGAGGGCAGTAGCGACCTCGACGGCTTCGCACCGATGGATCGCGCCGATCTTCGACTGCTCACTGATCTGCTGGCGATCTACGACGCCGTCGACCCGATGCCGGAGATGCTTCCCGACGTGGTGTTGTTCGGTTTGGACGCGCACAACCTCGATGCCGAATTCGCGCGGCTGGTCGAATCGGAGCTTGCGGTGTCCGGGGCCAGCGGAACTCGCTCGGTGGAACACGCGCGCCGGGTCACCTTCGCCAGCGACAACCTCACCGTGATGGTCGTCGTGAATCCGCAGCGGGACGGCTCGGTGCGGCTGGACGGATGGGCCGCGCCCGGTGGTCGGATGCACGCGGAGTTGCGGGTGGGCGAGTCCACGCTGACCGCCGAGTGCGACGATTCCGGACGCTTCGTGTTCGACGCCGTACCCGCCGGGCCCGCGCAGCTGGTACTGCACCCGACCTTGGAGTCGGATCCGTCCCTGACGCTGCCGGTCGTCACGCCCGCGGTTCACCTGTAGGCGTCCGGGGACCGCCTTCGCCGTGCGTCCTCCGACCTGTCGGTCAGGCTTGGCTGAACGAAACGGTACGCGATCAGTTCGGAGGCAATGGTGAATCAGCCTGGGAATCCCGCCGAGCAGCCCGATGACACCCCTTCCGGGGATTCAACGCTCGGGTGCTCGACCCGTCGACGGCTGTCCGGTTGCCGGACGGGACCGCGCCGTCGCGACGGTCTACCGCGGTGACGGGATGGTCATCACCGCTGGAGCCCTCGATGCTGCCAGGGACCTGTTGGGTGCCCTCGACGACGAACTCAAGGAAATGGGCCTGAAAAGGTCGCGTTTCCGCCGGAAGGATTTCGGCGGGTCCATCGGGCTGGATCACCTCATGTTCGCGGCCGCCGGAATCGGCGGTAACCCGTTCATGGCCGGGAATGCCGGCGTTGGGTCGTACGCAGCGGCCGGATCCGCTGGTCACGGACCGGTCAAGGTGGTGCTCGGCCCTCCGGTGGCCCGCCGAGCCGATCGGCGGCCGGGTGTGGTCGTCATGGACACCGGGATCGGTGCCCACCCATGGTCGACGCCGACGCCGTCCGCCCGCAGTTGCTCCTCGACGACCAAACCCCGGTCGGTATGGACATCGCTCCAGGTGATCCGACGGACCCGGAGGCGGCAGGGGCCACCGAATCTCCGTTGACAGGGTTGTAGGCCAGCCATGCCGGGCACGGTACGTTCATCGCCGGGCTCCTGCGCCATGCCTGTCCGGAGGCCGACTTGACCGTCCTGCGCGTGATGGGTGCTGACGGTGTGGTGCCCGAATGGCGACTCAACCGGGCATTGACCGGCCTGGCGGTGTATCTCAAAGAGCATTCACGGCCAACCGCGCGATGCCGGACCTTGCTGACGCGTTGCAGGTCCGCGCCGAGATCGACCTGGCCAAGGGTGACTGGGCCGCCGCCCGGTGGGCGGCCAGGCGGGCCGCCCGGATCGCCGCGCGGCGGGAGAACGATCGGGCCGCGACGGTGGCCGAGGTGATCGAATTGCGAGCCGATGCCGTGCGCCGGCGGTCCTCCGCTTCCCGCACGAGCCAGCGGAACGGAGC
>JADGOY010000223.1 GCA_017882715.1 Nakamurella sp. | reverse complement strand
TGGTCGCCCGCTGCTTGCGTGGCCGCGTCGTGACCGAGCGTCCAGCCCCCGGCGGGCTCTGCGCCGCGCTGGTCAGCCGACGCCGGGCGTTGTCCCGGGACCAGCCGGTCACGGACACCACCTCGTCCAGTATCCGGCCCTTCGTCCGCTTGTCCGCGGCCCGGAACGACCGGGCGTACCTCGTGGTGACCTCGGCACGAGACGTCATCGACAACCCACTCTTCATGCCCTACCACGCTCACCGCTACGCGGGCATTCCTACGTGAGGCACGGAGAGCGTTTCGCGGGCAGTTTTCGTGAGTCTCGCCGCCGTCTGTACGGCCGGGCGGCAACCGGATACCATGAAGCGTTCTTGGAGTGTGTCGCGCGCTCTCGACGACGGAAGTCTTCATCATTCGGGACTGCGACCGGAACCCGCGCCGACTTGGTTTGTTCTCGACGCTCCTGACCCGATTGATTGGCTCTGATGTCGACCGCTGCTGTTCTCGACCCGTCCACCTACCCCGCTGAATCGATTCCGTTCGACGACCCCGCAGGATCCGAACCCGCTTCGGCGGAGTCCGCGGCCGATCCCACGCCCCGCTTCGCTCAGCTCGCCCTGCCTGCGGCGCTGCTGCGCGCGATCGACGACATCGGGTTCCAGACCCCGACGGCGATCCAGGCCGAGGCCATCCCGGCCCTCCTCGGTGGCCGGGACATCACCGGTGTCGCGCAGACCGGGACCGGCAAGACGGCCGCCTTCGGGTTGCCGCTGCTCGCCTCGATCGACCCGCGCAGCCGGGGCGTCCAGGCACTCGTGCTGACCCCGACTCGCGAGCTGGCGGTCCAGGTGGCCGAGGCGATCTCCTCGTTTGCCGCGCACCTGCCGACCCTGACCGTGGTGCCGGTGTACGGCGGCGCCAGCTTCCTCCCGCAGCGGGCGGCGCTCAAGGCCGGTGCCCAGGTGGTGGTCGGAACCCCCGGCCGGATCATCGACCACCTGGAGCGCGGCACCCTGAACCTGGCCGGACTCAAGTTCCTGGTGCTCGACGAGGCCGACGAGATGCTGCGGATGGGCTTCGCCGAGGACGTCGACCGCATCCTGTCCGATGCGCCTGGCGAGCGTCAGACCGCGCTGTTCTCGGCCACCATGCCGCCGGCTATCCGCGCCATCGCTCGCAAGCACCTCAACGATCCGTTGGACATCGCGGTGACGCGACAATCGTCCACCGTCGACGCCGTGCGGCAGACCTACGCCGTCGTGCCGTTCCGGGACAAGGTCGACGTCCTGGCCCGCATTCTGAAGGTGGCACAGGGCGACGCGACCATCGTGTTCGTCCGGACCAAGGGGGCCTGCGACGAGGTCGGCGCCGAGTTGATCGCCCGCGGGGTGTCCGCCGCCGCCATCAACGGTGACGTGCCGCAGAAGGAGCGCGAACGGATCATCGAGCGACTGCGCGACGGCCGGCTCGACGTGCTGGTCGCCACCGACGTCGCCGCCCGCGGACTGGACGTGGAACGCGTCGACCTGGTCGTCAACTTCGACGCCCCGGGCGAACCCGAGTCCTACGTGCACCGCATCGGCCGCACCGGGCGAGCGGGGCGGGCCGGCGAGGCCCTGACGTTCTTCACGCCGCGAGAGATCGCGCGGCTGCGGGCAATCGAACGGGCCATCAGGCAGAAGCTGGAACTGATCACCCCGCCGACGGCCGCCGACGTGGCCGCCCACCGTGCCGCCGGCGTCCTGACGCAGGCCGCCGAACGCGTCTCCGGCGGCTCGCTGGCCCGGTACCGACAGGCCGTCGCGACCTTCCTGGCCGAGCAGAACCTCACCGCGCTGGAACTCGCGGCCACGCTGCTGGCGCTGGCGGCCGGTGACGACGGCAACGAAACGGCCGCCCGAACGACTTCGGTGTTCGCCGCCGAGCGACCGGAACGCCCGGGAGCAGAGCGCCGGGTTACCGGCCGACCGGTGCGGGACGGCGGCCGACCGGTGCGGGACAGCGGCGATCGGGGCTCTGCCGATCGCGCCGGACGACGGCGCGACCCGGCCGGTCCCCGGTACCGGGTCGCCGTCGGGCATAGCCACGGCGTCCGGCCCGCCGCCATCGTCGGCGCGATCACCGCGGAGGGCGGACTGGCCGGCAAGGACCTCGGCCGGATCGACATCTACGACACGTTCTCCACGGTGGAGATCGCCGGCACGCTGTCCCCCGCCGCCTTCGGCCGTATCTCGGCCGCCAAGGTCAGCGGGCAGTCGCTGCGCATCGAACTGGACACCGAAGAGCACAGCTCGGGTGACGCCCACCGGCACGGACCGGCCACCCGCTCCCCCGGTTCGCACGGTCCCCGGCGGTCCGGGCCCGGGCGCGAGCACCGCCGGGAGTACTGACCCCACCAAGCACCGACCCACCAAGCACCGACCCACCAAGCACCTCCCACGGGGCACTCCCGCCCGAGTCACCCGATGCGACGGCCCGACCCGCTGACATGATGTCCGGGTCGGGCAGTCGGCCGGGCTGAGGACCGACCGCACGCCGACCCACATCGGCGGTCGAGGGAGGCATCGTTGGAGCGGCGCGGCCGGTATGCGCGTGACGATCTCGAGTTCGCCCGCGCGGTGACCTTCTTCGACGCGATCTTCGCATTTGCGCTGACGCTGCTGATCACCACCGTTGACGATTTCTCGCCCGCGGCCTGGAGCAGTCTGGCCGCATTGAAGGAGGCGAACGGCTCGTCGCTGTTGGCTTTTGCGATCAGCTTTGTGGTGGTGGTGTCGTTCTGGCGGGCCAACCACCAGCAGGTGACGTCCCTGTCGGCCATCGACGGGCGGATCATCGGATTGAACTGCCTGGTGATGTTCGGCATCGTGCTGATCCCGTTCACCACCGAGGCCATCGGCAAGCTGGGCGACATGCCGCTACCGGTCGCGGTGTACGCGGTGGACATCGCCGCGACCTATCTCGTCCAATGCGCCATCGTGCTCGTCGCCGACCGGAAAGGACTCAGCCGGACGAGAATGACGCCGTTGCAGCTGCGATGGGAGTTGGCGACCTACGCCGTACTTCCGGTCATATTCCTGGGATCGATCGCCCTCGCGTACCTGGTCAGCCCGCAGGCGGCCGAGTGGAGCTGGATCGGGATCGCCGTGCTGATACCCCTGGTGCAGCGGCTGGCCAAGGCACGACTCGGCGACAAGGCGCCTGGGCGGCTCGCTTCGCCAAACCCCGCGCCACACAGGCCCGCACCACCCGACACCGCAGCGAGACGACCCGAGGAGCCTGCCGGATGACCGATGCCGTTCGGGTGGCCGTTGCCACCCCCCTGCCGCCCGAGCTGCGTCATCTGATCACCGAGGTCGACCTGCGGGTCGAACTGCTGGTTGACGATTCCCTGCTGCCGCCGATGCGCTACCCCGGCGATCACGACGGCGACCCCGACTTCGAGCGCTCCCCCGCGCAGCAGGCCGCCTTCGAGGACCTGCTGGCCAAGGCCGACGTGTTGTACGGCATTCCGGACACCCGCGCCTCCGCGCTGGCTCCCGCGGTGCGAGCCAATCCCGATCTGCGCTGGGTGCAGACCATGGCGGCCGGGGGCGGGGCGACGGTCAAGGCCGCCCGCCTGACCGAGGACGAGCTGTCGCGGGTCGTCTTCACCACCTCGGCCGGTGTGCACGGTGGGACCTTGGCCGAGTTCGCGGTCTTCGGCGTCCTCGCCGGCGCGAAGGACCTCCCGCGGCTCCAGGCGCTGCAACGAGATCATCAATGGGCGGAACGCTGGACCATGAAACAGGTCCGCGAGCAGACCGTCCTGATCGTCGGTCTTGGCGGCATCGGCAGTGAGACCGCCCGGCTGCTCAAGGGTCTGGGCGCGACGGTGCTGGGCGTGAAGCGGACCGCGGAGCCCGTCGAAGACGTCGACGAGGTGGGCACCGTGTCCGCGCTGCCCGAGTTGATCGCCCGAGCGGACGCCATGGTGATCACCCTGCCGGGCACCGACGCGACGGCCGGGCTGATCGGGGCGGACCTGCTGGCGTCGGCCAAGCCGGGCATTGTCGTGGTCAACGTGGGCCGCGGCACGGTCGTCGACGAACCGGCGCTCATCGACGCGCTCCGGTCCGGCCGGGTCTCGTCGGCCTACCTGGACGTCTTCGCGCAGGAGCCGCTGCCCGCCGACTCGGCGTTGTGGGATCTGCCGACCGTCCTGATCTCCCCGCACACCGCCGCGCTCAGCTCCGCTGAGGACCGCCGGATCGCCGAATTGTTCGCCGACAACCTCCGCCGGTTCCTCGACGGGGCGCCCCTGCGCAACGTGGTGGACACCCGGGAATTCTACTGAATGCAACTCAGCGCTACTGAATGCAAGGAGGAACTTCGCCATGCGGCGCATGTCTCGTCGTGATGACTTACGCTCATCGCGACCGACAACCGCTCGCGGGGACGACAGCTCGTCCCACCGATGGCCAGCGATCAACCTCCTGAAGGGACGTCGCAATGAGCCCGACCGGCAGGATTGCGGTCAGCAGGATTGCGGCCGGGGGGTTCTTCGGCGACCCGGACTTCGACTTCCAGGCCCGGATCGCGCTCGGCTTGGCGGCCGGCGGCGTGGGTGACATCGGCCTGGTGCTGGCGACGCTGGACCGGGTGACCGACCAGGATTCGCAGAGCTGGTTCGACGCCTGGTCGGCATCCGGGTCGACGCTGGCCGCACAGGCGGACGCGGCCTTGGCCGCCGGGCATCACCGGAGCGCCGGCTGGGCCTACCTGGCCGCGTCCGGGGCCTTTGCCCGCGCGCTGGAAGTGGTGGACGGGCTGGCCGATCCGAGCGTGTCCAAGCCGACGTTCGCCGAACACCGGCGGTGCTTCGACGCAATGATCGACTCCTCGCGAGGCCGGTTCGTCCGCCTGGAGATCCCTTACGAGGGAACGACCTTGCCCGGTTACCTACTGCGGCCGGACGACTCGGGAACGCCCCGGCAGACATTCGTGATGACCAACGGCAGCGACGGCTCGCTGACCGACCTGTACGGCAACAGCGGGACCGAGGCGCTGGCCCGCGGCTGGAACGTGTTCCTCTACGACGGACCCGGACAGCAGTCCGTGCTGTTCGATCGCGGGGTGCCGTTTCGTTACGACTGGGAAGCGGTGTTGACCCCGGTGATCGATGCGCTGGTCGCCCGGTCCGACGTCGACGCCACCGCGCTCACGGGGTACGGGATCAGTCAGGCCGGGTACTGGCTGCCGCGCGCACTCGCCTTCGAGCACCGACTGGTCGCGGCGGTGGCCGATCCCGGGGTGGTGGATGTCTCGACATCGTGGACCAGCAACCTGCCAGCGGAACTGCTGCAGGTGCTGCACGCCGGCCAGAAGGACGTGTTCAACGGGATCATGACCCACGTCGATGATGACCCCGCAATGGCGCGCACCATGGCCTTTCGCAGCCGGCCCTACGGGATCACGGATCCGTACGAGATCTTTACCGAGGTCGGCAGGTACCAGTTGCGCGATGTCGCCGGCCGGATCCGTACCCCGCTGATGATCACCTCACCCCAGGACGAGCAGTTCTGGCCAGGCCAGTCCCGCCAGCTCTACGATCTGCTGACCGGCGCCAAGGAGCTCGTCGAATTCACCCGCGACGAGGGCGCGAACTTCCACTGCCAGCCGATGGGACGGCAGCTCACGAACCAGCGGATGTTCGACTGGCTGGAAGATCGGCTGGCGGAACGAAACGCCTGACCGTCGGGCGATGCGGAGGGCGCGACCCGCACCCTCCGTGCATCCGTATCGGCACGTGCCCGGGTCGCCCCGGCCGCGGCCGGCGAAGGTCGGCCGAGGACGGCTGGCGGTTACCCCTTCCCAGAGCCGCCCCCGCCCGGTGTCCCGCGGAACGCTGCGATCGGGACCACCCGGCCACACCGGCCGGCGGCCGCCGAGGCGGTCACCCGACGGGCCGCCCGCCGTCGTCCCGCTGGATGATCGGTTCAAACAGCGACGGCTGCGTTT
>JADGOY010000222.1 GCA_017882715.1 Nakamurella sp. | reverse complement strand
CCCGACCGGCCGGGAGATCGTCCCGGCCCGCTCGTCCAGGTCGTGCTCGGAGTGCCAGTCCTCGTCCTCGGGATGTCCGGAGAACCTGGCGAAATGGCCGCTCACGTGCACGGGAACGTCGGGATGCAACACACCGGAGAACACCCGGACCAGTGACACCCGACCGACATAGGGGTCGGTGGTGGTCTTGACGACCTCGGCGACCAGCGGCTCGTCCTGGCTGCCGGTCAACGGCTCCCGGGTCGCGCCGACCGGCGTGTACACCGTCGGGAGCACGTGCTCCACGGGGCTGGGGAAGCCGCGGCAGATGATCTCCAGCAGTTCGGGGACGCCCAGTCCGGTGGTGGGCACACAGGGTAGTACCGGGTGGAATGCACCGCGGGCTACGGCGGTCTCCAGGTCGTCGACGACTGTGTCGAAGCTCACCTGTTCGCCGGCCAGGTAGCGGTCCAGCAGGCTGTCGTCCTCCGACTCGGTGATCACCGCCTCGATCAGCGCCTCACGCCGCGTCGCGATCAGCGCGATCTCGCCGTCATCGGCCGGGCGCGCCTGCCGGGTACCCGCACCGGTGTCGAACACCGTCTGGGACAGCAGACCGATCAACGCCGATGGGCCGCCGTCGCCGGCGACCGGGACGTACAACGTGTGCACGCCGTCGCCGAACACCAGCTGGCTGTTCTCCACTGCCGCGTCGAAATCGCCTCGTGGCTGGTCGATGTGGGTGACGATCACCGCGCGTGGCATGCCGACGTCCGCGCACTCCTGCCACAGGATGCGGGTGCTCCCGTCGATCGCCGAGCCGCTGGCGGAGGTATCTGCTGCCGAGATGACGAACAACGCGGCGTCCGCGGCGCGGAGCCCGGCCCGGAGCTCGCCGACGAAGTCAGCGTGCCCGGGAGTGTCCACCAGGTTGATCCGCACCGCTGACGCGCCGGGCGGCAACAGATCGCTGTCCTGCACCAGTGTGCTGGCCACCGACAGCGACACCGAACGCTGCAACCTGCGCTCGACATCCTCGAAATCGCTGACCGTGCCGCCGTTCTCGATGCTCCCCGGGCGGCTGATCGCTCCGGTCGCGGCCAGCACGGCTTCCACCAGCATCGTCTTTCCGGCTCCGCCCGGACCGACCAGAACGACATTGCGCACCAGCACCCCGGAGGAATCTCCGCTTGCCTGACGAGCGTCCTCCGTCATGCGGGCCGGCTCGTGCGGGTCGGGTAGTGCGTCATGATCGTCACCTCAGGTCGTCCACGGAACTCCCCGGGCGGCGGCTGCCACCCGTCCCGAGCGTTGGCGAGGCCCACCGGATTCACGCCGGCGGGTTCGAACTCGGCTATGCAGGCAGTCTGGTGACGCCGGGCTCGCGGCGCAACAGGGCACCCGACACGACGGCGGCCGGAGCGTCCACGGACGTGGTGAGCCCGGTCACGAACTGGCCCGCGACCGGCAGCAACTGAAGGGCGAGGTGGATCGCCGCCGCGTCATCGAGATCCGGTACCGCGTACTTCTGTTGGCCGGCCGCGGTCGTCGCGACGAGTGAAGTCAGATGATTGCGCCGCTGGAACCACGACTGGCGGAGCGTGACGCCGACGATTCCGCGGGCGTCCAGCACGGCGCGCCGTCGCACCAGCGACCCCACCTGGGTGACCAGGGCGCCGTCGACCACCGCATGCCCGAGGTTGCGGAAGCGGTCCTGCGCCAACAGCGCCGCGAGCGGCAGCGCGAACAGCGACGACACCACGACCCAGGTCGGAAGCGGTCCGAACCACCACCACCCGGCCAGGCCGACGATGACCGTGGTGGTCGGTGCCAGGGCTCGGACGTAGCGGCGGCGACGCGCTGCCCTGCAGCGCGGGATGAGCCGAGCCCGGCCCGGGGCTGGTGTCCGCAGCACCGTCGCCTCCACCTGGACGGCGGTCGTGCGGGGTGCGGGCGGCAGCAGCACCTCCCCGCCGCGGGTCGCGCCCCGGCCGGCCCGCAGCCCGGTGGCGATCGCGCTCAGCCGGGCGCCGCCGACCAGTCGCAGCAGTAACGGCTCCGACCGCTCGGTGCCGCGGAGCCGTCGCTCCTCGATGCTGGTCGCCCTGGTGGTCAACAGTCCACGCGTGACGTGCAGCGTGCCGCCGTTGTGCCGGGTCAACCGGAATCTGAAGAACGTCAGCAGATAACCGGCCACCGACAGTGCTGTGACCAGCAGCAGAACGGCCGCGCTCACCTGCAGCACGTCGAGCCAGATGGGCGTGCTCTCCAAGTGGTCCACCGTGTCATTGACCACGCCGATGTCTGCCGGGTTGACCTGAGCCTCGTTGAGCACGCGCCAGGCCAGACCGATCACGGCAAGGCCGGTGACCACACCTGACAGGGTGGCCGGCGCGTACCACACCCACCGTGGATCGAGCCGGACGATCTCCCTCTCGGCGTCGAACTCGGCGTCGAATGCATCGCGGTGAGGGTCGGGGTGGGGGAGCCCAACGTCGGGTCGTGCCGGCGTGGCGTGCCGGTCCTCGGCCGGCGGGCGGTCTCCACCGGCGAGTGGAGCCGAGTCGGTCTGCCCAGCAACTTTCCCCGCCTGCCCGTTCGACCGTGCGGTTCGGGCGCGGTGCAGCAGTTCGGCCCGCAACGGCATGGCTTCGGATGCCGGCAGACCGTCCAGCGCTACCGCCTCGTGACGGTGACCCGAGGTGCCGGCGCCGATCTGCACCTTGACCAGCCGAAGCATCCGCTGCAGGGGATGCGCGCTGATGTCCACGGTCCGCACCCGGTCCCTGGGGACCGTCAGGGTCTTGCGCGAGAGCAGCCCACGCCGGACCTCGATCACGGCCGGGGTGATCCGGTACCGGGTGGTCAGATACCGAACGATGCCGATCGCGATCACCGCCGCGGTGCCGATCAGCCCCCAGGGCGGGCCGGAGTCGCCCGCCCGTCCGGCGAAGACCAGTGCGATCAACAGCGGGATGAAGCGGATGAGTTCACGGAGTGGCTCGACCAGCAGCATGCCGACCGCGAGCCGCCGCCACGGTGTTTGATCCGCGGCGGCCGTTTGGCCCACGGTCGCCGACGTGTCGGTGCCGGCTGGGTTGCTCGCGGTCGCCGACGTGTCGGTGCCGGCTGGGTTGCTCGCGGCCGCCGACGTGTCGGTGCCGGCCGAGTGGTCGGTGAGTGCGGCATCCCCCGAGGGCGTCTCAGCATGCTGCCGGATCATGTGGCGTCATCCCGGACCGCCTGGGCCGCTGCCGTGACCGCCGCGCTGAGCTTGCCGGCGACCTCGTCGTCGAGCCCGTCGATCACCAGTGGCCCCGCCGCGGAGGCTGTCGTCACCGTGACCTTCGTCAGGTGGAACAACCGCCCGACCGGGCCGCGCTCGGTGTCCACGGTCTGCACCCGAGACAACGGAGCGATACGCGACTCCTGCGTCCACCACCCGGTTCGGGTGTACACGGCGTCGTCGGTCAGCTCCCAGCGATGCACCCGGTAACGCCACCGCGGCATGACGGTCAGGTGGACCGCGGCGAGCAACGCGCTCACCACGAGAACCTGCGGGTGCCACGGCGGTAGCGGCCAGCTGAAGATCCACGAGACAACCTGCACTGCGACCACGATCAACCAGGCCACCAGCGCCCGGATGAACCAGAAGTACACGGCCCGCGGTGAGACGAGGTGCGCCGGGGGGCGCAAGACGGGCGTGACGGTCTGCGGCGTCGACATGCACCCATCGTCCACGCTCGCGACTCCGTTGTGATGTGGCATGCGTCGGGGGGCGCGGTGGTGACAGATGTCATGGCTCGCGCGTGTCGACCGGCCGGCGTGCCGACCGGCCGGCGTGCCCGTGCTCGCCGGGGCCGGAGTGGTTGTCCGGATTCGGTGTTCGGCCGACGGTGTTCGGCCCGACGGTGTTCGGCCCGACGGTGTTCGGCCCGACGGTGTTCGGCCCGACGGTGTTCGGCCCGACGGTGTTCGCCCCACGGGCGTTCGTCCCAGGTGGGGGAGTTCGAAGCCAGCGAGATGGGGAACAGTAATGGTGGGCGCGGATGTCGGACCCGGGTAGCTTCGCGCCTGACTAGGCCTGGCCGGTCAAGAAGCGGCTGGTCAGGCCGCCCGGCGCGGCGTTCGTCGGGGAGGTGGCCGTCGGCTCGTCCCGCTGGACTTGCCGCGGGACGGGCCACGGCACCTTTGGCGGAGTTCCGCTCGACCATCGATCAGCGAGTTGAATCCACCCGCGGTTCCCCGGGTAGCAGGCTCGCCCGCAGCGCCCGCACCTCGTCGGTCAGCTCCCGGACCTGTGCCCTGGTCGCGGCCTGGCTGGCCTCGTCCTGCTCGGACACCTTCTGGATCAGCCAGGTGGCGACCGTCGCGGTCACCACGCCGAGCAGCGCGATGCCACCCACCATCAGACCCACCGCGATCAGCCTGCCGTCGGCAGAGACCGGGTACATGTCGCCGTACCCGACGGTGGTCATCGTCACCACCGCCCACCACAGCGCGTCGCCGTAAGAGGTGATGGTGGCGCCCGGCTGTTGGCGTTCCGCGCTGAGCATGGCCAGCGACCCGACGAAGATCAACATCACCGTCGAGACGGAGACGTACAGCACCACCCGGCCGACCAGGTGCGTCCCGGCGATCCGCTGGAACACGGCCAGGACGGTCACCAACCGCAGCAGTCGCAATGGCCGCAGGATCGGCAACGCGACGACGGCCAGGTCGAGCAGGTTCCTGACGAACCATTTCTTCTTGTCGTCGGCCAACGAGAGTCGGACGAAATAGTCGACCACGAAAACTGCCCAGGTGACGGTCATTACGAGGGTCGCGCACGTGTTCCAACCCCCTTGCAGCTGTTCCAGCACCGCCCAGGCATAGGCGATCAGGAACACGATCGCCGCAATCATCAAGGGAATCTCCGAAAGCCGCATCCACCTCGCGAGGGTCACCTTCGGAGCATGGCAGCTAGCCTGCTGATGCGGATCGAATCCTTGGCATGATCACTCGTCAGAATGGCTGGAGCCATGGACCTGCACGACGTCGACTACGTCCTGACGACCACCCGCGCCGTGCGCAAGCGGCTCGACCTCGACCGACCGGTCGAGCCGGCGATCGTCGCCGATTGCCTGCGACTGGCGCTGCAGGCGCCCACCGGCGGCAACCGGCAGAACTGGCGGTTCGTGGTCGTCACCGATCCCGATCTGCGCGCGGCCGTGGGTGGGCACTACCGCCGCGGCGCGCTGCCGTACCTGCAGGCCGGATTGGCCGCGGCCCGCACCGACCAGCAGCGCAGGGTGCAATCCTCGGCGATGTTCCTGGCCGAGAACATGGGCAGCGCGCCGGTGCTGGTGCTGCCGTGCGTCATGGGCCGGCCGCCCGCCGGGGGGCCCCAGGCCGCTTTCTACGGCACCATCCTGCCGGCGGTGTGGAGCTTCGCCTTGGCGCTCCGCTCGCGCGGCCTCGGCTCGGCGTGGACCACGCTGCACCTCACGTACGAGCGGGAGGTCGCGGAGCTGCTCGGCATCCCGGACAACGTCACCCAGGTCGCGCTGCTGCCGGTCGCCTACACGAAGGGACTGGACTTCAAGCCTGCCGACCGCCGGCCGGTCGAGCAGGTCACATCGTGGAACCGCTACGGGCAGAACGACTTTCCGGGCTGACGGGGCGTCCTGATGCTCGGCCGAATAGCTCACCGCCGCCACCGGTGGCCCGCGGTGACCGTGCGCACGGCGGTGCCCGGCGCCGATGTCACGCCGACAAAAACGCGCGCCACACCGGCGCGCCTCCGTGGCGGGCCGCAACCCTCGACCTACCTTCAATCCCAGCAGCACTTGACATAACTATAACCGTCCGGTTGAGGTTGAGGGTTCGACACGCCGGACGCGCTGCGACGAACAGCACCGTCATGCAGTACCCCGACAGAGCAGAAAGGCTCAGGCGAATGACGCCACCGCACAACTACCTCGCCGTGATCAAGGTCGTCGGCATCGGCGGCGGCGGGGTGAA
>JADGOY010000221.1 GCA_017882715.1 Nakamurella sp. | reverse complement strand
GAGACCCCTTCCGCGGAGGCGGAGGCGCTGTCGGCGTGGATCCGCGCCGCGTGGACGGCGTTCGCCGCCGACGGCGACCCCGGCTGGCCCGCGTACGACGCCGAGCAGCGGCTCGTCCAGCTCCTCGACACCCGACCGGCCGTCACCGCCTACCCGGAGGAGGCCTCCCGGCTGCTGTGGCAGCAGCACACTTTCCCGGCACTCCCGCTGATCGACCGGTAGCGCTCCGTTGGGACGCCCGCGCCACCGGGTACCACGGGGCGAGTGCGTCGTGACCGGGTTCGTCCTCTGGCTCGACCGGCCGACGGCCACGCCGTCGACGCGCTGCGCCGCACCCGATACCCGGTCCGCGAAGAAGACGTCGCCACGCTCCCCCCGCTGAGCCACGCCCACCTGAACTGCCTCGGCCGGTACTCCTTCCCCGGACCGCCGATCGGCGCCGGCCTACGCCTACTCCGCGACTCGGCTGCCCGTCGGACCGAACACCTGACCTCGCGAAATCGGCCGTGGTGCGACCCGGGCGCCCCGGACTGGGGTGGGCCGTACACGTGAACACCCCGGCGCCGCCCGCCACCGCGGAAACCCACTCACCGGCGCACCAACCCGGTCGACGATCACCGCGACCAAGCGGGGGTCGGGAAATGAACCAGCCGGCGGAGATCGTCGAGGTTTGCGCGAGCCAGGGCCCTGTGCACCACCACGAGTCACCCTCGCGGACGAACGCCAGCAGCGCCTCAAGCCGCGGCCAGTGGGTGACCTTGCCCGACGCCGCGTCGACGAACCTGCGGTCCAGGATCATCCCCGACGCGCGTTACCGGGCCGGTCGACCCGCTGACCCGGGCGACACTCAAGATCATCGCTAGCGCCAACGGCTGCACGGATCCTCCGCGACCCCCGTATCAGCGTCTGAACTGGCTCGGTGTGCTGCTCGCCCCGCTGGGTCTGGCGCCGCGATGCTGTGACCCACGCTGGGCGTGGCCGGAAGATCGGGCACGGCCAGGCGGATCCACAGCACCCACCGCGTCGACGGTCGCAGCGTTTGGGCATCCGATCCTGCGAACGCGCTACCGGTGCGAGGATTACCTGGTCGCGTTTGACCGGCGAATCGCAGTGGGTGCGCAACGTCCGAGCGGCCGGCGGACGGGTAGTCATCCAGCGCCGCGGCGCTAGACAGGTCCACCTCGAGGAGATCGGTGGGATGCGCGGCGGGGACAAGGCCAACGCACAGCAGGCCCGTTACTACTTCGGTCTCGACCCGGACGCGTCGCTCGACGACGTCGAGGCCGTCGTCGATAACTACCCGGTGTTCCGCATCGCCTCGGAGAACCAGAGCCAGGGAAGGCGACCCATGTCCGAGACCACACGTCCCTCGAGCCGTCGGCGGGGCGCGAAGAAGGCGAGCGTCGGCGGCGGCAACGCCGTCTACCGGCTCGGGCTGATCGGAGCCTTGGTGTGGTGCTGGCATTCCCGGGCTGATGACATTTCGACCGGGGGCCGGCCCTTGAGGGGTCTGCTCGTCGACGCGGCCGAGACGGCCGCCACGGCCATGCGGCGTGCGTCGATCGCCATCCGGCCGCTGGAAACGTTGGAGCAGATGCAGGACGCCTGCACCGTCCTCGACCGGGTCTGGGACATCCCGCCGGGCCAGACGTCGAAGATCCAGCCGCACCTGCTGCGTGCGCTGGGCCACGGCGGCAACTATGTGGTGGGCGCCTAACCAGCCGGGCGAGACGATGGTGGGGGCCAGTGTCGGGTTCTTCACCGCACCGCTCGGATCGGCGATGCACTCGCACATCACCGGCGTGCTGCCGGGAAAGGCCGGCGGTGGCATCGGCGCCGCCCTGAAGTGGCACCAGCGGCATTGGGCGTTGGAACGGGGCCTGACCAAGATCACCTGGACCTATGACCCGCTGATCGCCCGGAACTCCTTCTTCAATCTGACCCGGCTGGGGCGCGCGCCCGGAGATCTATTTCGTCGACTTCTACGGGGTCAGGGACGACGGCCCGAACCGCGGCCAGCCCACCGACCGGATGCGAGTCTGCTGGGACGTGGCCGCCGCGAGCACCGTCGAAGCCGAACGCGTGTTCCTGCAGGGCCGGGCTGCTGGCGGCGGTCCCGATGTCGGTTCGCGGATCCGGGCCGGAGCCGTGACGCTGCTGTCCGCCGGCCCGGCGGGTGAACCGGTTCGTGGTCCGCGGATCGACCCGGTGGTGACCAGTGCGGTGTTGGGGATCCCCGCCGACATCGAGCAGATCCGCCGGACCGATCCGCCGCTCGCCCTGTCCTGGCGCTGTGCGTTGCGGACGACGCTGGCCCTGGTGATGGCCGACAGTGCCTGGAAGGTCACCGGTTTCGCTCGATCCGGGTGGTACCTGTTGGAGCGCCCGTCGCCGGGCCGCGGAATGATCGGGAGGGTCGGGCAATGAAGGTCACCGGGGTGGAGTTGCGGACCATCGGACTTGCCGGGGCTCCTGCAGACGCCACTCCCGTCTGCCGCTGGCTGGAACGACCCAGCGGCAGGGCCCGGGTACGGTCGCCGCCCCGGGCCCTGCCTTCTGCGTACTATGGGTTGTTCACCAGTAGAACCACTCCCAGGGCGCGACTGCCGTCGCGCGGGCCCGCAACATCCCGTACCTGTCACCGCCGTATCCCAGTTCGGCCGACACGTACCGGCCGTTCCCATAGGCATAAAAGTACGTGGAACGTCCCCCAGGTTCGGCGCTGGTGAAAAACTGCTCCCACGCGTCACCTACCGTCGCGCGGGCCCGCAGGATGCCGTAATCGATGCCGCCGTAGCCAAGTTCCGCGGAGACCAATCGGCTGTTCTGATCCGACCAGAGATACGTCAGGCCGGTGCTTCTGTCACGGCAGACGCCGTACCGCTCCCAGGCGTCAACTGCCGTCGCGCGTGCCCGGAGCATGCCGTTGTAATCGCCGCTGTAGCCGATCTCGGTCGACACATATCGGCCGTTGCCGTAGGACCAAATCGAGATCCCTTCCCAGCACCTCACGGAGCTCGGCGCGACACCGTCCTGCATGGCAAGGACGTGTCGCTGCTGTTCGAGGACGGCCGACCCGGATGTGACCGGTTCGGCACTGTCAGGTGACGGTGGAGTGTGAATCCGCGCCAAGGTGGTGGCATCGGTACCGGAATCATGCGGCGCCACATCCGCCTGCGCGGACGCAGCACCTGTTACGCCGAGAATGAGACAGAGTGCCAGGATGCTAAGCAAGCGACGACGTGGTGTTGGCTTCACCGTGATCTCCTTGTGAGTAAGCCAAATTACAGCGTGACGCCAAATTACAGCGTGACAAACTACGCCCGAGACGACATACTCTTCCGGGTTCAAGATCGGTTGTCTTGCCCGCCAACTGGCAAATGGTGTTTAGCTCATCGAAGTCGGCTCAAGCTCAGCGGTGATCATCCGGTCATGTGCGCTCCCTCCGAGATGACGCTCCGAACGAGATGACGCTCCGAAATATGCGATCCAACGCACGTCAAACGCTACTCGCTGATTGTAGATGCCGCTCGCTCATTGTAGTTGCCGCCTAGAGTCTCGACTTTCGGAGTTAATGAGGCAACCCGTTGGGGGCTGACCTGCTGGTTCGCGTTTTGTTCCGGTGTGGCGTGACCGGGGGTTGTGGGGTTAATTCGGTGGGTGGTGAGTGTGAGTGTGTCGCGGAGGGCGTGGAGCATGTCCATCGTGGACGGGTCGGTTTTTGTGGTGTACCAGGGGGCGTTTCTGCGGCGTTCAGCGATTTGCGTTTCGGGGTTGGCGTCGGTGGTGTACCACAGGACGGTGATGGTCTGGGCCATGAATGTGAAGGGGACCTGCGTTGGACTGCTTTTTCGATCCGGTTCTGGGTTTCGGCGACGCCGGTGATGTTTTTCCCGTCGTGGAAACAGACTTCGATAGACCACCGGGAGGCGTAGCGGGCGATGATCTCGGCAACGGTCGCGGTCATGTCGGTGGTGACTATTGCGATGTCGTAGCTCTTGGTGGTGGTGGTGGTGTTGCGGTGGCTGTCTTCGGTGGTGCGCGCGGTGATGGTGGTGCCGTATCGGTTGATCAGGGTGTCGACCCAGGTGTTGTTGTCGGTGGCGTTGCGGGCGATGTCGGTGGGGGTGCCGATGCGTTCGCCGCGGAGTCTTGGTCGGCCGCGTTTCCCATTGGCCGCCGGTGTGGGGTGGTGGAACACGGCGTTGTTGCGGGCTCTGGTGGTGAGGGTGATGTTGTGGCCGAGGCCGGCGAAGTGTCCGGCGCCGTGGGCGGCGTCGCCGACGAGGTGAATTGCCTTGGTGGGGAAGGCTTCTGCGACCTGGTCGAGGAGGTCGCGGCCGAGGTCGGGTTTGCTGCGGCGACCTTTGATGCACAGGGTGAACAGGATGGGCAGCGCGATCGGGCGTCGGCAGAACGGCAGGGTGACGACGATCGCGAGGACGACCCAGCTGTTGCCGTAGCCGATTTCTGTGGTGCTGGCGGCGGATCCGTCGTGCCACCAGGACGCGGCGAAGACTTTCGGTCCGCGTCGTCGGGTGAGGGTTTCGTCGATGGCGAGCAGGATCGGGTCGTCGCGTGGGAGCAGCAGGTCGACGAGCAGGGTGGCCAGGATCAGGCCGACCCTGCCGGACGTCCCAGCGGGTGCCCGAGAAGAATCGGTGGGCGCGGGAATGATGCCATACGCTACCGATGCCTTGGAGGTGATCCGGGTGGCGCTTCCTCGGGGCGGGCAGTTCGTGTTCGAGGCCGACATCCGGGACTTCGGTTCGATCGACCAGGACCGGTTGATGGTCGAGGTCGGTCGGCGCGTGTCGGATCGGCGGGTACTGAAGCTGATCCGGCAATGGCTGGGCGCGGGTGTGTTGGCCAATTGGGGTGCTCACGGAGACGGTTGCCGGGACACCACAGGGCGGGGTCATTTCCCCGTTACTGGCCAACATTTACCTGCATGCGTTCGATCGGGCGGTGGGCCGAGCATGGCACCGGGGAGTTGGTCCGCTATGCGGACGACTTCGTGGTGATCTGCCGGTCCGCGGATCAGGCGCAGAACGCTCAAGTTTCCGTACAAATCAAACCGGAGTTCGAACACTTGGAGCAAGTTCGTCCATCTGCATGCGGCTGGCCGTCACAATTAGGACGGGTTTGAAGCCGTCTGAAGCACTTCTTGCAGTCCATCAGCAACAGTCCTCTCGTCGGAGATGGCCTACGGGAGAAACCCGACGGGTCACTGTTGAGAGGAGAGGATCGCTACCCCCAGTGAACCTTGAGACAATTATCCATGCACCTTTGGCATGGGCGCACAAAGACACCCCTTCGGGGTGGGAATCACTCGTTGGGGACGCTGTTTCTTACTTCATGCTTATCTTCCGGTGGGGTTGCCCCCTGTAGGTGGACACCAACTCGCGTGACTGCTGGTCACGCCGGCGGGATGTCGGTATGTCGGGCAAGCGTAGGAAATTCACTCCGGAGTTCCGGGCTCGGCCGTGCGGTTGGTGACTGAGCCTGGATCCACGTCCAGCAGTACGGGCGCCATGAGCGTGAAGGAGCGGTCATGACGTAACCGGACGACAAGCTCACGGCAGCCAGCTTGGTGTGAGTCCAGCCCGGGGAGACGCCAGGGGTCCCCGGTAGTGAAACCCCCGGTTCCGGTCGAGAGGCCGGGGGTCGAAGCGGGGTGGAACGAATGACCGGTCCGCAGCGGACTCGGAACCGGCCAAGGACTTCATCGCCGAGGCCATCGAACGCAACGGGGCCACCCCGCACACCGTGCACGCCGACCGCGGTACCTCGATGACCTCCAACCCCGTCTCGGCGCTGCTGGCCTTCCTAGGCGTCACCCGATCCCATTCCCGGCCCCGGGTATCGAACGACAACCCGTACTCCGAAGCCCAGTTCAAAACCATGAAATACCTACCGAACTTCCCCGACCATTTCGAATCCCTGGCCCACGCCCGGCAATTCACCGCCGGATTCTTCCACGAATACAATCACATTCACCGGCATTCCGGGATCGCATGGCACACGCCGGCCTCGGTCCACTTCGGCAC
>JADGOY010000220.1 GCA_017882715.1 Nakamurella sp. | reverse complement strand
ACCTTCCGCCGGTCGCTGGGGTCGGGCACCAGGCGCTGGATGAGGGCGAGAATCAGCCCGTAGTCGATGCGCTCGGGTGCCTGCAGGAACGGCCAGTCGGATCCCCACATGCACCGATCCGGCGTGAACGCCTCGAGCAACGCCTGCACGAAAGGCCAGGAATCCTCCCAGGGGTATCTCGTCGCGGAGCATTTGACCATTCCGGAGATCTTGACGAAGTACCGGCCGGTCGATGCGAGGTCGAGCAGCCGGCGAAAGCCCGGCTGGTTCAGGCCCGCTGCTGGAACCGGCCGTCCGCAGTGGTCGATGAGCACGCGCACGCGGGATGGCTCCAGCAGGGGCGCCATCTCGACGAGTTGGTCCGCTTCCACCTGCACGTCGGCGAACGTGTCCAGATCAGCGAGGTCGCGCAGCAGTGCGGCGGTGTCGCGGAAGCTGGCGACGCCCAGCAGCGAGGCTTGCATGGTGGTGCCCGCCACCCCGCGATTGCGGAGCTTCTCCAGGTCGGAGCGGCCGGTGGCGTTGTCGACGACGGCGACGCCCTTGAACCGTCCGTTGCCCCGCTCGAGGAAATCGAGCAGGCAGCGGTTGTCCGTGTCGTATCCCGAGTTCGGCCCGACCACCAGTGCGTGCCGGGAGCCGTAGGCGTCGAACAGGTCGGTGAGTTGGCGCGCCGTGCCCTGTTCGTTGTCGACCGGGTGGTACCAGGCCTGGGGCGTATAACCGAAACGACCGGGATCCAGCAGGTGGTTGTGACAATCGATCTTGGGCTCGTCGTGGATGGTCACGGGGGTCAGTGTCCAGCAAGGCGCATGGCGCCAGCGAGGTCACCGGGCAGGTTCCGGCGAGCGGGACTGTGCGTCACAACCAATGCTGCCGGTGAAACAGGTACCACAGGACGACGCCCAGGACGAGCATCAAGCTGATGGCAGCGGGATATCCGAATGAGCAGCGGGATATCCGAATGACCAGCCGAGTTCTGGCATGTTCGTGAAGTTCATCCCGTAGATCCCGGCGACGACGGTCCATGAGATCGCGATGGTGCCCCATGCGGTGATCTTGCGGACGAACCGGTTCAACTCGTTCGACACCCGGGTCTGGAACAGGTCGAGCACTTCCTGGAGGTATTCGCGTTCCAGGTCGGCGGAGTTCTTCAGGTGCCCGTACTGCTGGCGCAGCAGCGCGAGGCGCTTGGTATCGATCCGCATGACGGTCTCGTCGACGCTGAGCAAATCCAGCAGGTTGTCGTAGACCTCGTACGCCTGCGCCGCATTGATCCGAATGGTCTGCAGGTCGTGCCGCAGCTCGAACAGGTCCTGCAGCACGATTTCTGCGGCGACCGGATCAGAGGTCATGACGCGATCCTCGAGATCGGCGGCGCGTCGGGCGCTGGTGCCGATGAGGTCTTCCTGGCCGCGTAGCATCACCGCTCGTATCGTCGCAATGAGCTCGAAAGCCGTTGTGGGGCAGATCTCCCCGCCGTCGACCTGGCGGCGGACGATGTCCAGATCGTTGGTGACGGCCTGGTCCGACATGGTCGCGTTCGCCGGTCCGAATACCGTCCACAACATCTGCGGGGTGAGAAACGTCTTCAACGGCTGGAAATGCAGCAGCCCATCGGAACCGCGGGCCAGTCCGTTGATCGCGCTGTAGTGGTGGTCCTGGTAGATGTGCGGCTTTGAGAACGGGGTGCGGTTCCTGATGTCCCGCAGGTCGTCATGACGAGGGATGATCATCTCGCTGAGCAACGTCAGACCCTGCTCGTCGGTGTGGTCCAGGTGAACCCGGACGACGCCATCCGTGCGGTTGGCGAACTCCGCCAGCTCGGCTGCGGATAGTTGCTCGACCCCTGACTTGGTCATCCAGCGAATCTCCACCGACACCTCCAGGCAGACCTGCCCGCGTCGCCCGTGAGCCTCGTCCCGACGAACAAAACTACCCCGCAAGTGCTGGCCAGCATGGTGCTTCTTTCGCTGCACGGAATACGGGGGCGCGGACCCGCGGAGCGGTGTGATGCGTCGCACGACCCCGGATCATCACTGAGGTGCCCGGAGCTGCCGCACGTTACACCGGCGCCTTCCACGCTCAGCCGATTCGATCGGCTGCCTCGCACCGAGAGGTCGGCTCAGCTCGGGATGCGCGCCTTCAGCCGGAGGCGGCGTGCATTGGCGGAGACCATCCAGGACGGTTGACCAGGCAGAAGGGATGACCGGCTGGGTCGGCGCATCCATCGTCACCCTCGGGCTAAAGCGTTTCGCCCAGCGCGAGCATCCGCCGCTCGGCCTATCCAGGTCGTAGACCACGACGTCGCGGTGGAACTGCTGAGGCCGGTCCGGGTCGGGCCGCTGCGGAGGTCGGCGATTCGTCGCGAGTTGGAAGGCGAAACCCGACGTGGTGTCGTTGTCCGCGATCACCACCAGTCATCCGAGAGGCACGTCACCGGCAAACCGATCAATTCGGAGTAGAAGGCGGCGAGCGCAGCCGGATCCGGGCAATTCGATGACGACGTGGCGGTGGCGTCCGATCATTGACGCCCATGGTCGCCCATCGGACCGACGAACCATGAACGCAGCACCTCCGACCGCCGCCTTCACCAGCGGGGCGCGCTGAACGACTAGGTCGCCGAAGGAGCTGGCAGCCCGAGTTGTCCTGCTATATCGACGATCTCGTATTCGAAGAACTCGTCGGCGGGATCGACGCTGCCGACCAGATGCCCGAACAGCTCGAAGCTGATCAGGCCGAACAGTTGGGTCCAGGCCCGGATCGCCGCGCCGATGACCTCCGGCGGAACGTCCGGGGCGACCTGTCCGGCGACGTTTTCGAGTTGGCCGGACAGGCCCGCGGGGAGCGGCACACCGTGCTGACCGGCGACGGTGCCGGCGCGCCAGCCATCGCGCAGCGGACCGAGCAAGGCCAGCGGGATGCGGGCCGCCGGGTCGATCGTGTCCGCGGGCGCCCGGTAGCCCGGCACGGGTGAGCCGTACAGCAGCGCGTATTCGTGCGGATGCTGCCTGGCCCACGCCCGCGCGGTCCGGCACATGGCGAGCCAGCGTCCGGTGACCCCCAGGCGGTCGGCTCGCGCGTCGGCGGTTTCGATGGCGTCGCCGAGCGCCGTGTACCCCTCGATGATCAAGGCGGTGAGCAGCTCGTCGCGGCTGGGGAAGTAGCGATACAGCGCCGACGACGCCATCCCCAGTTCGCGCGCGACCGCGCGCAGGGACAGACCATCGGCACCGTGCTGTGCGATCTGTCGGCGCCCCTCCGTGGTGATGGCCTGGGTCAGCTCGCGGCGGGCCACCGCTCGCGCCGATGTGGAGGCGTTCACGGCATGAATGCTACGCCCGCCGTGAGCGCCGCCTCAAAACGAGAGCACCGCTCTTGACAATTCTTGGGTTGCGTTGGATGCTCTGTGACGAGAGCGCTGCTCTCGATGTCTCGGACCGGAAGGAAAAGGCATGACAACTGATCAGCACGACCGCTACCTCGAGCCGGGGCGCCTGACGACTGTGTTCAACTCGACAGTGGCCTGGCTGGCCAGGGCCGGCGTGAGCCTGCTCGGCAGTCGGGAACTGCGGGTCCGGGGGCGGCGCAGCGGCGAGTGGCGGACCACGCCGGTCAACCTGCTGGTCGTCGACTGCCGGCGGTACCTGGTGGCGCCCCGGGGCCAGACCCAATGGGTCCGCAACATCCGCGTAGCCCGCGGCGGGGAGCTGCGGCTGGGGCGCCGTGTGGAATCGTTCCGCGCTGTGGAGGTTGCGGACCAGGACAAGCCCGTCATCCTCCGCCGCTACCTCAAGAGGTGGAAGTTCGAGGTAGGGGTGTTCTTCGACGGGGTTGACGCCAAGGCCTCGGACGCACGGCTGCTGGAGATCGCCCCGGGATACCCGGTTTTCACGGTGGTGGCCGAGCCCGTGTGACCTGCCGTGGAGGTGACTTGCCGTGGCCGGCCGGTTCCAGGCGAACGGAACGCTGCTGAGCATCCTGTTCCTTCTCGTGTTGCTGCACCTGAGTGGCGCACTCACCGGCTGTCGGATTGATCAGGATCGTCGGCAACGCGCTGTTGCTGTCGGTCGTCCTCATCGAGGCCGCCCTGCAGGAGGCTGTGCCGATCGCGGCCGCGACCGGCGACAAAGCCACCGTGGCCACCACCTTCGCGCTGAGCAATGGCGTCTTCGCCGGGTATCTTCGCCGCTGGCTCCCGCGCCGCTGCTGTTCGGCGGCTGGGTTTCGCGCTCCCGGTTCCACCGTTCTGCACCACGGGTTCGGGCGCCCGGCGCTGATCATCTCCGCGCTGATCACCCTCGCGGGGGATCGCCGCGATCGTCGGCTTGCCGGGCCTGATCTTCGCCATCGTCATGTCGGTGGTGGAAGCCATCTGGATAGCGACGACCACGTGGCTCTCGGAGTCTCGTCCGGACACACCCAGGGCGCCAACAACATCGGTGAGGCGTTGGCCGTCCCGTGCCACGCCTGAGCTGAGTGTGTGAATGGTGTGGCGACCACCGACGTCCCCGATCGGGATCGATCACCGACGCATCTGGGGGGCGGCGGTGGATGCACGCCGGACAGCGCGATCCCGATTCCGAGCAAGATGCCTGCCATCACGGCCAGGCCGTCGCAGGCGGATCATGGCGTGCGGACGCCGCGGCGCTGTGCGCTTGCGTCCGCAACGAGGTTCGGCACCGCGATGGAGGAAGGCTGCTGGCGGCCAGCCCACTGATGGGCAGCATCGAAGCCTTCGCGCTGATGGAACGGCTATCACAATCCTGGCCGCCGGCATTCCGGACCGTTCGGTCAACGGCGCGGCGGAACCCTGATGGGCTACCTGACGGGTTACATGTTGGCCGAGCAAAGCGCCACGTCACCGGACTTCTTCGATCCCGCCACGATGTCCGAGCTGCAACGGCGATTCCCTCGCGTCTTCAGCAGCTTGGCCGATCCCGACGAGGACACGTTCAAGGCCGGTATCGGGGCCATTCTGGACGGATTCGCTCGCCCGAGTCCAACGAAGCACTGCCGGACCCGTAGATCGACTGCCGCTCGAAGTCTTGTGAATTCGAAAAGAATTCCAAGTCCGCCCAATTCACGGACCGCCCGCATCCGACGCTCCTACAACACCTTGCGGTGGTCTCGGTCGTCACGGCGAACATCCCGGCGGTGATGCCGTCGACGTCGGTGATCGGGCTGTGCGAGTAGGTGAAGTCGACCTCTTCCCGATATCCGTTACAGTGCATGATTTGCTGCTCGTCGTCGGCTCGAAGGGTGCGCGTGCTTGGTCACCTGCTCCAGCCGGGATCCGACCCTGTCCCACGACTCGGGCCAGGTGTCCCGGGCCGGATGGGCCAGCGCGCGAGTGTTTCCCGCCGAGCATCGCCGCGAACGCGTCGTCGTACAGCGCGACAAGCCCCGGGGCCCCAATGGATCAGGATCGGAAACCGGAATTCAGACAAACCTGCACAATGGTGCGCTGCACCCCAGACCAAGAGTCCTCCGCACCCAGCGGTTGTCAGAGGTAGCGAGCCTGGCCCAAGAATGGGTGTCGCTTGCCAGCGTGATGGGACCACGGGGTTGCCAGGAGTATGGGACCACCGGGATGTGTCAGTGAGCATGGCTGGTGTGTGCGTCGGGGTCAACGGTGACGCGCGGGGCGGGGCGGGTGCGTTGCCGGTAGGAGGGGCCTTCGATGATCAGGGTGTGCGCGTTGGAGGTGAGCCGGTCGACGGCGGACTGGGCGAGTAGCGCGTCGGCGGTCATGGACAGCCATTCGTCCGGGGCTCGATTGGAGGTCACAATGGTGGCCGCCTTGTGGTGCCTTTCCACGGTCAGTTCATAGAAGTCGTTGGTTTCGGTGGCGTCGAGTCGTCTGAGTGCGAAGTCGTCCAAGATCAGCAGGTCGACGCGGGCGAGGCGGCGGATCTCGGCGTCCAGGGTGTTGTCCAGGCGGGCGGCGCGGAGCCGGGTGAACAGTTTGTCGGCGCGGGAGAAGTGCACGCTGAGCCGCCGGCGGATCGCGATGTGCCCGAGGGCCTGGGCGAGGTGTGTCTTGCCGACACCC